>NZ_VFTB01000020.1:0-98877 GCF_007003945.1 Mesorhizobium sp. WSM4307
CGATCTCCGATCCCAATACAGGATCGGCAACCTCACAGATCGCGACCACTCCCGAAAGGTGGTCCGGAAACACCGCTCTGATGTCCGCTGTCAAGGTTTGGAACGCATGAGGTCGCCCGATCCGAGGAACGGCTGCTCATTCTGATGATCGCGCATGGGTGGGGAGGCGGAACTGAAGGACGTCGGTGATCAAGCTCTGATGCGCGGGTTGGCTACCGCATTCCCGATTGTGCGTCCGGGGCTGTTCCTATCTTACTGCGGGCGTCGGTCGATTTGCCGGCCACAAAGCGTCTGACGGGCATTCCCCTGCCGTGGTCCCGCCTCCGCCCATGCGCGATATGTGCGCCATCGCGGCGAGCGATCAGGTGACGCGCGCCTCCCTTGCGACTGCCCACATAAAGCCGACCAGTTCACGGGCGATCGCGGTGCAGACGACCGTTGTCCGTTTGCCCCGAGCGCTCAGCATGCGGTAGCGGGCTGTCAGGCGGGACTGCGCCTTCCAGGCGATCTCACGCACCTTCGGTGACGCCTGCTCCAACCGGTATAGCTTCGCCTTCCCGACCTTGGGCGGATGTCGATAGGTCCAGGCGCTCTCGACCAACATGTGGCGAACCCGACCGTTGCCTGCCTTTGTGATGCCGCCGCGCCGGACTGTCTCCCCGGTTGAGCGCTCGCCGGGGACCCGACCGAGATATCCCATGAGCTGGCGTGGGCTTTCGAACCGGCTGGCGTCGCCGACTTCGGTGACGAACGTCACGGCGACAATTAGGTCTACCCCACGCAATGTCTGAAGCGCCCACACGATCGGTGCCAGCGACCAGGCCGGGACGAACTCTTCGATCACACGCTCCAGCCGCTCGACCCGCTCTTTCGAGACGCGCACCGCCTCGACCATCTCCTGGAGTGCGATCTGATGCGCGGGATGATCGAACCTTGTTCCTGAAGCCAGCGTAGATAGCGCATCGTCCAGCTCTTCTTTCGCGGATAGCTACGGCCGTGCTTGAGCATGAATGCGCTCACCTGCTGGCGATGGACCCGCAGCGTCTCGACCGCGCCCGCCCGCGCGCGAACAAGATCCCGTATGGACTCGTGCCCTTCATCGGGAACCCACACCGCGGTCAGCTCGCCGGCGCGCAATAGTCGGGCAAGGGAAATGGCGTCTCGACGGTTCGTCTTCACCCGATCGCCGGGCTTCCTTGGTATCAATGATGGTGCAACCACGGTGCACTCGTGCCCGAGCGACCGGATCAGGCGATAAAGGCCGTACCCGGTCGGCCCAGCCTCATAGCAGAAATGCACGTAATCAAAGCGGCTGGCGATCCGGCCTATGACCCGCCGCATGCTGGTCGCCGACGCGTCGACCTCACCGAAGAACCGAACCTCTCCTTCCCGGCCTGCCTCCGCAATCGCAATAGCGTTCTTAAGCTTCGCAACATCGATTCCGACAAATGCTTCTCTATAATCCGCCACGGCTCGTCCTCCTGTGGTGAGGATCGGCTCGGCCCGTCCGAGCAACCCTCGGACGCGCAGTGTAGGGCGAGCCACCTCATCGGCAGAGGCGGACATACGGTCTTACTGTCAAGACGCTGACGACCCAGAATCGCCGGGCGCTGCTGACGGCCCTCAAGTCGCTTCAGGAAAAGGCCATCGCCATCGAGAACGACATCCGTGGCCTGTTTCGTAACTTCGGTCTCAAAGTTGGCATTGTCGACGGCCGGCAAATTCGCGGATCGCATCCGGGACCCTTCCGGTGACATTCCGGAACTCGAGACATCATGGAGACGTTGCTCACCGCCCGTCGGAAACTTTGCGAGCAGTTCACGGTGCTACACGAAAGACTGTTGTCGATCGTGAGGGGTGACACGGTTTGCAGGCGGTTGATGACCGTGCTGGGCGTCGGCCCTATCGTTGCACTGGGTTTCAACGCCACGGTCGATATTCCTGCCCCCTTCAGGAATTCGAAGGACGTGGGGCCGTATCTCGGTTTGACGCCGCGGTTACATCAATCAGGCTAGGATAATCGCGTCGGCAGGTCAGCCTAGGAAGCTTGAATGGGATTGACTTCAACACGCCGAATAGACAAGTCCAGGCATTTGGTGGAGCGGATTGAGAGTGAAGCGCTCGGGCTGGGAAGCCCATGCCTTGCAGATGAACTCGTAGGGTGAGACCTTTGAGGGCCTTCAGCCTGCGGCCGAAATTTGTAGGCCGCAACAAAGTCGGCAAGATGCCGACGCAGTTGGTCATGATCGTCGTAGTGGAAACGCTTGCCCGTCGCGTCCTTGATGGTGCGGTTCATTCGCTCGACCTAGCCGGTGGTCCAAGTATGCTTTGGCTTCGTGGTTCGAAGCACAGCGCGACGATGCGGCCCCCGAACGTGCTTGCGGGCTTCCTGGCGCCGCGACGAGCGCTTGCAGGCGCTGACGGTCGCTGGCCAAAACGGTGAAGGGGGATGCTATTGCGCATGCATCTAACTCGCACGCCAAACCGCAAAACGGAATCCCGAAATCGGACTCTTTTGATCCGATCAATCCACTATGAGACGCCGATTCCGAAATAGCGGGTGTGGGCGACATTGAGGATGCGATTGATCAAGCTTACGAAGCTGTGTCCGCCGGCCGTTGCAGCTGTGCCATAACTGGAGTGTATACCAAGGGCCGGCACCGAGTTCATCTCTAGGACAAACGGTTGGCCTGAGCGATCGATCCGGAAATCGACGCGGGCATAGTCCCGGCAGTGGCAGGCACGGAAGGTCGCAACCGAAATATCCCGTAACATCGTCTCAAGCCCGCTCTCGATTTTCGCCGGGCAAATCTTGGGCACCGCTGCGGCCGCCACGTACTTCGCATCCCAATTCATAACACGCGTTTCGCGGTCACCGAAGTCCTGCTCCACTAGAGGCAAAACTTCGGGCTCCCCGTTTCCGAGCAACGCAACGCAGATTTCCCGCCCCTCGATGTATTCCTCCACTAGCGCATCCTGAGCATGCTGCGTGACGATCACTTCGACGGCCTGCCGCAACTTAGAGTGTTCATGTATGATCTGCAATCCGAAGCTGCAGTCCTCCTCCCGCGGCTTCACTACCACTGGGAATCTCAGGTCGCCGGTGTTCTCGGTGCCGCGACGCATCACGCGAAAGTTCGGAGTCGGCACGCCCTGATCGCGGATGAGCATTTTGGTAATGACTTTGTCTCCCGTCAGCCCAATCCCGAAGGGGCTACATCCAGTGTATGGAACACCGGCCATCTCAAGCATGGCAGGAACATGAGTGTAACGCTTTTCGCCCTGAATTCCCTCCGCCAAGTTGAAGACCATTCCCGAGGGGCGACCTTGCGGATCAGGTGGCATGAACCGCTCGAGACTGGCGAGCAGTCCTTTATCGCCTTCACACACTACCGTCTCGTGGCCGCCCTCTTGAAGTGCCGCCACCACATCTTCCAACGTGCCGCTATGCGGCCAAGGCTGCGGCGGCTGCGGACAAGGCTGACCGAACCGGTTAATCACACCGTTGAAATCACTGTTCGTTACGATGGCTACTCGCATGAGCTATCTCCTTTGACGTTTGTCTGCTGTCACGAAACCAATGAAAACTGGATGGAGGCCAACCGCTATATCAACATTGACGACCTGCACGAGTACAAGAGGCTCGAAGCACCATGGCTGACCCTTTTCACAACCCCCTCCACAAACATAGGTCCACCACCCGGTTCCCTCTCCGGTTCCCGACCCTTTCCGCTGGCGGTGCTCTTTTTGCCCAAGTAGCTCGAAAGACGGCGAGTTGGGTTGCGGTACCATCAATAAAGCCTTATGCAGGGTTTATGCCAAAACAGATGATAACCGGCGGATGAGAGCGCTCCGACGCGAAATGATCGCTTCAAAAACCGTGCCAACCTCGCAAAATGCACGTCGGCCAGTGCTTTGAGTTTGATATCAAACTTACGGTCATATCAGGTACTAAACTGGCCCGCACAACCACTATGTCGCAGGCGCGACAAAATCCGACAGAGATCGTATCCCAGGGGACGAGCGGCGACCCATCCGCAGTCTTTTGACGCTCGCCGGTCCCTTACATCGAGCCCTGGCGTCCAGAATTGAAGTTGGGCGAAGGCGATCCGCATAATCGTATGCCCGGCCTGGCCGGCTTCAACGTGCGAGCGCTGCAGCAGTTTCAACAATGATGGCGAGTCGGCATAAATCTTCTTGAGAGGCTGGCGCTTAATCCCGGAACAAACGCGGCAATCAGCACTTCGCCTTGCTCATTTCGATGACGGCCATAGTGTTATTGCGCGCTTCAAAAGCTGGACAGCGATTCCGCTAATTCCCGGACAGCGTTTTCACAAAAGTCCGACAGTTCGTCGAGGTTGGTCCTCGGCAGCCTGGTTGCTGTAGGGCTGATTGATTTCGGTGTTCTCGGAGTCGGTCAAGAGGGCCGAGGCTTTTTTCTTCGGATGCTCTCGCCCTGAAGGGCGATGCGGTGTGCATTGTGCACGAGCGGTCGTGTATAGCGTCGGCGACCGTGCTGTCGTTAATAAGGTCGTGCCAGCTTGCCACGGGGACCTGGGCGGTGATCAGGGTGGATTTTCTCTGATAGCGCTCCTCGACGATTTTCGAAGAGGTGGAAGCGCTGCTGATCGGAGAGAGCATGGTTGCCGAAGTCGTCGTGGATGAGCCAAGTGGACACGGGTGAGCTTGTCGATGAGGCGGGGAAAGGAACCATCGATGCGTCGCTCTCGAACAGGATAACAGTGCGGCTTCGGAAAAGTCCGGACAGGCTTTCCGGTAATCTCAATGATGAGATCCGCGCCCGCCGTTCCAAAAAAAGGTTCGGCACGAAGCCCGCATTTTTTGCACTGGGCTTACGGCGTGCTGATCCACTGTTTCGTCATTACTATTCCCGAGCCTTGCAACCGAGCCGGAAGCGTCAGGCGAATGCAGGATTCCTGCGCTCGTAGAGCGTCCCAGCTTGGTCAGCACAACCTGACGATACGCGCCATCTTGGCGGCAAAGGCATTTGACGCAGCTGAATTGTCACGATCAGACGGCAGTTGGATCCTCATTGGATGGCCAGTGTTGCAAAAATCACAGGCTGGAGATCGGACTTGCGCCCTGGTGAATTTCCGCCACCGCATCGGGGTCGGTCTTCAACCCGGCAACTTCGACTTCCCAATTATAATAGAGACCGCGGCCGGGGCTTTGGCGGAGAGGGTCAGTCCTGGCGATGCCTCTCTCGAGCCGGCCTACATTGCAGCTGCCAGGCGGTTGGTTGAGCGCGGAGCCGTCGCGATAACCAGGGACTGCGGCTTCAGTATCTGGTGCCAGGCTGCACTGGCCACGTCTGTCAAACTTCCCGTGGCCATGTCGAGCCTGCTACTGGCGCCCACGCTCCTCCGGCAGCTTCCGGCCGGCGCAAAGCTCGCCGTCTGGCCGCAGACTCAAGACACTGCGGCGAAGAGCTGCTGGGCATGGATTCATCCGCAGGGGCAAGAGTAGCCATCGGCGGCATCGAAGGTAATACGCGGCCGGCTAGTGTTACCGAAATGGAGTCCCCGGGTTGCAGTCTGTGTCGCGACTTCGCGCCGCACATCCCAAGATTGACGCACTCCTATTTGAATGTACATTGTCCCCGATGGTGACGTCAGCAATCCGTCGTAGGACAGGACTGCCCATCTATGACGCCGCGCCCCTTTATCGAATGACATTCGCGTCCGTGGCTTGACCGCTTGGAGGCCGTCAGGTGCTTGAGCGCGGCAGTCTCAAGTTTTAAGGGGTGGCAGCGTGGAATCTGCTCCTCGCGAAAGAAGGAAGCCCCAGGCGACTTTCGATCGTATATGCCGCGGCTAGGACGGAGGTGTCGGAATAGCGCGCGCCGACCAGTTGTAGCCCGACGGGCAGCCCTTGATCATCCAGGCCCGATGGAATCGATGCTGCTGGTTGCTGGGTCAAGTTGAAAGGGTAGGTGAAGGGCGTCCAGTCCACCCACCCCTTGTAACTATCATCCGGCACATTTCGCCCGACGGGGAACGGCGCGATAGGCATCGTCGGTGTGACCAAGAGATCGTAATTTTCGTGGAACTTCGCCATCAGAGCGGAGAGCTCGAACCGCATCGCCTCAGCTTCCTGAAATTCGGTAAGGGTGATCTTCAGCCCGCGTTCGGCACCTTCCAGAAAGCCAGGATCTAGTAATTGTCTTTGCTGTTTGTTCATTCGTGACACAATACGGGCGGCGCCAGCGAACCAGAATGTAGAAAACACCTCCACCGGATCCGCAAATCCCGGATTGACTTCGGCCACCTCGGCCCCAAGAGCTCGAAGCTGGTCGATCGCATTATCGGTAACGTTTTGGATATCTCGCGCCACCTTGACATAGCCGAGGTTCCGACTGTAGCCGATCCGCAGGCCCCTGATGGTGGTCTTTGCTGGATCGGGGTCGAGACCTAGGTACGCCGGACCCGCATAGCCATCGCGAGCGTCCTTTCGTGCAATCACATTCATCATCAGGATCGCATCCGCAACGGTGCGGGTCACCGGCCCCAAATGAGACAGCGTTGTCATGGCGCTAGCTGGCCATTGCGGAACGATGCCGAAGGTTGGCTTGAAGCCGAAGGTCCCCGTGAAGCTCGCCGGTATCCGGATTGATCCCCCGCCGTCGCTACCCTGATGAAGAAAGCCAAGGTTGAGCGCAGCCGCAACTGCCGCCCCTCCCGACGACCCGCCTGGTGTCAGGTCAGGATTCCAGGGATTGCGGGTGATCCCGTAGACCGGGCTGTCTGTTACCCCTTTCCAGCCAAATTCTGGAGTGGTTGTCTTGCCCAGGATAACGCCACCGGTCTCACGGATACGGGCTGGAACAGGGGCGTCTTCAGTCCAGGGTCCCTCGGTGCTGCCGGACAATGAGCCACGTCTTGTCGGCCAGCCTCGTGTCAAGGTGAGGTCTTTGATGGTGGCCGGAATGCCATCTAGTACTCCGGCTGGTTCCCCCTTCATCCATCGACCCTCCGAGGCCCGGGCAGCAGACCTGGCCCCTTCGTGGTCGACGAGGCAAAATGCGTTCAGCGCCGGGTTGTTGGCGTCGATGCGGCTGAGACAGTCATCGACGACTTCAACAGGCGAGAGCTGCCGCCTTCGGTAGAGTTCCAGGCATTCGCACGCCGACAGACCCTCAAGAGATGTTGGCACGGATGAACGAGTTTTCATTTTACGAGGTCCGCTACATTCAAGCCTGGCATAAGACGGCAGTTATTCATTCGTTCTGCGGCCCTTGTCAGACCGATCATCAAGACGTCGGACGGGATCCCAACGTGTTCTCTACGAGCTTGATCCAGTACGATGTTCCATAAGGAATCGCCTCGTCGTTGAAATTGTAGGCAGGGTGATGCAGGCCGGCGCTGTCACCGTTCCCGCACCAGACGAAAGCACCCGGCCGCGCCTGCGCCAGGAAGGAGAAATCTTCCCCCCCCATTACCGGTGGCGTCTCGAGCACATTGTTTTCACCGGCCACGCCCTTGGCCGCGCTTCTCGCAAGGTCGGTCTGCTGGACCTCATTGAAGAGAATTGCGTCGAAGCTCTGAAATTTAATATCTATCTTCGCGCCGGTTATCTGGGCGATGCCGGCGACCACTTCGCCCACCCGCTCCTTCACGAACTTGCGCACCTCCGGCTTTAGCGTCCGCATGGTGCCCACCAACTCCGCTGTTTGCGGAACGACGGGGACTAGTCTCTGCCCGGACTGGAACTGGTGGAACGAAATTCCTGCCGAGTCGACAGGGTCAATGTTCTGAGCCAGGATATGCTGCAGGGCCGTCACAAGCTGAGCGCCGACCAGAATCGGATCGATGCATTCATGAGGCCTTCCAGGGTGCCCCCCTCGCCCTTCAATGCTAATTTCTATGCTATCAGTTGCCGCCATCACTGGACCTTGCCGGATTCCGAAGACACCTACCGGCAAGCCCGGACGATTGTGCATTCCGTAGATGTGCTCGATGCCGAACCGCTCCATCAAACCGTCATCTAGCATGGCAACGGCGCCGGTACCGATCTCCTCGGCAGGTTGGAAGATCATGACCGCCGTTCCAGCGAAATTCCGAGTATCGGCAAGATAGCGCGCGGCACCCAACAGCATCGCGGTGTGGCCGTCATGCCCACACGCATGCATCAAGCCCTTGTTCTTGGACGCATAGGGCAGATCGGTCGCTTCGTTGATCGGCAGCGCATCCATGTCAGCGCGCAATCCGATAACCTTTGGGTTACCGTCGCTCACGACGCCGTTGCCCTTGATGACGCCAACGACGCCGGTTTTGCCGATGCCGGTCGCGACGGCGTCGCAGCCGAATTCGCGCAGGCGCTCGGCGACAAATGCCGAAGTACGGGGGATGTCGAAGCCCAGTTCGGGATGTGCATGGATGTCCCGGCGCCAAGCCACTATCTCGGGGAGAAACTCTGCGACGCTATTGAGAATTGCCACGGGGACTTTCCTTTCTTGCCGGTTGCAGGCGAATTTCACGCTTTGTCCTTGCGAGAGCCGGGAGACCCGTTTCCGCGCTGCCGGGAGCACAGCATCCTCTGTGCGACGTAGGCACCCCAGCTATTCCGCCGACTGAAGCCGCTCCAATTAGCCGGGGACCGACAATCCTGAATTCCGCTCCGCCCAGAATGTAGCAAGTGCCAAAGAGCTTGGTTGCGCGAAGGGCGCCTTGGTCCCGCAGAATATCATCGTTTTTTGGTCATTGGCGCATAACACCTGCAGGCTGAGAGGAGGTGCCCTGGTATATATGCGGGACCATTCAAAATAGGACAGCCGACATTCAGAAGTGCGGGACAACTGCGACCCGCGGAAGGCGCGTGGTGGTTGCCTGGGCGGGCTCTTTTGAAGGCTACTCTTCAGCAATTGGCAGAGCAAACGACGCCTTGATCCGATCCATTACAACGATTGTCTTGAACCCCTTTACTTCAAGATGTTCGTAAAAAAAACGACGGGTAAACGCCTCGTACTCGGCCATGTCCTGAGCAGAGACCGTAATAATAAAATCCGCTTCACCCGTAACGTAGTAAGCGTTCATGATCTCAGGCGTCCGCCGAATTGCCTGCTTGAAACGATCGATGATATCGGCGCGATCGCGCTCGAGAGTGATGGATACCAGCAGGAGCAGGGGCCGACCGACGGCTTCCGGTGAAACTATGGCAACGTCCGCTTCGATGACGCCAGCGTCTCGAAGTCGCTTTAATCTCCGCTGACAAGCGGTAGCCGATAGTCCGGCAAGTTCGCCCAATTCCTCTGTCGTAAGGCGATTGTTGCGCTGCACGACGTTGAGAATCTTCCGGTCAATTCGATCCAGATCCATTCACAATCTCTGCTCATGATGATATCGGCCAATGCCAAGGCCGCCAGTCCGTACGTCCAAAATGTAGCAAGTGCCAAACGCCCTCTCGGCGCTAAAGTCGGTCCAAGTCGCAGAAAATCGGCGTTTCTTTCGCCATCTGCGCACAATACCGGCATAGTATAACTATCTGAGGGGTGCCGCTGAATCGATGGGCGTTGCTGGTGAGCAGTTGCGGGCCAGCGCAAGAACGGCAGATTCGATCGGGTGGGGGCGATCCCCGGTCGAAAAGATCCTACCGATCTCGTTGCTCAGGCGCAGAAAACATGAGTTGCAGCACGCTCGCATCAGTTCGAGGCAAGCGTGTTAGGGAGCGACATCACCAAGGGTGTCGGCGTTGCAGCATAAATCGGAGACCATGAGAGTCAGGCTATGAACCGGCCCCGGCTTTCGGATGCCTTACGGCCCTCGCGCGTCGGCCGCGAGTGAACTATGATCCGCATGGGTGTGGGGCTGGAGGAGAAGGTCGTCGGCTCAGTCAGGCTAACGTCGCTCCAAGCACTGGTAAGAAGCCCTATCCGCGGTCTGAGAATTACCCAAATTGATCTCTCGTGAGGCAGTTGTTGCAGCTGCATTCCGTCGAGACGCTTCAGTGATCCGCGAGAATGGCTCGCGATCTCTGCGTGAATCGCGGTTTGGCGCAGGAATGCGGCGTGGGAGACCGAATGTTAGACCAAAGTCGGCACGAGCACCGTGTAAAATGGGCAGGTCAGCGCAGACCAGTCTGGCGGCATTCTTACCCTTGCCGGAACGATCGCCTGAACAAGGTAGCTCAACCGCCGTCCGCACTCCCAGGAGAGAAAGCCATATGCTTCCCTTGGACATCCTCCGAAAGGAGTTTCCAGCCACAGCAAACGCCATCTACATGGATGTCGCGAACCAGGGCCTCATATCAAGCACAACATTGGCTTCAATCGAGCCTCATTTGAACAATCGGCTGCATGGCCTAAACGACGAAGAAAGAATGCTCGAACACGTCGAGCGTACTCGCGCTAGGTTCGCACAATTTATCAATTCAGATCACGATGAAATTGCAATTACCAAGAATGCATCGGAAGGCATCAACATCATCGCTAATGCGATCGATTGGAGAGATGGAGACAACGTCGTTCTATGCCCAAAATTGGAACACGCAAATAATATCTTGCCATGGATTCAGATCAGAGACCGCTACAATGTCGAGTTGCGAGTCGTAGAGCCGGATAACGGCTCAATTCCCCCTGATGCATTCGTAAAGGCGATTGATTCTCATACCCGCGTTGTTGCCTTGGCGACGGTGACGATGGTTCCGGGGTTTCGGACCGTCATGGAGCAGATATCCGAAGCCTGTAGGCACTACGGTGCATTTCTTTTGGCGGACGCGACGCAATCTGTTGGGATACTCCACACCGACGTCAATCGACTTGGCGTAGACGGTGTAGCAGTGTCCACTGTGAAGGGTTTGATGGGTCTTTATGGATCGGGTTTTTTATATTGCCGTAAAGAATGGGCCGATCGGCTGAGCCCGGCCTATCTTGCGCGCTTCAGCGTAGATTTCGGAAACGCGCCAGAATCAGCTCCGGTACCTAGTTTTGTAAAGTTGCGCTCTGGCGCGCCCCGCTTTGATATCGGGCATTACAACTTCCCTGGCATGTTGGCTGCATATGCATCAATGGGCCAGCTACTTGATATCGGAACCGAGGCGATCGACCAGAGCGTTACCTCACTCGCAAAACGTATGGCCACTGGTCTCTTAGATATCGGGCTTCCGGTCTGCGGCGGGCCACCAGGCGCTCACACTGGAAGTATCGTAGCCGTTGGCGATTCCAGCGATCTTGTTGAAGGGCGCCCAGTCGACGCCCGCATTCGGTCGCTTCACGAGCATTTCACGAAGAACGGGGTAATCGTCTCAATACGCAGAGGCATGCTCCGGTTTTCCCTGCATCTTTACAACACCGCCGATGAAGTCGATCGCGTAATCAATCTGGCCAAGAGCTGGTCGAAGTAAGAGCGACACGGCTAGTTCATGCACACAGGAGAGTACATGTCGACCCAGAGCGCCGAGACTATCGGACTTCTCCAAGATCTTATAAAGATCGAGAGCATCAATCCATCGCTGTCGCCAAAAGGTAGTGGAGAGCAAGGTGTAGCCAAGTTCCTCGAGGGTTTTTGCAAGGAGCGGAAGCTGGCTTACGGGATACAGGAGGTGGCCGATGGTCGCTCGAATTTCCTGACCTGGGTACCTGGGAAAGAACCCGATAGGCGTATTCTATTCATTGCTCATATGGATACCGTTCCTATCGATAGGTGGGAATCAGATCCATTCTCGGGTGAGCAACGGGACGGGCGAATATATGGGCGAGGTAGCTGCGACACAAAAGGCTCACTTGCAGCTATGTTGATTGCGCTTAGCTCACTTGGTGAACGGCAGCCCCGGGCCACGGTTGTTGTGGCAGCCAGCATTGACGAAGAGTACCGCAAACTTGGCGCCCGCGCTATAGCCGATTCCGGTGTCGCTTATGAGGGTGCGGTAGTCGGTGAACCCACCGAATTAGAGCTCGTTGTAGCTCACATGGGTTCTGTCCGCTGGCAAATCGAGGTTCAGGGTGTACCGGCTCATACGTCGAAGCCTCATCTCGGAGTGAACGCGATCACGGGCATGGCCAAGGTGGTATTGGCACTTGATGAGCACCATCGATCCCTTGTGTCTCGGGCGCAGCACCCATTGGTAGGGTCATCACAGCTGACCGTGAGCCTCATCGAAGGAGGTTTGGAACTTACCACTGTACCGCCGGTATGCCGTATCTGGGTCGATCGGCGTCTCATACCCGGGGAGCGGCCGCAGGACGCGTTGGCGGAGGTAGAAAGCATACTGGAAGGCCTTCGCCAGGGCGAAGACAAGATCAATGTTCGGTCATTGCTTCCCGCATTGGAAGACCCGCCTCCAATCAGTTCCGGGTCGAGCAAAATTGCAGCAGTCGCAGGAGCGGCTTGTGCCCACGTCGCGGGGACCGGAGAGCAGAAGGGAGCCACCGGCGGCTCGGATGCAAATCAGCTGTCATTGGCTGGGATCCCGTGTGTGATTATCGGACCCGGGCGTACTGCCCAAGCCCATACGAACAACGAGTTCGTTGAAATCGATCAACTGACCAAGGCTGCTGATTTGTACCAGAGAATCATGCTCACATATTAGGAGTGGCCGGCCTGATGGGGGTGCTCAAACCCCGTCCATTGGGCCGCGGACGCCCCGGATGCTGCATGAGCGTGGCGGCCGCAACGTCCCGATCTTCGCTGGTCTCGTCGGCGCTTCCCACGTAGATCTTGCCGCCCGTGCTTGAAATTCTGTTGCGACAGGCAGAGTGCGTCTTCACCATAGGGAGGGCATGATCTTCCACCGGAGACGCAGAGCCACCGAAAATTTGGCGCTCATATGCGGATAACGTACGGCAAGTGCCTAGGAAATGCAGATTTTCCGCGACAAGAAGAAATCCTCGGGGAAAACAGCCTCTTGTGACGTGATACGAAGAGAAAGTATGCGGACAGGACGAATGCCTGATCCGTTCGAGGAATGCCTGTTTTGAAGGACTCGACGAGATGAAATATGAGAAGCCATTTCCGCCCGAGGAGTTTCGGCGTCGTGTTCATGACGTGAAGCAGCGGATGGAGCGAGCGGGGCTGGACTTGCTGATCTGCCAGGATCCCGCGAATATGTATTGGCTTACCGGCTTTGACGGCTATTCGTTCTACGTGCCTCAGGTGGTCTTAGTGCATCTCCAGTCGGACATGCCCCTCTGGTTCGGACGTTTCGTCGATGTAAATTCCGCTTATATAACGACGGATCTGCCTAGAGAAAATATAAGCTCATTTTCCGATCATAGACTTCAACATCCAGAATTACATCCATTTGACGATCTTTGCGAGCTTATCAATTCGCGCGGCTGGGGATCTGATCGAATCGGTGTCGAGCTTAACGCCCACTTCTATACTGCCCGAGCACATCAACATCTCGTCAAAGGCCTTCCGAATGCAAAATTCTCTGATAGCCGCGAATTAGTCAATTGGGCACGGCTTATAAAATCTGACCTTGAACTAGTCTACATGAGAGAAGCGGGCCACCTTGCAACGCATACGATGCAGACGGCAATCGCTAACCTAAGGCCTGGAGTGCCGCAACATGAGGTCGTCGCGGAGGTGTACCGGGCCCAGACACGAGGGGTGGACGGTAAATATGGCGACTCTAGCGGTCCTCCTCTTATCCAGACTAGCGAACAAACGAACGCTCCGCACCTCAGTTGGACCGAGGAGCCCTTGCCGACCTCTGGCCTGGTTCTCATGGAGTTCGGCGCCACCCGACGCCGCTACTGTGCGCCGCTGTGCCGCACCGTCCACATCGGAAAGCCACCCGCAGAGGTCTCGCGTCTTGCTGAGGTTATAGTGGAAGGCGGGGATGCTGTGCTCGAGATGGCAAAGCCTGGTACCGTCGTTGAGGAGCTTAATGCGGTGTGGCAAGATATCCTCAAGCGGAACGGGTATATCAAGATAGGCCGCTCCGGCTATTCAATCGGACTCAACTTCCCGCCGGAATGGGGCGAACGCACGGTTAGTATTCGCGCGGGCGACAAGACCATCCTACAACCAGGAATGTGCTTCCATTTTCAGTCGGGGGTTAGGCTCGAAGGGTTCGGCGCCGCCATCTCTGAATCATTTATTGTAACCGAAAGGGGCGGTGAGCGATTGGCAGATGTTGATCGCCGCTTGATCGTCGTGGACTAGGTGATTTGGATGTGACCCAAATCGTTTTGCGATCTCACTGGGTCCGTTCGAAGCCGGTTGAAATTTGTTTCTGCGGCGAGCGGATGAACGGATCTAGCTTAAGGACGGCGCTGTCTGAGAGGTGCGGCATGCCCAACCTCTGGGACAGGAGAATCTCGCCTAGCACATGAGTTCTCTGCATCAGCGGAGATTAAGATCCGTAGGCCGAAATGAGCCACCTGTGACGCGAGCGCGGCGTGAACGTTGCCCCATTCTACAAATGCGCGGATGACGCAAGAGGACTTAGCTTTTGAGGAGCATTGAGGACGAGTTTACGCGCGCCTGAAGCGGGCTCTTGCCAACCCTGCGCGCCGGTGGGAACGCGAGTATGGTCCGCCCCGTCCGTGCAACACGTCGCGACATCAGCACACGTTGTTCCCGATAGATGGCTCGGCAGCGAAGCTCGCCTTTTGCCCGGGGCTCGCTTCATCCTTTTCTGCTGTTTCGTGCGACTTCACCACTTCACCAAGTGAATGTCTGGGTTATCGCGGGGACCTCAATTTCGGGACCCCAAGACCTCCTTCCGAATGAAGTCGTCCGCGATGCCATCGTGTCTGAAGCGGTCGCGGTCACCCTGCACAGTGCCGGACGAAAGTAGCCTTGCGGCGAGTTCCGTCTAAGATTCGAGGCGGTTGCGCCTGCGTCAGTGCGCCTGATCGGTGTCGGTCGAGAACTTAATGCCACGAGGCCAGATCGGGAACTCGGGATCGGGAGATCGGCGCTGGAACCAACTACTTTCCGCGCCGCCGGCGACCAGCGCGACCTTCGCTCGCGGTCGCTAAGCCTCCTGGCAAGTGAAGTTGTGAGCCGTGTCCAATTCTACGCGAATTGGCTGCTGTTTGCAGGAATGCAGCTAAAGGGGCATCAACTGCGCTGCCGATCGGCGCTGTGGCAGCAATAACCTAAAGGCATCAGCATACCATTGGAGTCTTAGATGAGGGGTACGTCAATCACGGCATTACGCAGGCTCAAACGGCCAGACCTTTTGCGTGGTGATGCGTATCTGAACGGCGCCTGGCTCTCCAAATCAGATACTCTTGCCGTGTTTGATCCTGCCAGCGGTGACGAGATCGCTCAAGTTGCGGCTTGCGCAGACGCCGACGTTGACGACGCGGTCCATTGCGCAAGAGCAGCGTTCCTCAAGTGGCGCGACATGCTTCCGTTACAGCGTGGTGCATATCTGCGGAAATGGGCGGCAGGCATGCGGGAGAGCGCCGAAGACCTGGCTGTCATCATAACGGCCGAGCAAGGAAAACCGATTGCTGAAGCCCGCGGCGAAGTTTCATACGCTGCCGGCTTTTTAGATTGGTTTGCAGGGGAAGGGGAGCGGGCTTACGGCGAAACGATTCCCAGCCATCTCCCCGCAAGCAGGCTGGCCGTGCATTTGCAGCCGATCGGGGTGACTGTCGCCATTACGCCATGGAACTTCCCAGCGGCAATGATCACCAGAAAGGCTGGAGCTGCACTGGCCGCTGGCTGCACAATGATTGTAAAGCCGGCACCCGAAACGCCACTGTCGGCCCTCGCGCTTGCCCGCCTTGCCGGGGATGCTGGCATTCCGCCCGGCGTGTTTCAGGTGATCACGGGCGAAGCTCCGCCACTTGCCAAACGGCTGTTGTTGCATACCCACGTGCGTGCGTTCTCTTTTACGGGCTCCACCGAGGTCGGCAGAATCCTTCTCGAGCAATCCGCGAAGACAGTGAAGAAAGTCTCGCTCGAACTTGGCGGCAATGCTCCTTTCATCCTTTTCGGCGATGCGCCGATCAACGCTGCGGTCGCCGGTTGCATGGCAGCCAAGTTCGCGACATCCGGTCAGGACTGTCTCGCGGCAAACCGGATTTATGTGCAGCGAGAGATTTACGAGCATTTTACGGAAAAATTTGCCGAGGCCACCAGTAAACTAAAGGTCGGGCACGGATTGGAGCCAGGTGTCGACATCGGTCCGATGACAAAGACGTCTGGTGCTGACAAATGCAGGCACCAGGTTTCTGAGGCTCTAGCAGCCGGGGCTCGAATGGTAGCAGGCGCACAGCACAATTCGCTTGGCGGGAACTTCGTCACGCCGGCCGTGCTTGCTAATGTGACCGATGACATGGTGATTGCGAAGGACGAAACGTTTGGACCTGTCGCTGCAATCCTGCCCTTCGACGACGAACGGGAGGTGGTCGCGCGAGCCAACAATTCCGAGATGGGACTTGCGGCCTACGTCTATACCCAAGATCTCAACCGAGCCATGCGGCTCTCCGACCGGCTCGAATATGGCATGGTTGCCGTGAATACTCCAAAATTTACGGGGCCGGGCATTCCGTTCGGCGGCTGGAAACAATCCGGCCTTGGTCGCGAGGGCTCAAGGCACGGTCTTATCGAATATCTCGAACCCAAATACCTCTGCATCGGCAACATCGCGGCCTGAAAGGAAGCATTCAATGACCATCAACATCAAAGAGATCACCGAAAAGGACCGCAACTCGGTCTTGCATCCTTTCACTCAGCTTAAAGATTTCGCCACTGGCAAGCTCGGCGACCCAACGATCGTGGTGACAGGGAAGGGGATCCGCATCCAGGACGCGCATGGCAACCAATTTATCGATGGCTTTGCCGGCCTATACTGCGTCAATGTCGGGTATGGCCGCACGGAAGTCGCCGATGCGATCTCGCGTCAGGCCTATCGCTTGGCGTATTACCACTCCTATGCGGCGCACACGACCGACGAGCTTGCGATCCTCTCCGATCGCCTTGTGAAGATGGCGCCGGGCAAGATGAGCAAGGTGTTCTATGGCATGTCCGGCTCGGATGCGAACGAGACCCAGGCCAAGCTTGTTTGGTACTACAACAACCTGCGTGGCAAGCCGACCAAAAAGAAGATCATCTCCCGTGAACGCGGCTATCACGGCTGCAGCGTCGTGTCGGGCTCGATGACGGGCATGAGCTTTTATCACGACCACATGGACCTGCCACTTCCGCAGATTGTTCACACGGGTGTTCCACATCATTACTGGGGCGCAACCCCGGGCGAAACCGAGCGCGAATTCTCCGCTCGCCGCGCCGCCGAGCTTGATCAGTTGATCGAGCGGCTCGGCCCGGACAACGTCGGCGCCTTCATTGGCGAGCCCGTCCTCGGCACAGGTGGTATCACGCCTCCGCCGGAAGGCTATTGGGAAGCGGTACAGACGGTCCTCAAAAAACATGATGTGCTGCTGATTGCCGATGAAGTGATCACAGGGTTCGGCCGCACCGGTTCCATGTTCGGCTCACAGCACTATGGCATCGAGCCAGACCTCATCACGATCGCTAAAGGTTTGACGTCGGCCTACTTCCCGCTTTCAGCGGCAATCGTCGGTGAGAAGGTGTATAAAGTCCTGGAGGATGGAGCCGACAAGGTCGGGGCATTCTCGCACGGCTACACCTACTCTGGTCATCCGATCGGCGCCGCCGCGGCCAACGCGGTCCTCGATATTGTCGAGAAAGAAGACCTCCCCGGCAATGCGCGTGACGTCGGCGCGTTTTTCCAGGCGCAGTTGCAGGAGAGGTTCGCGCAGTTGCCGATCGTCGGCGAAGTGCGGGGCGTCGGTCTTATGGGCGCAATCGAGTTCGTTGCCGATCGCGACAATCGGAAGCGTTTCGATCCGGCGCTCAAGGTAGGTGCGCGAATCTCGAAGGCCGCCCGTGACCGTGGTCTTATCGCTCGGGCCATGCCGCACGGGGACATTTTGGGCTTTGCTCCGCCGCTGGTTACAACCAAAGCTGAGGCGGAGGAGATTGTTGCAATCGCAGAAAGCGCCGTGCGCTCGGTTATGGATGAGCTTGTTCGCGAGAGTGAGAAAATCTGAATGAGTTGGGCCATCTTGTCGTAATCAAGGCGCAAACTCAAGCGACGGCCTGATCGGCTTGCGGGGCTGCCAGCTGAGCTGGTGCCGCGTTCCGCTCATTGAGTTTTCGGCGGAATTCAATGCAGACACTGCTCAGGAGGAACTGGTGGCCAATTCGACCGCACTCAATCCCTGGGAATGGCCTGAAAGCCATTGGCGGCGGCGCATCAACAAAGTCAGAGCGGGCAAGGCACTAAGACCAATGTGGCCCGGCGGTAAACGCTGTGCCTTCGCCATCTCGTTCGACGTCGATCATGAGTCGAACGAATTGCGCAGGGGAGGGCGATCGCTAAGCAGATTATCCTGGGGTCAGTACGGGAGCCGACGAGGGATGCCTCGGGCTTTGGAACTCTTGAGAAAGTACGACGTTCCGGCGAGTTTTTTCGTTCCCGCTGTGATCGCTCAGTTGTATCCAGACGAGCAACGCGCAGTTGTCGATGAAGGCCATGAAATTGGCATGCACGGCTGGATACACGAGCTAAACTCGGAACTGAGCGCAGAGAGCGAGCGCTCTTTAATGATGAGGAGTGCCGACACTCTTGAAAAAATCACTTCCAAACGCCCGACGGGAATTCGAACGCCTTCCTGGGATTTTTCCGACGCAACTCTACGGATCATACGTGAAACCGGATTGACATACGACTCATCCCTTATGGCCGATGATAGTTGCTATGAGCTGCTGGAAGACGAGGAACCCACGGGAGTGATTGAAATACCGGTCGAATGGATTCGAGACGATGCCACTTATCTTTGGATGAGTCCCGATGGGTCTTCACGGCCAGATTTATCAGTCGACGACGTGCTTTCTGTATTTATTCGGGAGTTCGAAGGGGCCTATCAAGATGCCGATTTATTTCAGCTGACTCTGCATCCACACGTCATTGGATATCGCTCACGGATCTGGATCGTAGAAGAATTAATTCGACGCGCCAAAGCAAAGGGTGACGTTTGGTTCGCCACACATCATCAGGTCGCCGAGCGTGCGTCCTCATGTCTCTGAAAACTCTCAGACAGGAACGCCGGTAGAGTGCGGTGTTCTTGGGGCGGCGCAAGCCGTCCTGCGCCTCGACCGTTGCGGCGGTCACCAATGGATTTGGAATGACGCGGATCATCCGCTGTCCGGTATTCGCTTTCAGAGCGGGTACAGTGGGAGTTCTTATCTTGGAGGAGGACTACAATCTTGATTGACACGACCTTTGCCGGAAAAACGGTGCTGATTACCGGCGGGTGGCGCGCTTGGCCCGGCCAGTGCCAAACTGCTGGCGGCGGGTGGAGCGGATTTGGTGTTGGCTGACCTGTCGCAAGAGGCTCTGGACCAAACTCTGGCCGCCTGTCCTGGTGCCCGTTGAGTTGTCTGCGACGTGACCGATCCGGCGATGCTGGAAGGGCTGGTCGACCTCGCCCGCGAGAGCTTTGGCCGGCCGGTTGAGGGCTTGGTCGCGGCCGCTGGCATTACGGTGCGATGAAGCGGCTGATAGACGTGAAGGGTACGAAGCCATGTTCAGCTTCAACGTCGGGGCCATTTGGCGAATCTGCAAGCTGCATCCCGCAGATGCGCGAGCTTGGCCGCGGATCGGTGGTGCTCTTCAGCTCGACTGCTGGTCTGCAGGCCTCGAAGGACGTGCCGATCTATTCGGTGACCAAGGCGGCGGTTGTGATGATGACTCGCACGCTGGCGCTGAACCACGCGGCAGAAATATCCGCGCAAACTGTGTCTGCCCCGGAACCATCGCCAGCCGTTGGCCGAGGCCGGCGTCGCCTTCGCCCGGGGAGAAGCGGCACAGGTCGAGCGCCGGACGAAGATCATCGCTGCGCATCCGATGGGCCGAATGGGGTTGCCGTCCGAGGTGGCGACAGCTGTCGGCTATCTGCTGGACGATGCGGCGGGCTTCACCATCGGCGCCGCGCTTACGGTCGACGGAGGCAGCCTTGCCTAAGCTCCGGTCAGAAACACTGTCGTCGTCACCGGCGCGGCGCGCGGGATCGGTGCCGCAACAGCGGCGTGGCTTGGCTCGGAAGAGGCGTGGGTGTTGCTAGTGGATGTTCTGGATAAAGTGCACGACACAGCTGCGGGCCTTGGCCAGACGGCGCTCGTCTGCGATCTGGCCATGCCCGACGCCGCAGGGCGGGTTCTGGCCGCCTTGGATGCCGCAAGGATCGAGACGCTCGACGTCCTCGTGAACAATGCCGGCATTGGCGGTTCGAAGTCGCTCGCCGATACTGACGATGCCTTTTGTTCCCGCTGATCGATATCAACTTGCGTGCAGTCATCAGCCTGACCCGCGAGTTGCGGCCGCGGATGCGCCAGCCGGGCGGGCGGATCATTAATGTCAGCTCGATCCTCGGGCTTACGGGCTATCCCGGAACGGTAGGCTATTCGGTGGCCAAGGCCGGGATCGCGTATCTCACGCTCCAGCAGGCCGGCGAGCAGGGCCTGTAGGGTATAACCGTGAATGCGGTGGCGCCCGGCGTGGTCCCCACCGACATGACTCGAGCGCTGCACGTACGCAGCTACCAACGCCTGATGGTCGCGCCAATCCGCTCGAGCGCGTCTCCTCGCCGGAGGAGCAGGCGGCGGTGATCGCCTTCCTGCTTCGGACGACGCGTTCTACGTCTCGGGCGCAGTGATCCCCGTCGACGGCGGCTCCCGCCTGTCACAGTAGAGAAGAATAGCGCAATTTAAGCCTATACACAGGATGGCCCTGCAATTCCCGGATGCAGACCGACTCTGCCGGTAACCGGTTCCGGTGGTCGATCCTGTTAGCGGCGCCATTACCCGGCGCACATTTGATCGCGGTGGTGGGCAAGTTGAATTTACCCTTCGCGCGCTTCCCAGCGATCAATATGGCAGTGTCGTACTGCTCGGTCATTGTCGCAACGGTCGCGTTCAGCGTCGGCGCGAACCACAGCGCCTTGGCCACACCAGGTTGTAGCAGACGGATCGCCTCAGTGACCCGCCGAAGAAGCTGAGGCCGTCAATCCAGTCGGGCAGCTTTTGAGTCAGAGTTGGCAAAGGCTGCTCGAACTGAACGACTGTTGAGGAAAGCCTTTGCAGGCGCGGCGGGCGCGAGCACCGCGGGGAGCCGCAAAAAGGCACGCGGAGAGCTCTGCTGAGGCTGCAGTCAACTCAGCGTCCTTGGGAGCATATTGAAGTAGTATTTGCCCATCTCTCCCTGTTATGGCGATTTGAGAAGCAAAAAGCCCGTTCAGCGTTTAGCTTGGAGAATGTGCCCACTGCACTGCTCGCCCGCGAATCACCGATATTATGCAGATTTAGGAGCTCGACGCCGATCTCCTGCATTTGTTGGCGAGGATTGCTGGAAGAGTACCCATTCAATGCACTAAAATCCTGGAGTGGTCTGATCCTCATATTGTAAGTGTAGGCTGGCCTGATGCGGCTGGTTCCAAGTCTTCACAAAGGTTCCAACTACGCCTCCTCCCAAGGCGCATCGGCCCGGCAGCGAGTTCAATCTCCTGCCGGGCGTTGTAACTATTTGCGCACATTGGCCGATTCGGACCTTCAACGGGTTGGGCGGCTGCTGGCTGTCGGAGCAATGTAAAACTGGCTCATAGGCAAGAGTTAGATTGATGAGCAGTCTTGCGGACCAAGTCGCCGATCCAAATTCGCCAGGAGCATTTGCGCCCCTCAGAAATCCGAGCTTTCGTTCAATCTGGTTCGCCACGCAGGTCAGCTCGCTCGGCTGGTTGATGCAGACTGTTGCCATCAGCTGGCTGATGGCTACGATTTCGACTTCCGATCTGATGGTCGCGCTGGTTCAGGCTTCTTCAAACCTGCCAGCGTTCATCTTATCCGTCTTCGCCGGGGCCTTGGCTGATAATTTCAGCCGGCGCCGGGTCATGTTCGCCGGCCGGTGCCTTATGGTATTGGCATCTGCGATGCTGACGGCTTTTGTGGTGCTGGGCTTTGTCGATCCGTGGATGATCCTCGGCTTCAGCTTCTTGATCGCATGCGGCGGCGCTCTCCACGATCCAGCCTGGCAGGCCTCGGTTGGCGATATGGTGAACCGACGCGACGTTCCCGCCGCCGTCACGCTCCTCTCCGTTGGCTTCAACACTGTTCGGACCGTAGGCCCGGCGCTCGGTGGCATAGTAGTTGCCTCTTTTGGGCTGATGACGGCTTTCGCCGTAACCAGTCTTACCTATCTGGTCCCTTTGGTAACCATATGGCGCTGCAAGTGGATGGTTCGCTCATCACCTCTCCCACGTGAGTCGATGAGGACGGCGATCTATGACGGGCTACGCTTCACGGCGATGTCGTCGGAGATTAAGACGGCGATCACTCGCGGAACCCTCTTTGGTCTGGCGAGCATCGCCATTCTCGCGCTGCTGCCGCTGGTTGTCCGCGACCAGCTGGGAGGCGGACCGCTCGCCTATGGCACGCTCATGGCCGGATTCGGGACAGGCGCCGTCTTCGCCGGCATCTCGAACAGCGTGTTCAGACGGAGCTTGTCACAAGAGCGGCTGATGACGCTCGCATGCGTCGCCTGCGCGGCATGCTCCCTTTCGCTTGCGCTGACTTCTTCGATTGCAGTGGCGGCAATTGCACTCGCCATGGGTGGCGCGGGCTGGGTCACCGCCTGGTCCGGGGTCGGCGTGACCGTGCAACTGGCAAGCCCGCGCTGGGTCGTGGGGCGCACCATCTCGATTTACTATGCATTGATCGATGGCGGCATCGCAGCGGGCAGTTGGGTGTGGGGCACGGTGGCCCAGAACCATTCACTGACCTTGGCACTGGAGGGCTCCGCTGGAGCCCTTCTGCTGGTCGCCGCCACGGGCCTCCTGTTTCCCCTTCGCGAGCGCCGCGAATCCGATCCAGATGCTTTGGAGGACTTCGACGCACCGGCAGTCGCCCTCAATCTCAAGCCAAGAAGCGGTCCCATCGTGGTCAAAGTCGAGTACCTAGTGCCCGAGGAAAATCGCGAAGCATTCCTGGAACTCATGCGGGCGCGCCGGCATGTGCACAGTCGCGTCGGCGCTCGTCATTGGACTCTCCAGCGCAACCTTCAGGAGCCTATGCAATGGATAGAGACATTCCGCACGCCGACCTGGACCGACTACCTTCGCCTGAACCATCGTCTCACGGAAGCAGACAAGGAATTGGGTAAACAAGTGCTGAAATTGCATGCAGGACAGCTTCCGCCTAAAATCATGCTTTTTATCGAGCGACCAACAAGCTCGGCCCTAAAGTCCGATGAATCAGCACGTTATTTTCTCCGACACTGACTCTTCGAGGTTAACCCCTTGTATCTGCACGCAGAGGACTTTGTGCGATGGAAGCGACTGAGCCTCGAACCGGATGGCCATCCGGTTCGAAGCAAGGCGAAGTCGCCCGACACCCCTCCGGCCACAACCGTGGGTGAGCCTGGGATCTTCGCCTTCGTCACGTACGACCGAATAGTCGCTTGGCTCCAATCGCACGCACAAGGCAGGTTACCGTGAACAAGACTATCTGTGGAGTGGATGTTTCGAAAGACTGGCTCGATACCCATGTCGTGCCGAGCGGAGCGGCGGGCCGCTTTCGCAACGATGCGGCAGGCATAGCCGAGCTTGCTGCCTGGTGTTAGGTCAATGGTGTCGAGCTCGTCGTCATGGAGGCCAGTGGCGGCTACGAACGGCTTCCCTTCCTGCTGTCGTGGGAGTTGGGAGTAGCCTGCGGCATGGCCAATGCGAGGAGCGTACGCTGATTCGCCGAGGCGATGGGCTTCCTGGAGAAGACCGACAGGATCGACGCCGCCGTCATCGCCCGCTATAGCGAGGTCAAACGGCTGCAGCCGACGCTGCCGCCGAGCGCGGCCCAGCAGCGGCTCAAGGCGCTGGTCGCCCGGCTTTCCCAGGTAACCGCCGATCTCACCGTCCAGAAGCAGCGCAAGAGCGCTGCCACTGATGCCGATACCATTGCCTGCGTATTCCGATGAAGCCGGCCACCGATTCCGATTTGAAGCCGGCCAGTCATTCCGATTTCATTCCGGCCAGCATTCCGATTTGAAGGCGGCCATTTTTCGGTCTGATCCTGGGTCTCGTTGATGTTTGGGTTGGGTTTTGTTTCAGGTCAAGCTGACGGATAAGCCCGAAAGCGGCACCATGCAAGAATACAATAGGTCCACCGGTTCCATTCTCGCAATACAAAGTCGCGACGGCCCCAATCAATATGCAATGTTCGGTGATCATTGTTTCCTCAGCAAAAGCGAGCCAGATCGGTCTGCATTATGCATATGGGAAGCGAGGCTTCTGGTATTTACTTCATAAGCGTAGCAGCGTCTACAGGCCTTTTGCGCCAATTGCCCCCTAGCCGAACGCAGGAATTCGGCGTAGGCGCCCCAGTTCTTCAACCGCGAATTTGCAGGAAATTCCTAAACAAGCGCGGTGACCGTCTAGTGCATCAAGTTACGCGCGGAGCATCCTCCCCAATGCCTGCATCTGCGGCCTTCTAATCCGATCAATGTGGTCGCAAGCGGGGTGCGACCCGAAGCGCGCAATCACCATCTCCGCCTTTGGCGCTATGTACAGGTTCTGGCCGTAAAGGCCCCGACCTTCAATAGCATCAAGCTCGTCGTGTGATACCCACCATTGGCTTCGGTATGTATAGCCGAATGGGAGGTCCGGCTTGGCGGGGTGGTCGAGATCTTGAAGGTCGTAGACAACACTCGCGGGAACCAGTTGCTTGCCATTACACGAGCCTTCACATCGCATCAGCTCGCCGAAACGCGCCAAGTCGCGCAACGTCACATTGAGTCCGCTATGCGCCCTCGGCATACCGTTTGTCGGGTCGATCTCGACATAGGCGTCTTCTTCGCAGCCCAGTGGCAACCATAAGCGCTCCTCCAACAGTTGTGCGAACGACCGGCCCGTTGCGCGCGACATAACCCAAGCCATAACATTGGTATCGACGCCTTTGTAGACAAATTTGCCGTGCGCCCCTTCCTTTCGTATGGTACGCAGGTATTCGCATCTATATGACTTGTCTACACTTGTGTAATCTTCAGTAAAAGCAACGTTAGTTTGCATGTCCATGACTTGGCGGAGCGTTGCATCTTCCCACCCTGTACCTCGTAATTCCGGCACAAACTGCGATATTGTCTTCCTGTCGTCGAGAATGCCCTCATGCACCAACGCCGCGGCTAGGGTGCCCGCATACGATTTGGTGATTGACTGACACGAATGTTGTACGTGCGGCGCGAGTGCGCCGAAGTATCGTTCGTATATGATCCGCCCCCGATGCAGGACCAAAATGCCGTCGGTGTAGGTGTCGAATAGCGCCTCCTCGAACCGGTTGGTGCGGTCGTCCATGTCGACGAACGTGAGCCCATCGATTTCGGTAGACCTGTTGCTGCACTCAAGCTGCGACGGTCCGCCCCGCCCTCGCCACACTTGGACTGTGGGCCGCAGCTCACGCATATGCGATAGCGACCAGCGAAGCTGAGGAAAGGTCCAAACAGTTTCATTCTCGAATGTTACACGCTTGTCTGGCGGCGGCGGCGCACCGCGCATCCAGCCAAATTCGCGAGGATCCGATGCACGGCCGTCCAGGTATTGCTGTCCGTCGAATTCGAGTACGCTCTCCGACGCGTTACCGACGGTTTGCCGTTGTTTGAATTCTGTCATACATGGGATCCAATTTCATGCCTAGGCGCCCCCGGCGCCAGCTGGCTATCGAGAGTTGCGACCCAACCTCGGGAGTTCGGACTGGACTAAATCACAACATGTTATGATCATAGCAGCGGCAGGCGCGCATTCTATGCGAAATGTCCTCGACAACGCAGCAAATCAGCGTTGTATTGCGGCCGGCGCATACTTGCGGCCCCGCTCTCGCGTGGCAAGTAGGACCTAACTTGCCGAACGCTTCCAGCTACAAGAGGCATGAGCCATCATGCGCAGTATGCCGAGTACATCTCGATTAAACCGGGTCCGAACGGGTTGACAATTGTAACGCGTCTCCGCTGTCCGAGCTACGATGAGTCAAAAATTCTCTGGTCTATCAACGATGTTGACCCAGAGGGATACGTGCGAACTCGCAAGGCAAGAAATCGCGAAATGGCATGGGCGACTCTGCATGTTGGCGACGCGATAGTGGATAACGCCGTCGCCTTCGTAGGTGGGCTCGGCTTGAGTCGTCGCATGCGACGTCTCGAAGCAACCGCCCTGGTCAATAGCGACGTCGACCAGCTCCGAGCCCTTCTTCATGCCGGACATCATTTCGCGGGTGACGAGCTTTGGCGCGGCAGCACCGGCGATCAGCACGGCCCCGACCACGATGTCGGCAGAGAAGCATTCTTCCTCGAGCGCCCCGACGGTTGAGTAGCGGGTGCGCACACGGCCGGCGAAGAGGTCGTCGAGATTAGGGAGGTCGAGATTAGGGAGGTCGAGATTAGGGAGAGAGAGGGGCTTGGACCGCAGTTCCCACGTGACCAGAGTCAGCCCTGCAAGGTGTAATTCAACGCGCCAGTCCAGTTTAGATCCTTCCAAACAAGACGTCTTGTGGCGATGCAATCTGCAGCCTTCGGAGTCCAGCGAGTTGGCGAGTTCGCCGACCTCTCTGAGGCCAGGGTATCCGTGCTTTGTGAAATCGCCAGAGCGATCCGGCGAAAGCCAAGGGTAGTTCGCAGGAAACCTGCATCATCGAACTCGATTTCGCTGAATGCCAACAATGCAGAGCGATAAGGTGTCGTTCGTTAAATGACGGACCGGGATGGGTCCAATCAGCAGGGAGCAATGGCGCACCGCTAAGACACTCCTCTCGGTGGCGACGAAGGTAGCTTTCAAGAAAATAAGAACGAGAAAAAAGGGAACTATAGATGAACAATCATGTAACGACGGTCGTAGTTGCAGTCTCCATGGCGGTTGCGTCGATGTCTTTGTCAGCCAAGGCTTGCGCCGGCGAAGTCCTTGATCGTGTGCTCGCGGCACAGACATTGACGGTAGCGGTCGGGTCCGACTGGGGAGCCTTGTCTCACTTGAACGACCAACATGAACTCGACGGTGATGATGTAGAGGTCGCGAAGGGCATTGCGGACTACTTGGGCGTGAAGATCAAATTCGTGACCCCGGGCTGGGATATCATTCAGGCAGGCCAGTGGGGGGGGCGTTGGGACATGGCCATGGGTCAAATGACGCCGACCAACGATCGCGCCAAAAAATTCGCCTTCCCGGCCATGTACTTCTACGAAGGCGAAGTCGCTGTCGTTCACAAGGATAGCAAAGCGACGAAGCCTTCCGACCTGGAGGGCAAGATCGTCGGCGTCCGAGCGGGAACTCTTGGCGATTTGTATGCCAATCACAAGCTCACACCGGCATGGATCGGCGCTAAGCCAATACAATATCAATTTACAGCGGGCCAAGTGAAGGCTTATCCAAGTGCTAACTCTCTTACGCTTGACGACCTGCGCCTCGGCGATGGTGTTCGTCTCGATGGCGTCATTACTGAAGGAACGACGGCGGCTGCGGCAATCAAATCTGGCTATCCATTGAAGGTTATTGGCGATCCCTTATTCTACGCCCCGGGCGCTGTCACAATCGAGCGTGGCGATAAGGAGTTTATCGACAAGGTCGCTGCCGCGGTCAAGAAGATGAAGGATGACGGCACTCTTGCTAAACTCTCGGTCAAGTGGTTCGGGGGGGATTTCAGCGTCGATAAATAACATGACACAATCGTGGGCGTCCCCTTCCCGGGGGCGCCTCTTCTTAGGAAGAAAATGCTTATGCTTTACCACGATACAGTTGAATCTGAGGTGCTCGTCCACAAGCCATGGTTTATCGGCTGCATATTTGCAATTGTGCTCGCGGTTTTTCTTATCTTCAACGTAGCGGGCACCACGATGGGCGAACTCCTACGGCCCGTGATTGGCGATCACGCACAAGTGAAGTTTTACAGTCGCATTGCGATCGCTTTTGTAATTGCCGCAATGTTCTGCCTCAACCTCGTGCTGATTGGTTTTGTCCCGCTCAAAATCCAAATCGGGATCGTATGGTTTGAGTTGGTGCTACTGTTCCTTTCGCTCTTCGCGGCATTTGACTTAAGCATGCCATTTATTTGGGCAAACCTGCCATTTCTAATTACGCAGGGGGTAGTTACTACAGTTTACGTATCAGCGATGTCACTGCTATTTGCGTCGGCTATCGCAATAATCGGCGCGATTGCGAAACTGTCAAGCAACGGCATGGCTTACGCGATAGTCAGCTTCTACACTTCATGCTTCCGGGGTCTGCCGCTTCTCATGCAGGTTTATCTGATCTACATGGGCTTGCCCCAGGTAGGTTACGTTATTAATGCCGTGCCTGCAGGCGTGTTGGCGCTTTCGCTATGCAGTGGTGCCTACATGACGGAGATCTTCCGTTCGGGCATAGCCAGCATCGATCGCGGCCAGTGGGAGGCATCCCGGTCATTAGGTTTCGGCTTTGCGCTCACAATGCGCAGAATCATTCTGCCGCAAGCGCTTCCGGTTATCATTCCCCCGATGGGAAACACGTTCATCTCAATGCTCAAAGACAGCTCTCTCGTTTCGGTTCTTGGCGTTTGGGAGCTGACGTATCTAGCTCACTCACTCGGCCAGCCAACCTTCCATACTATGGAGATGCTAGTAACAGCGGCAATGATTTATTGGATTTTATCCGCCTGCCTGGAACTGGTCCAATCCCGGATCGAGGACCATTTTGCCAGAAGTAAGAAGCGATGATCGTGAATTCATTGGTCAAGCTAAAAAAGACGTCTAAGTTGGTTCGGCCATTTTCAAGGCACTTACAGATGCGCCAATGAACAAGAGAGATGCAATATTGAGCGACGAAGTCATCGAAGCTAAGAATGTATCCAAATGGTATGGTGCCTTCAGAGCACTAACTGACATCAACCTAACCGTCCGCAAGGGCGAACGTATCGTCATCTGTGGGCCCTCAGGCTCGGGAAAGTCGACGCTGATCCGTTGCGTCAATCGGCTCGAAGCGCACCAGGATGGCGAGATTACCGTCACTGGGATTAGGTTACATAACAAAATGCGCAACGTAGCTGAAGTTCGCAAAAGCGTCGGCATGGTTTTTCAGCACTTTAATCTTTTCCCGCACATGACCGTGCTGATGAACTGTATGGCGGCGCCGATGTGGATAAAGGGCGTTCCAGAGGGTGAGGCTAGAAAGATCGCGCTTAAATTCCTAGAGCGCGTGCGCATTCCCGAACAGGCGAACAAATATCCGGCTCAGCTCTCCGGGGGACAGCAGCAGCGCGTCGCAATTGCCCGGTCCCTCTGTATGGAGCCTGCAGTCATGCTCTTCGATGAGCCGACCTCCTCGCTCGATCCAGAGATGGTCGCTGAAGTGCTCGAGACTGTGACCGGACTCGCACGCGACGGCATGACCATGGTATGCGTCACCCACGAGATGGGCTTTGCGCGCGCCGTGGCCGATCGAGTAATCTTCATGGATCGAGGTGAGATCGTCGAAGAGGGTACACCGCACGACTTCTTCAGAAACCCGCAGCACGAAAGAACGAAATTGTTTCTCAGCCAGATCTTGTCGCATTGAGGGAGCCATCCTTCAACGAGGCCGTTCGACCGAGTTACTGTGTATCGAATGCGTTGCCTCAGGCCAGCGAGACAACATGTGCGGATATTGTATTCGTACGTATTGGCTGACATACATCAGAGCGTTCTCGGCAAGCGCCTCGTTCCCGGAAGCGCGAGAGTAGGATCCCGCTGAGCTTGTGCGCAGCCCACCGTGCCAGTTCGCGTCCAGGCGCGCTGAGGATTGGCTCGCCACACATGATCAGGTTGCAAGAGTGCGGCCTCAACCCTCTGCCCGCAACCGACCACAATCTGCAGACGTCGTCCTCTGGCAGATTCCCGACCATCTTTGGGTGAACCAAACGGATCAACACATGTTAAAGAACATAACCTTCGACCGCCACAGCTCCGACAAGCTTAAGAGTGAGGTCACGATCGACATTGATAAATGGGGGGTTCCTCATATCAAGGCTCAGAACTTGCACGACCTATTTTTCGCGCAGGGTTGGAATGCAGCTCGAGACCGCCTCTGGCAAATTGATATTGCGCGCAAACGAGGTCTCGGTCTCCTGTCACGAGACTTTGGCCCCGGATATTTGGAGCAGGATCGGGCGGCGCGTCTCTTTTTATTTCGCGGAGCCATGAGTGCAGAATGGCAGGCGTACGGCCCGGATTCCGAAGAGATATGCTCAGCGTTTGCCGAGGGGATCAATTCCTACGTAGACAGTTGCCATGACGGTTTGATTGCCTTGCCACCCGAGTTTGGCCTCCTCGGTCACACTCCCGACTATTGGAAACCCGAAGACGTCGTTCGCGTGCGAACGCACTCACTAACCCGAAATGCGATTTCGGAGCTTCTGCGCTGCAGGGTGATGGCATTGGCAGGTGTGGAACGAGGTACCCGCCTCGACAGGTTGAGACAAGAATTGTCACCTCCGATAGCGCCACGACCAGCGGAGGGCCTTGACCTCGCCTTTATGACAGATCGAGTACTGCAGGATTTTCGCTTGGCAATCTGTCCCGTCTCATTCTCGAGGGAAAGACTTGCAGCAAGTCTTCAGGAAGCTGACCGTTGGACCCGCGTAACACCGAGTGATGAGATCATGCAGACGGTGTTCCAAGAGGGCTCAAACAACTGGGCCATATCCGCAACAAAAACCACAACGGAGCGACCAATCCTTGCTCTAGACCCGCATCGCAAGCACGTCCTTCCGTCCATCAGGTATCTTGTACACCTGAGTATGCCCGGGCTCGATGTAATTGGCGCTGGAGAGCCTATGATCCCAGGAATCTCCATGGGTCACAACGGGACAGCCGCCTTTGGTCTGACTATTTTCGGCGCTGACCAAGAAGATATTTATGTTTACGAAACCAAGAGTGAGGGAAATAAATACTTATATAAAGGGGCCTGGGAGCAGGTGAAGACTATACACGAGAAAATTCCAGTTCGCGCCCACACCGACCAGGAGGTAAAGCTTCAGTTCACACGCCATGGACCCATTTTAAACCAAAATGCTGAAAAAGACCGCGCCTTCGCACTGAGAACCGTATGGATGGATCCCGGCATGGCACCTTACATGGCCAGCTTGGCCGTAATGCGCTCTAAGACATTTTCAGAATACACCTCCAGTCTAGCAAACTGGGGTTGTCCTTCAGTTAATCACATCTATGCGGACACGTCGAATGTAATTGCGTGGAAACCGTCAGGTGCGGCTCCGGTCCGAAGAAATTGGGACGGCCTGCTTCCGGTTCCAGGAGACGGTCGGTTCGAATGGGAAGGGTATTTGTCACCGGACGATGGGCCGTTCGAGATGAACCCCGCCAAAGGTTTTGTCGCCACTGCCAACGCAATGAATGTTCCGGAGGAATGGAGTAGATCGCATCCTGCTTTTGGCTACGAGTGGTCTGACAGCAGCAGACATGATACCCTTCATACAACTCTCTCACGATCAGAGAAGATCTCGTTGCGGGACTGCATGTCGCTGCAATGTTCGGTGTATTCGCCGATAGCAGTTCGTATTCTTGCGAAACTAGACACTCTTCTCGGTTCGGTTGCAAACATGCCTGCGTTGCACTTATTTTCTAACTGGGACCGGCATTTGGATGCGAGTTCGCCAGCCGCCGCGTTCTTTGAGATTTGGCTTAGCAAACACCTTGGCCCGACAGTAGCTCGCTTAGAAAGCGCTGACGATGAAGTGTTGGCACTGCTCGTGCCTTTACAGCCTTCGGCCATAGCCTCTTGGCTCGAACAGGCAGAGCCTAGTGAAAAGTTGAAGCATTCCATAATGGAATCCCTAACTTCTGCCTGGAGTGAATGCATATGTCGATTTGGCGACGATTCTGCCTCATGGGCATGGGGCAGTATACATAAGCTTGATTTGCGCCACCCTCTGCAGGCACTGACGTCTGAACAATGGTCGTTGGGCGCCATAGCCCTCGGCGGAAGTAGCTCAACGCTCAATTTTTCGAGTTACCGAAGCGGCCAATTCTCTGTTTCAGAAGGACCGTCAGTGCGGATAATCATGGACGTTGGGTCATGGGATGACAGTCTCTTTATTAACAATCCAGGTCAGTCGGGTGTTCCGATCTCAAGTCATTATCGTGACCTCAATCACGATTGGCAACGGGGCGAATACAAGCCCTTGTTATATTCAGAGGAGTCCATACGGAGGGAGCTCGAACATAGGGTCGTCCTGTCTCCCGCTGACTGTTGAGGATGCGACAGTATAGGCCGCTTACCATTGTAGCAGGAACATATCGGTCGAACTCACCTGGCGGCAAGGTGAGGATCGACACTTTAGCGCCCGCCGGCCGACTTTGATATTGACAGCGGAACGCCCGGCCGGAATCTGGATGCGCTTGTGGGGCAATGATCCCGCTGGTGTGCGGCGACCACCCCTGATCGTCACGAGCAGGGCCGTCGCGGCCTCCAATAATGTTGCAGGAGACTTAGAAGCGGGATGTCCCGCATTGGCAATTGCTCTGCCTTGGGGCCATAGGGAAGAGGGGTAAGGTGCTGGCCCGACCACCGGAGAGCGCGTCTGTTACTACAAGGCTCGATCGCGGCCGCATCACGGCCCTCGGCGGCTGCCGATAACGCGCGCTTCGGGCGCTACCAGTACGCATTGGCGATAATCGCATCTGCTGTAGGAGAGCACTTGATTCGAGACTGACAGTGCGACGGTCAACAGGGTTCGCTATCATTGTCGAGCCGAGTTCAAGAATGGACACATACCTCAGGGAGGACCTTTCAGGGGGCAGACCATTGTCTGTCTCCTCATCCGAGAAACAAGCTAACCTCGCAGAGAGTGGCATCAGGGCAACACGTCATTGTCCTTCGATGCGACTGAATATCGACGACTTCAACGCGGCTTGCCGCCTTCGCGTATAGCCGCAGGACCTTGAATGCCGGGAACCAGCCGAGAAATGTTGGCGGTGGGTGAGCGCCTTTCATTTTTCAAGTCCGCTACATTCTGTCTGTCATATACCCGAAGGCGGCGATGCTTGTTGCCCGCCCGATGTGGTTAGCAGTTGACGTGCCTTCTTATGTATCTTCATTCAGCCTGCGGTGGCACGCTGGCCGTTTCGTTGAATGGCGGGGGAAAAAAGGCGTTGATGACTCAGGCTTGCGTGGAGCACTCGTGGGGCGCTCGATTGACAATGTTATTCGTGGAGAATGCTTTCCTTTGTGGAGGAGGATGATTCTCTCGTCCAGTTCCTTGTCGGCCTCGGTAAGGCGATGATTCAGGCGAAGGTAGTCGGTCCAGGTCGGCGTACGGAATGTCTCCGTCCATAGCACAGGCTCCTGAAGGTTGCGCTGGAGAGTCCAGTGCCGAGCACCAACGCGACTCTGTACATGCCGGCACCCGCGCATGGCGAGGAATTCTTCTAGATTTTCCACGAGTATGAGGTACTCGACTTTGACCACGATGGGGCCGCTTCTCGGCTTGAGACTGAGGGCGACTGCCGGCGCGTCGAATTCCTCCAAAGGGTCGGGCTCGGCCTCGCGACCCTCGCGAAGGGGAAACAGGACGCCGCTCGCAATGGAAGAGGCAGTGCCAGAAAAAGGGAGCACGCCGCACAGGCGACGCATGCCAGCGTCATTAGTTGCTCTTCTGACAAGCTCCGTCTTAATAGGCTGTTGGCGACGCCAGCCATGACGGCGCCTGTGCCGAAGCCGGCGATGATGGTGCCATAGGCGAGCGGTCCTTCGCCCAGCTGATCGCGGACAACCAATGGCAGCAGTGCGAGTATGGCGATGCCCGACAGGCCAAAGAAGGTTCCGCGGGCGATCGCCGTCTTGATTTCCGATGACATCGCTGTGAAGCGCAGCCTGTCATAGATGGCCGTCCTCATTGACTCACGTGGGAGAAGTGAGGAGCGAACCTTCCATTTGCATCGCCATATGGTGACCAAAGGGATCATATAGGTGAGTGTAAACATAGCGAAAGCCGTCATAAGTCCGAACGACGCAATCATGATGCCGCGAGCGCCGGTCCCACGGTCCGTGCAGTGTTGAAGCCAATGGAGAGGAGGGTGACGGCAGCGGGAACTTCGCGTCGGTCCACAATATCGCCAACAGAAGCCTGCCAGGCGGTATCGTTGAGCGCGGCACCACTTGCGATCAAGAAGCTGAAGCCGAAGATCATCCACGGGGCGATAAAGCCCAGCACCACTGAAGCCGTAGCATCGCGGATGCTATTACCATTAGGCATCGGCCGGCGAACATGACTCTTCGACGGCTGAAGTTGTCGGCGAGAACCCCTAGCGAAAATGGACAAAATGAAAGCGGGCAGGTTAGACGAAGCCTGCTCGAGCGCAACCATCAGATCGGAGGTCGGAACCGTTGCCATTAGCCAGCTGATAGCAACGGTCTGCATCAGCCAGCCAAGGGAAGAGACTTGAGAGGCTAAACCAGATTGAGCGAAATGTCGTATTCCTGAGCGGCGCAAACGTCTTCGGCGAAACTACATCCGCATCTGCGCCCGCCGCTTTGCTCATTGCTCCGACCGATTCGGTTCCGCCAAGCTTAACCACTTCGCGCGACACGATCCTCTTACACGTCGGATGCGCCAAATGCAGTCTTTGTATTAGTGTCATCTGGTAGCGAGATGCGGAGGTGGCGGCGGAGAGCCGTCGCTGGTGTCGCAGCGGCCTTACATCAGTGCAAACATGCTGTTGCGTGGCGCCGGCACAGTTCCCCCGGCGTCGGCGGCTTCGCCGGCAAGAATGCGAAGGCGCGCCGACTCGCTGCCAAGCTCAAGGTCGTCAGCATGGTTCTTCTGGCCGAGGCTGACGAGCTTGCCGAGCAACTCGGCGCCTTTGTCGGCGATCCTCTGGCGAGAACAAAGCTGTCGGAGACCAGCGTTGCCTGCATTGAGCGGCCGATGAAGGCACTATGCGCATCTCGCTGCGAGATGCAGCCGATATAAAAACAGCATTTGACGCTAGCCGCCAGGAAAGGGGATTGTCACCCCGCATGAGCCGGCGAAGCTTTTGTTCAATTTCGAACATGGACGCGATCGCGCGTTTTGCGCAACCAAACCACGACACACTGATTGAGGTGAGATATGGCGACGACACGCTCCGCAATTCCTCTGACTGGTGTACCGTTTCCGATATCAGAGTATGAGCGCCGGCAAAACAATGTGCTGGATGCGGTTGCTACGGCAGGCTTGGACGCAATCGTAGTAACGGCGCACGGCCACTTGAAGTATCTCAGCGGCTACGATGGGAGCGGTGGATATTTCGCGCCTTTCCCTCTTATTCTGATGCCGGGTCGGGTCCCGATATTTGTTGTCCGAGAATATGACGAGCAGGCAGTACGTTCATATAGCTGCATCGAGGAAATTGAAACCTATACACATCAGCCTGATTTTGGCAGGGTCTGCGCCGATGTATTGCGTCGACTCGGACTGGACAATAAGCGAGTCGGTTTCGAGCTTGGCTGCTGGAATCTCGCGCCCGCCGACGTGCGCGCAGTCCAAGACCAGCTCCCGGATCTGAAGATTACTGACGTCACCCGACTGGTCTCGTCAGTGTCAGCAGTGAAAGGAGAACTTGAGTTGGCGTGTATGCGCGATGCTGTTCGACTCACTGACGTGGCAATTCGAACCTTTCAGCAATCGCTTCGTCCCGGCATTACGGAGATCGAAATGGCAGCGGCCCTAGCTGCGGCGGTAACAAACGACCCCAGCAACGCCGCTGGGGATATCGGGCTTGCGCCGGGTACCATTTTGTTTGGAGAGCGAGTGAAGTTGCCCCATGCGCCAGCGACCCATCATCCTCTCAGCAACAACGAACCTGCCTTTCTGGAGATAGGGGCTTCGAAACACGGGTATACAGTGGGAATGGTTCGATGCGCAGTCCTTGGCAAACATCCCGAAACCGAATCTTTGCACGGCTTGGCTGAAGAGGTCATTGCGGCCCTTGTCTCCTCGATTCGACCAGGTGCTACGCCGGCGGACGTTCACGCTGCTGGGGGCGAGGTGTTGAAGCGATCTGGACGCAAGGGCGTCTTCCGCCAACGAACAGGATACCAAACTGGCATCAATTGGACTGAGCGCGGCGACCTAAGCCTGGAGCCCGATGTAAATGAACCACTCCGAGCTGGCATGACCCTGCACATGCCAAACATTTTGTGCAGCGAAAGTGGCTACCTATTTGGTGCCGGCGCACACGTGCTCGTGACAGAGCGCGGCGCGGAACTCCTGAGCGAAATCCCGCCAACACTTTATCGGGCGTGATGCTAGGCGGCGTGGACAAATTTGAGCCAGTATCTGGCGGTGGCTAGGTAGACCATTCCGAGGAAGCTATTGGCCAATTGATCGTAGCGGGTGGCAATGGCCCGGTTGATTTTGAGGTGGCCGAACATGCGCTCGATTCGGTTCCGCTGCTTGTAGAGCGCCCGGTCATACTCGATCTTCACGCGGCGGTTTGATCGGCCGGGTATGACGGGTTTAATCTTCCGCTCGGCGAGATCGGCGCGAATGGTATCGGCATCGTAGCCCTTGTCCGCAAGGAAGGCGTCCGGTGCACGAGTCCCCCTTTTCCGCCCGCTGCCGAGACATGGGCGCGAACTGTGGTGCTGTCGATGCTGTAGTGGCCGCTGTCCGCCATGACCTCGGCGAGCATTACCGCCACGGTCTCCCAGACCCCGGCCTCGCTCCAGCGTCGGAACCGACGATAGATGGTGTTCCAACTGCCGTATTTGGGCGGGACATCCCGCCATGGAGCGCCGCAGCGGAGCCGCCAGAGAATGCCGTTGATGATCGAACGATTCTGCTTGGGAGGTCTACCTCGGCCGCGTTTGTCAGGGTCGATGGGCAGCAAGCCCTTGAGAACACGCCATTCTGCTTCGGTGAGATCGCCCCTGCTCAAACCTGCCTCCAAAAAGCAGCCTTGAATCAATCCTCTTGGGCTACGTCAATCGCATCGACGTCCGAAATTCCGTAAGGCGGATATACTATTCCGCCAAGGTGATGGACAGTTCGAGAGGGCTGTCGCTATCCGCGAAAAATCGGCTGCCATCCTCAAACTCGATCACCACCTCTCCATCGCGGTGGCGCATGACACGGCGAACAACCTTGCCAATCAGCATCGACGTAGCTCGTTCGCTCTCTTCTTCCAGTGTCATTCCCAATGCTAACAACCCGATCGCAGGAAAGCGACCCTGCTAACATCGAATTTGTCCACGCCGCCTAGGGTCTGCGGTTTGCGGATTGAGTGGCAAAGCGCATGCAGTCCTGGAAAGTAGGTCGTGGGAGGGGGAGGAGTGTCGCGATGGTGACAGCTCTTCCTACTCAGACCTTTGCCATTGGCCGTTGCCAGCAGAGCCAGAGTTTATGATTGCCAGCACTTCGCAGCTGGTCCTCTAAGGCCGAAGCTTATCCATTTGAGGGCAAACGGCTTGTTATCGGGTCGCAGTCGCCGGCGCCAACACCGAGGCCTGAACGCGGGGCTATCTCGGTTCTAGATGGTTACGATATCCAAACTGCATTTGACGAAAACACCGGTGGCATCGATCATTAATTACGCACCGGCGCCTGATCCAAATTACTCAAATGCGGGAACGTGCCTATGGTTGGCGTTGACAGGTTCAAGGAGATCGAGATCGAAGCGATGACTTGGCGCCGGTACCTGCACGAGAATCCGGAGCTTGACTATCGGGTGAATGACACAGCGGCATTTGTGGCGGAAAAGCTGGCTTCCTTCGGGATTAACCACATCGAGTGCAGGATAGCTGAAACCGGCGTGGTTGCGTTGATCCAAGGTCAACTCGGAGATGGGCCCACTATCGGGTTGCGGGCCGACATGGACGCTCTGCCTATACTCGAAGCTTCAGGCAAACCTTGGACGTCGAAAAGGTCCGGACAGATGCACGCGTGTGGTCACGACGGGCATACTGCAATGCTCCTTGGCGCCGCGAAATACCTCGCCGCGACCCGGAACTTCAAAGGGTCCGTTGCCCTGATCTTCCAACCTGCCGAGGAAGATGGCCGCGGCGGCCAAAGAATGGTCCAGGAGGGGATCATGGACCGTTTCGGGATATCTCAGGTCTTTGGCATGCACAATTGGCCAGGCATGGAGGTTGGTGCGTTCGGCATTTGCGAAGGTTCGATTTTTGCCGCGCTCGACGAGTTCGATATTGTGGTCAAAGGCAGAGGGGGTCACGCGGCCGCTCCCCATCTGACAATTGACCCCGTCGTTGTTGCAGCTCAGATCATTTTAGGCTTGCAGACACTAGTCTCACGCAACACGGACCCCACCGAGTCCCTGGTGATCTCCGTCACAAAGCTGAACGCCGGACAAGCTTACAACATCATTCCCGAACGCGCGGAGATTGCCGGAACAGTCAGGACACTGTCACCGATTTTGCGCGACTTCGCTGAAAAACAGATTGAGGCGTGCGCGGAAAATATTGCACGCGCTTCCGGGGCGAAGGTCGAGTTTCAGCATCGCCGCCTGGAGCCCCTCACTGTCAATCATCCCGATCAAACGCGTCGGGCAACAGAGGTGGCGCGTGCTCTGGTCGGCCATTCATCGGTGAACCCCAAAGTCAAACCTAGTTTGGGGTCAGAGGACTTCGCGTACATGCTAGAGGCGCGGCCGGGGGCATGTATACTGCTTGGAAATGGATCGACTGCTGCTCTCCATAATCCAACCTACGACTTTAACGATGAAGCACTGCCATACGGCATTGGATACTGGGTCAACTTGGCCGAGGCTGCTCTAGCACCATGACATTGTCCAAGCAAAACAACCTTGGCTAATCAAGGCTGAGATCACAAGAAGAGGGTAACGACATGAAATACGAAATAAATCGCCGACGATTGCTGCAGGCGACATCGACCGCCATGGCGGCTGGCGCTCTGTCTTCAATTGCGGGCCGCGTTGCGGCCCAAACACCCAACCAGATCAACGTAGTGCTAGGCGGCGGCGATTGGGGAAAGGCTAACATTGAGGCTTACGCTAAGCCATTTGAAGCTGAGACCGGTATCAAGGTCAACCCAATCACCGACGACATGGGTATGGGACAGGTCGAGTTGATGGTAAAATCGGGCAATGTCACGGTAGATGTCGGGGCGCTTACGCAAGGGTCCGGCTTGGTCGCAGCTAAGAAAGGAATTCTTGAAGAAATTGATTACTCCTTGTTCAGGAAAGAAGAGCTAGACGGAATTTATGAATTTGCCAAGCAACCGTTTGGCGTGGCAAATTTGATTTACTCATATAATATGGTATATAGCACAGACGTATTCCCAGCTGATAAACCCCGGCCGACAAACTGGGCTGAATTCTGGGATGCTGATAAGTTTCCCGGCGTTCGCACCTTGGTGTCCGGCCAGTTTGGTTCAGAAGGACCCTGGGAAGAGGCCCTGTTAGCGGACGGTGTATCTCCCGATAAGCTCTACCCGATGGATATCGACCGGGTGTTTGCCAGTTTGGACAAAATAAAGCCGCACATCCGTAAGTGGTGGAGCAGCGGATCAGAGATTCAACAGATGTTGCATGATAAGGTCGTTGACATCGCTCAATCGTATGACGGAAGAGCTCTACTGTTGATCGATCAGGGCGCCGCGACGGAGATCAATCGAAACCAGGCGAAGCTGCAGTGGGATTATTGGGTCATTCCAAAGGGTTCACCCAACGCGAAGGCTGCGCAGAAGTTTATCGAATTCGCCACTCGCGCGGAACGTCAGGCAGCATTTTGCCAATTGTTTCCTGAGGGACCAAGCAACGGCAATGCGTTCAAACTTCTTCCCGAGAAAGTTGCGCGCAAGCTCCCTACCCACCCAGATTACATCAAGAGCAGCGTTTCCATCAACGGCAAATGGTACAATGAGGTAGGCCCCAGCGGTGTTTCCAACACTGAGATGCTTATCCAGCGGTGGAATGAGTGGATCCTGCAGTAGGGTTGGTTGAAGTGCGAAAGTCCGGTCGGGGTAACTCCATACCGGGCTAAAGTCGAAACTGATGCTGAAAATGTGACGGGGAGCGGGGTAGCCCACTAGCCTCTCCGCTCACGGCATCGGGTACGACGGCAGAAGGTACGGCAAATGCCTGCTAATGCACGCCAGCGATGGTGGAGGAGCCACAGTGAACATGCACGCAATGAATACCGCCCCCCGTTCGGAAGTTGACGCTGCAGATGTGAACCAATCGGTGCCACAAATTCAGTTCAGCAGTGTTACCAAGATGTACGGGAGTGTTCCGGCGGTCAGGGATCTGTCGCTGACCGTGCGTCGCGGCGAGTTCTTGACGATTCTCGGCCCGAGCGGCTCGGGTAAGACCACTACCCTGATGCTCTTGGCCGGCTTTGAGGCCCCGAGTTCGGGTGATATTATGATCGCCGGCCATTCAGTGGCTTCGGTCCCGTCCTACCGGCGCGATCAAGGAATTGTGTTCCAGAGCTATGCGCTGTTCCCGCATCTCACAGTGGCTCGAAACCTGGAATTCCCTCTCGAAATGCGGGGCATGGCTCCCGATCAGAGGAAGGTTCGGGTAGCCCGTATGCTTGAGCGCGTGCATCTAGGGGAATTCGGCGGTCGCATGCCATCCCAATTGAGTGGCGGTCAGCAGCAGCGCGTGGCGCTAGCCCGCGCGCTGATTGCCGATCCACCCTTCCTATTACTTGATGAACCGCTTGGCGCACTCGACCGTAACCTGCGTGAGCAGATGCAGATCGAGATGAAGAGCTTGCACAAGGAGTTCGGTATCACGACGGTGTGCGTTACGCATGACCAGGAGGAGGCGCTTACTCTGTCAGACCGGATTGTTGTAATGCGCGCAGGACGTGTCGAGCAAATCGATACACCAGAGGCCCTCTATGATCGGCCATCATCGTGCTTTGTCGCTAAATTTCTGGGTGAGGCGAACATTCTCGAGGATGCCTTGTTGCTGGCCAGAGGGGGCAACGCGCCGCAAATCGGCACCGTTGCGATGATAAGGCCAGAGCGCATCAGTGTACTTCCGAAGACTGCGGAGTGGGCTCAAACGGACCAGCGGCAATATGTTGCCGGTGCGGTCGACGATATGATTTTTGCCGGCCCTCTGCGAAAATACCATGTTCGCGTTGGCAACAATGTTCTCATCGTCCGGGAACATGTCGCGGCAGACCAACCTGTTTTCCAGCCAGGCGAGGAGGTTTGCCTCACGTGGCTGCGGTCAGACATTCGCTTCGTTTCGCCATAAGCGATTGATAAGGGATATCCATGAAGCTTTTGCGCAGAATGGCCAAGGTGCCACTTGGGTTAACCGCGCCCGCGTTCGCGCTTTTGCTTGTGGTTTTCGGTGCCCCTATAACCTTGCTTTTCCTAAGCAGTGTCAATGCCCCCGATTTCTCGTTCCAATACTACGGAGCGTTTTTCGCCCAGCCAGCTAATGTGCGGGTGCTCTTTCAAACGATAGAAATAAGTCTGGTCGCAACTGCCATCTGCTTAATCGTAGGCTATCCAACCGCGTATCTGATCGTCACGGCATCCAAGACTCTGCGCATGACGCTCATCGCTCTCGTGATCATCCCCTATTTGACCAGTGGGCTGGCGCGTACCTACGCATGGATTGTTATTCTTGGGGATCGCGGGGTCATCAACAACATCTTGCTGGACGTCGGATTGATCGATCGACCTCTGCAACTCATCTATAACCGAACCGCGGTCTATATTGGCATGGTCCACATCATGCTGCCGATGATGATACTTCCCTTGGTTAGTGCGATGATGGGGATCGATCGGTCCTTGATGGCTGCTGCACGCAGTATGGGAGCGGGACCTTTCACCGCTTTCAGGCGTGTATTTCTCCCCCTTAGCATTCCAGGCGCACGGAGTGGCTCGCTCCTAGTTTTTGTGTTCTGCCTAGGATTCTATATCACGCCGGCGGCACTTGGGGGATTGCGCGATGCCATGCTTTCAACCTTCATTGCGGCCGAGGTGAATAGCTCGTTCGATATTCCGCGCATTGCCGCTGCGTCCTTCATCCTTCTCGGGTTTGCCATTGTGGTGCTTTCCATGGTCGGGCTTGACCTCTCCGGCAAACAAGAGCAAAGCCAAACTCGAGCTCCGAAGGGCTCGATGTCCCGACTACCCATTGTTCTTGTTATCAAACGAAACTTCAGCGAAATTCTGCGTCCCTATCGTGTCAAACGGTGGACGGGACGGCGCTACGTGCCTGGGGCGGAAAGGCGATGGCCTAAAGTCGTCGCGATCGTTTTTATCGTTTTGGTGATGGCCTTTCTTTTATTCCCAGGGATAATCGTTGTCATCATGTCGTTCAGTTCCGGGGCATTTTTGCAATTTCCGCCTTCGGGCCTGTCGCTTCAATGGTATCGCTCGTTTTTCGGCGATGCATCTTGGAGCGGAGCAGCTTGGACCAGCGTCGAGATTGGTGTCGAGGTAGCTGTTATTTCTACTCTATTGGGAACACTTGCTGCTTTCGGATTGAGCCGAATAAGCGCAAGACTTCGCGGCGTGCTGACAATGATCATAATCACGCCTATCACCTTTCCAGTTATCGTGGTCGGTATCGCGACTTATCTGGGTCTCATCCAGATTGGTCTAATCGGCACAAAGGGTGGTATCGCCCTCGCTCACAGTATCGGCGCTGTTGGAATTGTGGTGGTGATCGTTTCTGCGACGTTGGCCAACTTCGATCGGACGTTAGAGCAGGCGGCCAAGAGTATGCGTGCCGGACCACTGCAAACGTTTTTTCGCGTAACACTGCCGTTAATCAGGCCGGGAGTGATCGGCGGCGCCATGTTCGCATTCCTCCAGTCATTCGATGAAGCGGTCATAACGTCTTTGGTCGGCGGTCTGTCGGTGCGGACGTTGCCCTTGAAGATGCTGGAGAATATCCGCCACCAAATCGACCCGACGATTGCTGCAGTCGCTTCTCTTTTGATGCTTCTGCCTTTAATCTGGATGCTTGTCCTCTATGCCGTCTGGTGGCGTTCTCGACCGAGCATGCAGCGAACATTACAGGAAGCCGCTGCCTAACTGGCGTGGCAGATCCACTTCCTGATGATGCGTCCGACCTATTCCTACGGACTGGCGACAAGCATCTGTTCGGGGCTTCAACGGGCGGATAAAATGGCCACCTGGTCCAAAACGGAAACCAGTAAAGCTCTTGCAATTATCATCTGGCACATGCGGATCAAGGATTCGGACTATGTCTGGGATCGGCCGGCCTTGCTCGCCAGCAAGCTCAGACCTGCCGATCCTCTTGCTGCGCGCCAGGATGGAATTCGAGGTCAACGGCGCTGACCGGATCGCACAGATCCTTCGCCCGTCTGAACAACGAACAGCTAGCCAACGTCAACCGGCTGATCGCGCGATTTCTGAAATCGGCTACCCACCGCGACTTTGACCTTCCTCCTCCCTTAGTGCACCGGGATCAAGGTGACGAACCAAGGGACAGGTCAGCAGAGCGAGCCCTGGTCATCTGAAAACGCGATGGTGCCGTCTCGGACATTATATTGGCGAAGTGGTGACCGCGTGTGCATAGTTCCAGGCGAAAAAAATAGCCGTGTACAAGACCATATGCCCGGTCAAAGTCGCCAGATCACCCGCAATAGGTTAAGCAATGAACGAAGCACCACATCTTACGTTTGATCTCGATGCGCATGGCGTGAGCAGAGGACACCTCGTTGTGCCGGGAGGCGCCGACCATGAAGAGTTCTCGCTTCCGGTTTTTAGTCTTAATAAGGGCGATGGACCGCGCCTTCTTATCACCGGTGGGAATCATGGCAATGAAATGGAGGGGCCATTAGTCGCGCGGCGGCTTATCGAGTGGCTGCCACAAGCGCAAACCAGTGGTAGGATCATCGTGCTGCCAGTGCTTAATCCATTGGCAGTTCAAGCATGGAGCCGCAATACTCCGCTTGATGGTTTGAATCTGAACCGCGTGTTTCCGGGCCGTGCCGACGGGTCTGTTACGGAACGAATCGCGGATGCGGTTTCACGCGTATTGTTGCCAAATGCCGACATCGTTTTCGATCTGCACAGCTTCGGCCCAACGTGGGATTTTCCCCCGGCGGTCATCACGCATCCAATTGCTGATGCGGATCTCATGGCTAAGACGCTCGCAATGGCAGCGGCATTTAAGCTGCCCGTAACATTGCTCTGGCAACATGACGACACGGCTGGGATGTTCGACAGTTGGGCACATAGCCTAGGGAAGGTATTCGTTTGCGCGGAATTCGGCGGTGGTACGGTTAGCGCAGAAGCTCTAGCGATTTATGAAGCTGGAGTTCGCAACGCGCTCGTTATGCTTGGACTCGTCGAAGGAAAAGTCGAGGACGTGTCTTTCCGTAACAAAAGGTCCAGTCAGACCCTTGAGACGCTGATATCAGACGAGTTGAAATCGCCCGCGCAGGGTATCTTCGAACCTCGCTGCTCTGTGTTGGATGAAGTGAGGTCGGGAGATCTTATAGGTATCCTACACTCTATGGATTCTGTTTCCGCTCCGTCCATTGACATCCGAGCGCCTGGGCCATCAATCGTCCTAGCCATAGGATCGGGCGCGCATGTCGACCGCAATGAAGGGGTAGCCATCCTTGCGCGGCCGCTGCATAACTAGAGGTACAGATTAGCCGCGCCTTGGCCAGCTGTAGTAACTCCGGTATGAAGGCACTGGCCTCGACTGGAGCTTATAGGCCAGCTCCTCGGATCGATCAGCGGCTGATCCTGTCTTCCAAAATCATGCCAAAAAGATTGCTTGATCCTTGATCGCTTGGTTTATACTAACCATGGTTGAAAGTGGCGGTCCGAGATGGGAGCTGGCCGGACGGATTGATCGCCTAGCTTCTGTTATGGAAGCAGGGGCGACGATCCGGCGCACCGCGACCAAGAGGGGAGGCGGACGGTGCCGTCCCCGCTGACGCCCGTAAAACAACTTTATCGTATCTTAAAACGAGATGGGCACGTTCGGGGCTTTATATTGGCAAAACCGATTCCGAACGGGGCATAACTTAGGACAGAGCGCGCAAATCCGGCCGCAGCTCATAGCTTGGCCAAACTCGAGTATAATTCAGTGCAGATCAAAGACGTCATTCTCACGCCCGGCAACGGCGCCTTCTTTTATGACGATCAAGCTGCCATTAGGGCAGGGGTTGGCCAGGACGGTTTTGTTTACGTCGGCGAGCCATTGACGCCCGGCTTCCGTGATATCCGTGTTCCGGCAGCTTGCTTAAGCGTCGGGCTTGTCCTGGAAGACGATATGGTCGCCTGGGGCGATATGATGGGAGTGCAATACTCAGGGGCTGGCGGGCGTGACCCCCTGTTTGACGTCGGAGCCATCATGGATCTCACGTCACGTGTTGTTGTCCCGCGGCTCTTAAACATTGATGCGTCCAGCTTTTTGACAGCCTGCTCCAGTGTCTTCGATCTCCATACTGGGAAACGACTCCCACTATGCATCGAATATGGGGTCAGCCAAGCCCTTTTAAGCGCTGCTGCCCATGCTGCGCGTCGTACCATGGCGGAGGTGGTTTGTTCGGAATTTTGCCTATCCATGCCGCATCGTCGTGTCCCAATTTATTGCCAGAGCGGTGATGCGCGCGAAATCAATGTCGATAAAATGATCCTGAAGGGGGTGGATGTGATCCCGCATGGCCTCATCAACTCGCGTAGCAAATTCGGCGTTGGGGGAGAAACCTTTCTGGATTTCGTCAAATGGGTGGCGCACCGCGTCAAGCAAATCGGCCAACCAGACTATTCTCCGGTGCTGCATTTCGATGTGTACGGCTGGATCGGTATGGAGATCGGGCTCGACGTCCAGCGCATCGCCGACTTCATCAGTAAGGTTGCTGACGCGGTTCCGGAGTTCACGGTGAATATCGAATCGCCAGCCGACTTCGGGTCTACGCCGGCGCAGGTCGAAAATTACGGGCAGATCGTCGGCATTCTGAATGCGCGCGCGTCACGTGCGCGCATCGTTGTCGATGAACGCTGCAACACCTTAGAGGATGTGCGTCTGTTTGCGGAGGCTAAGGCGACCCATCTCGTGCAGATCAAGACGCCGGACGTGGGCTCGATCGCCGACAGCGCCCGTGCGGTGCTTCTGTGCAAAGAGAACAACGTGGACGCCTATGTGGGAGGCAGCTGCAGCGAGACGGATCTCTCCGCGCGAGCGACGGTTCACATTTCGGTGGCAACACAGGCGGACATGATGCTCGCGAAGCCTGGCATGGGCATCGACGAAGGTCTTTCCATTGTAGGCAACGAACAAAATCGGTTGCTCGCCATGCTTGATCGGCGTCGGGCACAAAACCTGAAAGCCGCGTAGGAAGCGCCCTGATGCTAAACAGTCTCAAGGACATCACGGTTGTGGCGGTCGAACAGGCCGTTGCAGCTCCCTACGCATCGTCTCGCCTTGCTGACGCAGGCGCCCGGGTGATCAAGGTCGAAAGGCCCGAAGGGGACTTTGCCCGAAACTACGACAAGCTGGTGCGGGGGCAGAGCGCGTACTTCGTCTGGCTCAACCGGGGTAAGGAGTCGGTCTGTCTAGACCTGAGGTTGGAGGCGGATCGCGCCGTCCTCGACACGCTCATTGCCAGTGCTGATGTCTTCATCCAGAATCTAAAGCCGGGCAGCATAGAAAAACTGGGGTTCGCGTCCGCTGATCTGCGTCGACGATATCCGCGGCTGATCACCTGCGACATTTCTGGTTTCGGGGAGTCAGGGCCGTATTCCCATTTGAAGGCCTACGATCTGATCGTCCAGGCCGAAACAGGTCTATGCGCTATCACCGGCAACCAACAGGGGCCTGCGCGTGTAGGGGTCTCGGTTTGCGATATCTCGGCGGGCATGACAGCGCACAGCGCCATTCTTCAGGCACTGTACCACCGCGAGGTCACCGGCGAAGGGACCAGCATCCAGGTGTCACTGTTTGATGCCGTCGCCGACTGGATGAACGTGCCGGTTTTGCAAAATGATTACAGCGGCTACCAGACGGTACGCGCAGGCGTGAAACACCCGTCGCTCGCGCCGTATGGTGCCTATCGCTGTGCCGACGGCAAAGAGGTCATCTTTTCGGTTCAGAATGACCGCGAATGGGTGAATTTCTGCGAGAAATTCCTGAAGCAGTCCGGGCTCACACGCGCACCTGGTTTTGCTGACAATATGGAGCGCCTCGCTCATCGTGCGCAACTTGATGAGATCATTGAACAGCGGTTTTTTGAACTATCCTGCCACGATGCGATGCAGGAGCTCGAGGCGGCCGGCCTGGCATATGGCCGACTGAACGAAGTGGTGGATGTTTCAAAGCATCCACACATTCGCAGGGTGCAGGTTGGAACACCCGATGGAGCCGTCGAGACGATAGCGCCGGCGGCGATTTTCAACTCGGAGCTCCCCTCGCTTCGCCCAGTCCCGGCTCTTGGCTCTCATACCGAGGCTGTCCGCGAGGAGGTGCGGGCGCTTTTGCGCGAAAGAGCCGCGTCAGCGTGAGCGCGCGTTTCAGTAAGGTGAGACTGCTCGCGGTTTACAAAATGCCTGTGTACCTCGGATCATTTCAGCGCACCGGCCGCCTAGAAAGCTCACTGGCAGCGCCCGCGCTAAAATCGGCCGCAAAGGCGTCTCCATGATCAAGGACACCTTTGCGGCCGTTGAAGGCGCGATGTCTGTACCGCGCTGGAGATCCCTGCTCTTCGTTCCTGTTCACGTTCCGCGCTTTGTAGAGACGGCCCATGAGCGGGGCGCAGATGGCGTCATTCTCGACCTGGAGGATTCCGTGCCCCAGGATCGGAAAGGAGAGTCACGGCAGCAGCTTCCTGAATGCGTGGCAGAGGTGGGCCGGAAAGGCGCATCTGTTTTGGTCCGCGTGAATCATGGTCTGCGCGCCTTGGCGGCCGATCTCGATGCAGCCGTGATGGCGGGTGTTGACGCACTGGTTCTTCCGAAGACGGATTCGGCAGAGTGGGTTATAGAGATCGCGAATGCGGTTTCGGAACTAGAACGTGAAAGAAATCTTCCGCAGGGAGGCATCCGGTTCCTTGCCCAGATTGAGACCCCGGGCGCCTTGCAAAGGCTTGCGGCCATTGCGTCGGCGCATCCAAGGATGGTCGCAATGGCGCTTGGCCCTGAAGACTTCAGCGCCGCTGTTGGCGGCGCCCCAGGATTCGACCTTCTTTTGACGCCGAACCTTTCTGTTCTGTTTGCCGCCCGCGCGGCCGGCTTGCTCCCGCTGGGCTTCATAGGAAGCATCGGCGAGTTCTCGGACACGCATAAACTTCGTGAGGCCGCGGTGCGGGCGCGGCGGCTTGGCTTTGCCGGAGCTTTGGCGATCCATCCGACACAGGTGGCCATATTCAATGAGGCTTTCTCGCCAAGCGCCCAGGAGCTCGAGTGGGCCCATAAAGTTGTCGCGGCGGCAAATGATGCCGCCACGCGTGGACTGTCCGCATTCTCGTTGAATGGCAAAATGATAGATCCGCCAGTGGTGCGGCGCGCCCACGAGATCCTGATTCTTGTGGGCAACAACTGACTGGCCTGTTATCAGCGGCTGAACAGGAGCGAATGGCACTACACCGCGCCGGGCAAGCCGATGCAAAATGGCTACGCGATTCCCTCAACGGCCGAATGCGAGACGAGCTGTTGAACGATGGCCTGTTCTTCGGCCTCGACCACGCCCGCAGTGCCACTGCCGAATGGAGGCAGGACCTAAATCCTGTTCATAACACTCATCTGTCTATGTCATTTGAGTGAATAGGTTTTGCTGATCTGGATGCGATCCCATGGGGTATTTTGGGTTTTGCCGCGCGCGATGAACGATGCGCTGAGCCGCCGGTTCGTCAAGCGTTGATCGGCTGAAGACCCATGGACCGTCCGGCAGAGGATGAACGCCTTCGATCGACGCGAGTCCACCGAAGGCGATGCAACGCGGCTCGCCATTGTCAAGCAGACCACGCCAGCAGGAATAGCGCGGAATGTTGTGCTTGGTTCCCGTGTAGCGGACCGTCAGCTCGCGGCCGCAGCGCCGGCAGCGGACAAGGTCGGCGAGCAGAGCGTCGCCATGCTTGGGCGCCCCGTGATGCCGGCTCGTGGGCACGTGGTCGCTCACCATCTTGCGGATCGCTTCCGCCTTTCCCAGCCGACGTAGCCTTCGTGTGCACCCGGAATCAGCGCCAGCATCTCGCGCCTTACGGCGGCTGCGCGAGCGAATGGCGGCATCTGCGCGGTCTGCGCGTCGTGCGGGTTGGAGAAGATCGAACTGATATGTCGTAGGCTGGCGCGGTATGGACCTCTCCCCGGTTCGCTTCGTGAGGACCCGATGCTGCGCCCGAATCCTCCAATTGCGATGGGGTGTGGGAATTGGCCGTCGGGTCCTGCAGCAGTGTCACCAAGACGCCAAGCGTTCTGGGATCGATATGTGGGGCAGGGCAATGCGCCACGCGGTGCAGACCGCGATCAAACATCCAGGCCGGAACTTCCAGCCACCGATCGGAGGCGTGGCGGGAGAGACTGCAGCGGAAAACCTCCCGGTCGGCGTTCTCGATCACCTCATGAACGTGAACACAACGCCCGGCCCAAGGATGCCACGGATAAAGAAACTTGCGTTCCTCGGTCCTGTGGGTGTTCTTTCCTGGTGTTGTTCAACACCGTGAGGCCGCATTCCTCGCTCGCTATTTGACCCCGGCGGTCTTCGCCGGAACCCTCGCCGCAACCGGCTCCGACGCTGCACTCAATGAAGGCTTCGCGCCTCCGCCCGTTGCTCAAACCGCGCCATAACAGAAACGGCCGAGGCTAATCGCCACTGGTTGAAAGTTCAGTGGCAGGTCAGAGGGTCTGGCTCGACGGCCTTAGCTTCAGGCTATCCGGCCAATCCCGGCGATCACCCAGCGACACGATGACTGACCAGTGCTCAGCGCCACCGCCGGAGCTGCAAAAAGAGTTGCGTATGATTGAGCGTTCGACCACGTTGCTGTCGATCTTGATATGGCCTCGTCCAGGATGCGCGAGAGGCGCTTCCCAGCGCGAGAGCGTGTAGGGGATCGCCGCTGTGAGCTTGGTCTTCTGACTGATTTGGCCGAGCTTCTCTAGCCGCCCTGGGTCCAGTGCCGTGATGGTTGAGCACTTTTTGCCTGCGTGCAGCAAGGCCTCGTTGGCCTCGGCTACGGATGTCATCCTCGATCTTTTAGAGTTCGCGGATCCTTCTTAGCGCCTCGATCGGGCGCGGCATGGCAGAAGGCGAGCGTGAAGCCGCTTTTCGTCGGCCAGCAAGCGATGGCCCGCTATAGCCGTCGACCTGCAAGTTCCGGTAGAGAGCCTGCGAGATGAGCGATCGCACGCTGGGCCTTTTCGGTCCGGCGCATAGACATAAGACGCCCGGCGGTCCGCTCCCTCCCTAATCAGTCATCGCGGGCATAAATCCAGAGTAGGCCTGTCTTCGTCTTGCCGACCCCGGAACGAGCACCGGCGCGGTCGTCGCACGTCGGCGAAGAGTTTTGGCGAGGACTTCGGTTTTGCTAAAGCAACCGTTCATGGACCAGACGTAGGTGCCAGTCCGGCGCGGCCGACTACCGGCGCTGCCAGCAGCCTGGGCAAGCGAACCAAATTGTAGCCCGCCAAGTTATGCCGCGCCCGCGGTGGCACATCCTCGCAGCTTGACCTTGGCCATGCCGTCTGAGGTCTTGACTGACCGAACCCTCCTCTGACCCCTTAGGGCAGTGCTGACTGAGATCATAGCCCGGATGGCGCTTCGTGCGGTCATCGATCGCTATACGCGAGGCTTGTTGCTTTCTGCTCAAATGGGCGTTGAAGGCAACGCGCGGCGTGATCTTGCTCTTTGCAGGTCCTTGACTGGCGCGTCCTAGGCTTCGCCAGCGCCAGTCGATGCGCCGTCGCGGCGTCTGCGGTCCAACATAGCGAGAGCGGCATCACGCTCGCCTGTGCCAGGCCTGGGTATGAAACTTTCCAGTCAAGCCGGATTGGCCAGCACCTGGGTGCATAACCAACCTGTTGTCGCGGCTTCATTAGCATGAGGTGCCCGGAAACGAAGATACGTATGGACCCCGCCCCGCTTTCCAATTGAGCCTAGGGGCTGCTGATTCCTTCTTCGCCAAGGGTCGTGAACGGCGTGATCGACCAATGGATTAGGTTGATGGGACGATGAGTGTCGCCTCGGTCGAGCAATGGTGGATGAAACTGCGATGACATGTCCGATAGGATCTCTGTAATCGCCCTGCCTGACGCCCTGCCTTCAGGTTTTCGACATAAAATTTCACCTCGGTCACACCTGATCTTAATGTCGCCAGCGATCTAATCCAGTGTGCCAGGAATGAGGTACCGTACGGCCGCACTGCGAGAATGCCTTCTTCGCAAATCCCAGTCCTCGCCGTGACTGCTAGGTGCAATACTGCAAGCCAGCTGAACCAATTGAGGATCTGTCCCCTCATCGAGGCGCGGATTGACTTGGATGACGACGGGTCCAGGCTTCGTCCACGGAGTTCAATGTTCGTTGGCCCAGCTGAGGCCGTGAGCTTGCAAGCAATTCTGTGACACGTTGACGATACGATCATGCTCGTCATTAGTCAGCAGGGTTGGTTGGACAATTCACCTCTCGGAAGAGGAAATGGGGTGGCCGGCCGAAGTCCGCCAGCGGCAATAGCAATGACCTCCTTTCCCATCTTGTTAGCGCCGCTGGTTGCAATGGCGCTTGGTACTGAAGACTTCAGTGCAGCTGTTGGCGGTGCCCCAGAACTCGACCTGCTTTTGACGCCGAACCTTTCCGTTCTGTTCCCCATGCGGCAGTCTCGGCTCGATAGGAAGCATCGGCGATTCTTAGACAATGATAACTTCGTGGGGCCGCAGGCGATCCATTTAAACATCGATGGGGCTTTTCACCAAGCGCACAAGAACTCGAGGGACCCGTCGTGTCCTCGCGGCGAAAAAGATGCGACGGCGCAAGGCAAAGGCGCGTTCACATTGGACGGGAAGATGGTCGATCTACCGGTTATTCGAAGGGTCCGAGAAATCATCTCCATGGATCAGGGCGCCGAGTTGGCCGGTTGAAGCCTCGGCGGGTTGGGTCCATTCTGGACACATAGGTTACGGTTTTGGTCAAACCACACTGAGATGACACGACAGTTAGGCGTCATGTCGCTCTGCAATTATTGCTGTCGCGCCATCACATTTCGAGATAGATTACATCATTGCAGTCCGCCCTCGGAAGAGTACCCGTGGAAATCAGGCAGTTAAGATACTTTGTTGGCGTGGTCGAAGCAGGCAGTTTCACGAAGGCCGCTGGCTTTCTGAATGTCGCCCAGAGTGCGCTGAGTCTGCATGTGCGCCAATTGGAGGAAGGCTTCGGCACTCAGCTGCTGATACGCGACAGGACCGGCGTGAGCGTGACGGCGTCAGGAGCCAAACTCCTGGAGCGGGCGCGGGCGATTCTCAAAGAAATTCGAATTACCGAGGTGGAATTGACCAACACAGCCGCTTCCCCCGCCGGGGAGGTGACTATTGGCATTCCGTCTGGAGCTGCTCGCGTCCTGAGCGGTCCGCTGCTTGAGACGGTAAGACACGAACTGCCCAAGGTGTCCCTCAAGATGGTCGAGGGTATGACGGGACCGCTAGAGGAATGGATGGCGGCTGGACGCTTCAATCTGGCGGTTCTGTACCGCACTGCGGACAGTGTGGGGCGAATGACTGTGCTAGCGCGCGAAGACCTTTGTCTGGTGGTTCCGTCCGGCGAGCCACCGTTTGAAGATGCGATATCTCTGGCCGACCTGCATGCATTCCCCCTGGCGGTTCCCATGCGCAACAACAATGTCAGGCGTTCGGTGGCTGATGTCGTCGCACAACACGGTTGCGCGATGGACGTCAAGTTTGAAGTGGACTCGCTCTCAACGATCATCAACATGGTCGTAGAGGGAAAAGCGCATTCTATTCTCGCCCCGTCTGCCGTTCAGAAAGAAGCCTCTCAAGGGCTGGTCCGGACGGTCAAGATAGTCGATCCGGTAATTACCCGCTCCGTGGTGCTTGCTGTAAATCCCAAAGATGAGCGTTCTGCGGCCGTTTCTGCGGTCCGCAAGCTCATTCCGAAGGTCGCCAGAGAATTGATTGAGAGCCGGGGCTGGGTAGCATCGGCTCCTGACGCGACCTGAGAACCATCGATCTGTAAACAACGGCATGACTTCCTTCCTGTCGGAACAGATCGATCTGGATTCCAGATGGATTTAGGCACTAATCGATATTTGACCCGCTGCGACCATCGCGATGAAACTGGCTCAAGCGAGCTCAGCGGCTTCGAAAATTGAAACGGCGCTCGCATGGCCAGAATCACAAGTGGAGCCCGCGATGTCCCACGCCAGGAGCTACGAGCTCTTCATTAATGGCAAATGGCGAGCCGGTGGTAGCCGAGCCACTTTGCCGGTGATCAACCCGGCGACGGAGAAGGTATTTGCCTCAGTGGCCTCGGCTACGGTTCCAGACTTGGATGAAGCTCTTGCTTCGGCAGAACGCAGCCGCAAGGCGTGGTCCTCACGCCCCGCCAAAGAGCGTGGCGAGATCCTCGTCTCTGCCGCCAGCAATCTGGCTGAGAAAGCTGGCGCCGCAGCCAGGGACCTGTCGTCCGAACAGGGAAAGACGATTGCCGAAGCAACAGGAGAGTACGCGCGCGCAGTCGAAACGCTGGAATGGAATGGCCGGCATGCCGATGAGTTGTCGACCCCGATTCCGTTGGGTCCGAACAGGATGATCGTCCCGGAGGCCCTCGGTGTCGTCGCTGCCTTTACGCCGTGGAACTATCCAGCCGTTCTCATCGCCCGCAAGCTCGCCCCCGCGCTGGCGGCAGGCTGCCCGGTGATCCTCAAAGGGGCCGAAGAGACGCCAAGCGTGGCTGTCCATGTCGTGGAATCTTTGCGTCAAGCAGGGATACCGGAAGGCGTGGTCAACCTGGTGTTCGGTGTTCCTGTGCATATATCACGGCATCTGCTCAGTTCGCCAATTGTCAAAGTCTTGACGTTCACGGGGTCGACCGCTGTTGGGAAACAGCTGGCCACACTGGCCGCGAATAATCTGCAGCGCTGCATCCTTGAGCTCGGTGGACATTCCCCGGTTATTGTGTGCGAAGATGCCGACCTGGCAACGGCGATACCGGCTATTTCGGAATACAAATTCGAGTGCGCGGGCCAGAGTTGTAATGCGCCCAGCAGGATTCTTGTCGCCCGATCCCGCTATGAGGAATTCCTGTTCCGGATGACGGAGGCGGTCCGAAAAATCAGGATCGGTCCACCGGATGACCCTGCAACGCAGATGGGTCCCATGGCAAACGCGCGGCGAATCGAGGCCATGCAACGCCTGACCAAAGATGCGGTAGAGGGCGGCGCCCAAATCGAGACCGGTGGCATCCCCCTTGACCGACCGGGGTTTTACTGGCCGCCAACCATCCTGACTGGCGTACCGAAGGAAGCGAGAGTGCTTCATGAAGAGCCGTTCGGACCAATTCTCACCGTGGCTCCTTTCGATACGATCGAAGAGGCGATCGATGAAGCCAACGCCACGGAGTACGGTCTGGCCGCCTACTTGTTTACTGGCGCGGCCGATACGCAACAGAGGCTTGTGGGCGGTCTTTCTGCGGGCGCTGTTAGTGTGAATTACCTGAAAGGGGTTTCCGCTGATGCCCCTTATGGAGGAGTCAAACAAAGCGGCTATGGATATGAAGGCGGCGAGCAGGGGGTGCGAAGCTTCCAGATTCTGAAAATGGTCAATGGCCTCGGTTCATTTGGATAAAATCCGGTGGGAAACAGAACACGGACCATGGCCGGTAGCGACATCACAAGGAGCGTCGCCGACGCCCTTCAGTACATCTCGTACTATCATCCTCCAGATTATATCCGGTCTCTTTCTCACGCATACACGCGAGAACAGAGCCCGTCGGCGAAGAATGCCATAGGTCAGATTCTGCTGAACTCCCGCATGGCGGCCTTTGGGCGGCGCCCGATTTGTCAGGACACCGGACTTGTGGTTGTCTTCGCAAAGGTCGGCATGGATGCCCGCATTAAGTCAACAGCCAGTTTCGCGGATCTTGTGAATGAGGGCGTACGTCAAGCCTATCTCGATCCGGACAATCCCCTTCGGGCATCGATCGTTGCGGATCCCCTCGCTAGACGGGTCAACACCCGCGACAACACACCGGCAGTTGTCCATGTCGACCTGGTGCAAGGTAACCAGATTGAGATCACCATCGCCGCGAAAGGCGGCGGGTCGGAGAACAAGGCACGTTTTACCACCCTCAATCCCACCGCCTCCGTTTCCGACTGGGTGGTCAATACCGTTTCGACCCTTGGCAGCGGGTGGTGTCCACCTGGACTGATCTCTGTCGGCATCGGTGGTAGCGCTGAAAAGGCGATGCTGCTGGCCAAGGAGGCCATGAACGAGCCCATAGATATGGCGGAACTGATCGCAAGGGGGGCGTCAAGCGCAGAAGAGGGGCTGCGGATTGAGCTTTATGAGCGGATCAACGCGCTTGGTATCGGCGCCCAAGGCCTTGGTGGTCTGACGACAGTCGTTGACGTCAAGGTTGCGACCTATCCTACTCATGCAGCGTCCAAGCCTGTGGCGCTCATCCCGCAATGCGCCGCCAACCGGCACCTGAAGTTTACTTTGGACGGCTCTGGACCCATCAGCCTCCAGCCGCCCGATTTGCGCGAATGGCCCGACATCGGAGCCGACGAATTGAACCCAGCCGGCGTCCGGCGGGTCAATTTAGATACGCTTACGAAGGAAGAGACGGCATCGTGGCGCTGCGGTGAAACGCTCCTGCTTTCTGGAAAGATGCTGACGGGCCGTGACGCTGCCCACAAACGAATGGTCGAACTGATTGATGCCGGCAAGCCGCTCCCAGTCGATCTGAGGGGCCGCGTGATCTACTACGTCGGTCCCGTCCGGGCAGTGAGGAATGAAGTCGTTGGACCCGCCGGTCCAACAACCTCCAGCCGCTTGGACGATTTTACGGACAAGGTGCTCGCCGAAACCGGCCTTTTCGCGATGGTGGGCAAAGCGGAGAGGGGACCGGCGGCCATCGCGTCGATTGTAAGACACAGAACGCCATACCTTGCTGCAGTGGGTGGCGCTGCGTACCTGATTTCAAAGTCGATTAAGGCGGCGCGGATTGTCGCCTTTGAAGACCTGGGCATGGAAGCCATCTATGAATTCGATGTGCAGGACATGCCCGTCGTCATGGCTGTCGATGTTGAGGGAAACTCCATTCACAATTCCGGGCCTCTTGAGTGGCGTAAGCGTATGGCAGCCGACAGCATCGCACGCAACATCGGTGTTTGAGTCTTTCCGGTTGGGCGATTTCGGCCAGACCCGAGCGCCAAATTATCGGGCAAGCCATAAGACGAGCGGCATTTGCGGTGCCCTGCGCCTCGGCGAGCCGGCCAAGCAAGGCCTTCAATTCACCCTAATAGTTGAATGTGCGAGTGAATACTGCATTGAGTATGCCGTCCATGCGATCGAGGGTCGAATGCAGTCGCGCGTCTATCAAGTACGGCAGCGAGATTCAAGAAAATCGGTTATCTATTTATCATGGTCTCCGCCGCCGCCGACTATTCTCTCCAGCTGCACCATTGCCCCGTTGGGCGTTGGGGCGATAGCCAAATTACTTCTGCAGCTTTTCTCAGCGGATCGCTCACCCTCAGCTGATTTTCGTACCCCATTCTGGCACATCTCGGGCCTGGAACGGATGCCTTCCACTGCTACATTCGCTCGTTTCAATTGATGATAGAATTGATCGGCACACAACGCGATGTCATCGCTGAGAGCATAGGTTATGAAGTCGAAACCCGATCCCGTGCAACTCGACAGTTGGGACCTGCGGATCCTCTCCGAAATTCAGGCAGACGGTCGGATTTCAAAAAGTGAGCTTGCAAAACGAGTTCATCTTTCGGCGTCCGCCTGTTCGGAGCGGCTCCGAGCACTCAAGGCCGCGGGGATTATTGAGGGATTTTATGCGCGGCTGAGTCCTGCCCTCATCGGCGGCATGATCTTTGTGATGGTGGAGGTCGTGCTGGATCGTCATCGTCTTGAGGACCAACGACACTTCGAAACTGCTATCCAAGACATTCCGGAAATCCTGGACTGCTGGGCAATTGGGGGGCGCGTGGATTATCTGATGCGGGTCGCATCTCGTTCTATGGCCGCCTATCAGGATTTCATGGAGGGACTGCTGCAGGCAGGCTTGGGGATTGATCAATACTATAGCCTTGTCGTCACGAAACCAGTGAAGTCCAATTCACCGATACCTTTGTCCGCCCTGAGGCAACGGTAACCCAAAAGCTAAGTTTCAACGGCGTTTGGCACGGATCCCGTAGATTCGTCGGCAAAAGGCACCCATTCCGACGAAACTCAAGGGACATTTGCGGTATACTAATTGCTGGAAAAAGGTGGCCGAGCGCTATCCGCCAGTTGATCGCGAGCAAGGACGATGCGCTTGAGCAATCTGGAACCGATCTATTCCAGGAGAGGATCGAAGCAGCCATCGGACGCACTTGCCCAGCACGGTTACGGCGAGAAGCCAAACCGGATCGTGCCTGGTTGAGGAGGCGTCCATATCTAAGATGCGAAGTGCCGAAAAATGCCTCTACCGCTACTTCAAGGGGGGAACTTTCGCCCTGGATTGGCGATCAGTGGCGATTGAGCTTAGTCGCGGTCAGCGCATCCGTGTAGGGGGCGAAATCTACAGCGAGGGTTTGGCAAGCCGACGGGTAGCGGGAGTGCAAGCTGGCCCGCTCGGCCTTGGCGACCAACCCGGCCCTCGACGCCTGCGGACATTCGGAGATCGCGTTTTTACGTCCTAAGTTCGTTGCTGTTCGAGATTAGGAGATCGTCTGTCCTGTTTGACATTGCTGGTCTCCGCAGCCTTCTAAGCGAGGAGCATGGCTGTGCCGGGATCGCGTAGGTGGGTGACAAGGCCGGTCACTCCTGCCACCCGACGTGGTCTTTGAGAAGGTGGAGGTTGCGCTACCGGCTGGAGAGCATGGTGCCAGTTTTCACAAGACAAGGGTCGCTTAATCGAATGGGCGTCAAGTTCATAGATTGCGAACAGATCATGGGGGGATTTGAATAGTGCTACTGACCGAGGCAGAGCTGAAAAGAGTTGCGAATGCCAGTCGAGGACATAGAGCCGCATCGATCGTTCTAAAGGAAGAGACGGCCGCAGCTACAGCCAGATCGTCATTCGACGTTTTTCTGTCACATTCTTTCAAGGACGCAGAGATCGTTCTCGGTGTGAAGCGAATTTTCGAGGAGCTTGGGTTCACTGCTTACGTAGATTGGGTCGAAGATTCACAACTGGACCGCACAAAAGTCTCCTCGGCCACCGCCGAGTTGCTGCGGACCCGTATGAGGCAGTCAAAGACGCTAATCTATGTGCATTCAAACAATTCTCCAGGATCCAGATGGATGCCTTGGGAGCTTGGCTTTTTCGATGGGTTTCGGACCGCGGTAGCGGTTCTGCCCGTGGCAAAAAATTCTTCGGAAACATTCTCCGGGCAAGAATTTTTGGGCCTATACCCTTACATTGATGGGACAGGACCTGCATTCCTGTTTATGAACAGAGGGACCGCGCCTCGCTCAAGAATAGGCTCTGTAAGCTCGACTGCTAACCTCACGTTTGCCAAATCCTGGCTTAAAGAATTTACCGCCACAAAATAGACTGGTGTGCTTCAAAAATGAAATATCCTGGACTCTATAATAGCGCCGACGTGGCATCCAACGAGCAGCAGGCGACGTTTCTGCGCCTGATCCGGGCAGAGTACGTTCTTCTTTTTTTAGCGTCGGTGCTCTCTTTGGACTTGTCGCCATCAAAAGCCTATTTCGGTGTCTATGCTGCGGTATTTCTTTGCTCAATGGGAGTCCTCATTTTCCGGTCGGTCACAAAGCCCGAGCAGGTCTGGTATCAGGCTCGAGCTCTGGCAGAGTCGGTGAAGACATTGACTTGGCGCTTCGCGATGCGAGCACAGCCGTTCGATGACGCGCGCGCCGCTGACGCCAGAGCTGATTTTCGAAAGCTCATGGAAGGTATCCTTGATAGCAATCGTCACCTTGGTAGCGCGTTGAGCGGCACCGATTCAGCATCCCCCCAAACAACCGACCAGATGATGTCGATAAGGGACTCCCCGCTAAAAGAAAGAAAAGACCTATATCTGCAGAGACGAATCTGCGACCAACGGAAGTGGTACGAGAAGAAGGCGCGCTCGAACAAGAGGTCCGCGAAAGTCTGGATGGGCCTTGGTATTTTTGCATACGCTCTGGGATTCTCGTTCATCGTAGTACGCATCGCTGACCCCGCGATGCCAGGCTGGCCGACCGAGCCGCTAATTGTCATCGCCGCCTCCCTTATTGGGTGGACCCAGATCAAGAAATTTAACGAATTGGCATCGGCTTACACGTTGACAGCTCACGAGATCGGCTTGACTGCCGACCTTATTACGGACGCCAACTCGGATGAGGCATTCTCCGCCGCGGTGAACGAAGCCGAACTGGCTTTCTCACGGGAGCACACCCAGTGGGTTGCTCGTCAAAACAACTAAGAGACAACAATGGCATACAGCGATCCGACCTATGTAATATTTGACGGCGATGAAGACGCTTGGGCATACCGCTTTATGAAAGGGTGGAACGCCAGCGAGAATGTGAGTTTTGAATTCGCGAACGCTCACGATCTGGACAATATGACGAGCCGAGCACAGGACGAAGATTATGTTAAACGCAATCTTCGCAACAGAATGAATGGATCGAGCCAGGTACTTGTCCTGATCGGTGAGAAGACGAAAAACCTTTTTCGCTTCGTGCGCTGGGAAATGGAATTGGCTCTTGATCTAGGTCTGCCGATAATCGCAGCAAACCTTAACGGCTCGCGGCAACAAGATGTGAGCTGTCCGCCTATCATCAGGGACAAATGTGTTGTGCACGTGCCGTTCAAGATGAAGGCCATCAAGCACGCGCTAGCCAATTGGCCGAGCGAATTTCATCGGCTTTCAAACGCTCAGCGTGGCGATGGCGCCAGGAGCTATGGCGAAAGCACCTATCGCGATCTCGGCTTATAATCGCCACCTAAAAGCACTTAGCCGCCCAAACATCCTCGCCATCCGCTGGCGGCGACTAGCCTTAGCAACGTCCGCCAGCGTGTTCCGAGCTTGCCGAGCGATGATAAGAAGAGCACGACGTCCGATTTGCTGAGTTTGGCTGAAAGCTGCAGGTCATGTGCAACCTATTAGAGGAGCCCCGCTCGAAGCGTCGGATCGTCAGACAAGATCATGTCGCGCGAGGGCGCTGGTTTCGCGAGGAAAAGGAGCGGCTGTTCGATGTTTGAGGCTTGATCCAGCGTTTCGAGACTGCACGAGCGGCCAGCATTGATGGAGGCAGCTTTTCAGGCCGCGCAATTCTGTCGGCTCGCCCCCTCCTGCGAGCCGCAGCTCGGCTCGCCCTGCGCAGCAACCACGAATTTGCGATCGCAAGAAAGGCAACACGCTGACGATAGAACTTGGCGGCGCTGGTCGGCTGCGAATCAAGATGTCAATGGCAAGGAGCTCTCGCCGCGCGTCTTTGCCGGGCCGAACCTTCTGGCTATGCTCCTTCGAGAAGTCTGCCGAGCACCAGCCGCCGCACCGCCAAAGCTATCAATATGCGCGAGGGCACGACCTCAGCCTCTCAGCGCTGGCCAACCAGGTTGGAGCCTGTGCCGCGGCACGGAACCCGCTGCCTGCTGATCGAGGCGAATGTGCTTTGCCCCTGATCACCTCATTACCACCCTTGGGAAGGGCAAGACCGATCCGGACCGTCAGAATGTAAGGGATGACCGGCAGTTCGGCGGAACATGGCCGCCGGCGCTCTATCGTGCCTCGCGCGGCCGGCGGGAACAGCGTCCCGAGCGCTATTCATCCGTCAATATCGCCCGCTAATCGGGCACTATGCTGGGCGCATGCGCGTCGTAAGCTGTTCGTGTTTGCAGGACGCGCCCCCGACCCTCGGCTAAGGCGAAGGTGACGCCTTAGTTTTCACGGCAATTCGGGCCGATCCCGCGAATTTCACGGCGAATAACCTGCATTCCCGAGAAACTCAAGGGACGTTTCCGGTATGCTATTTGCTAAACAGGTGGCTGGCCGAGTGCCCTCCGCCAATTTATCGCGAGGAGAGGGACATGCGCTTGAGCAATCTGGGAACCGAGCAACTCCGGGAGAAGGATAGAAGCTTCGTCTTCCATCCTTCTACGCATCTGGCCAAGCACAGCCGAGGCGAAACGCCAAATAGGATTATGGCCGGTGCGGAAGGCGTCTATATCTGGGACACCGAAGGCCGAAGGAGCCTCGACGGTTTCGGAGGACTCTACTGCGTCAACATGGGATATGGATGCACGGAGATCGCCGAGGCCATTGCCAGGCAAGCACACGAATTGCCGTTCGCGCACGTCTATGCCAGCCAAGGTACGGAGCCGGTCGCCCTGTTGGCAGAGGCCGTGGTCGAGTATTTCGGTCAGAACATGCGAAGGGTCTATTTCGGCCTCTCCGGTTCCGATGCCAACGAAACCAACATCAAGCTGGTCTGGTACTATAATAACATTCTTGGCCGGCCCGAAAAGAAAAAGATCATCTCGCGAAATCGCGGCTATCACGGGTCTGGATTGGTCACGGGTAGCCTAACTGGCCTTCCCTTCTTTCACAATTTCTTCGACCTGCCTCTGGATTTGGTGCGCCATACAACCACGCCGCACTATTACCGCCAGGCGCGTGTCGAGGAGAGCGAGGAAGCGTTCTCCCGGCGCTGTGCCGATGAGCTTGAAGCCTTGATCCTGGCCGAAGGACCGGAAACGGTTGCAGCTTTTATCGGAGAGCCGGTACTTGGGACAGGAGGTATTGTGCCGCCCCCCAAAGGGTACTGGACGTCCATTCAAGCGGTGCTCGACAAATACGATATCCTTCTAATCGCGGATGAAGTGGTCTGTGGCTTCGCGCGAACCGGCGAGAAGTTCGGTTCCCACCTGTATAACATGCGTCCGGATTTCGTGACCATCGCAAAGGGTTTGAGTTCCGCCTACCTCCCCATCTCCGGGTCAATCATTGGCGACCGTGTCTGGTCGGTTTTGGAACAAGGAACTGAGAAGCACGGCGCACTCGGCCACGGCTGGACATATTCGGGGCACACGCTTTGTGCCGCAGCCGCGCTCGCCAATATTCGACTGCTTAAAGAAAAAAATATTCTGGAGCATGTCCGCGATGTTGGACCGTATTGGCAAGACCGGATGAAGGCCGAGCTGGCGGGACATCCCATCGTTGGTGAAGTTCGCGGAGTGGGTATCCTGTCGGCCGTAGAGATGATGCGGGACCCAAAACAAAGGATACCATTCGAACCCGACCTTCAGGTCGGGGTGCGCACTGCAGCTGCTCTGTTTGAGAATGGTGTCATCGGACGGGCCATGCCGCATGGCGACATCCTCGGTTATGCCCCCCCCCTGATCATTACCCGAAAAGAGATCGACATCATTGTCGACGCGACGGTAAAGTCGGTCGATACCACCTATCGCGCGCTGAAGGCCGAGGGTGCCGTATGATTTTGCGATCGCGAAGGAGCGAGTCCGGAGGCAGGCATGTCCCTGCGCGCTACTGCGCCGAGCAGACCCAAAACTGTTGAATTCCAGATATCTGATCTTGAGCATGCTCCGGGCTATTTCAGTCACGATTTGTAACCGAATCAGTTCTGCCGCCGCTGTCCTGTTGCCCAACGACCAGGACCTCTGTGCGGCGCGCCCTGCGGGTGTACCTCCCCGCCGGCAGGGCGCCCTTTTTGACCCACGTAATCAGTATCATTATGGCCCGTGCGGGATCGAGGGTCTGGTAAAGGTCATCTGCACGTTCCGATGCAGATTGAGCTTAGACGTGCCCTTTACATCATTGCAGCGGGCCATAATCATTGCGGTGAATTTTATCACGTCAGGTATATAGAAGGACGATACTCACACGCCACCCCGTTCACAAGGAAAGGCATTTTAATATTGTTGAGACGATTTGCCTATCAAAGAAAAGAAAGCATCGCAACACTTCTTTGCGGATCACGGCGCCCCGGGTGGGGGATGAGCGGCTATCCGAATTGTTATGCTAATGCCGACCCAAATTCCTGCAAAAGCTGGGGTCAATGATGGCTTTTGGTCAGCGCAGGATGATTTCTCCTGATTTGGTCGGTGCAGGGGCGGTCATGATTTAATGCATGGAGATTCTCTGATTGAGCTGTTGAGATCATGAGGCGTCTGCCAGACGCCCATCGGGTGAGCCCAGCATGATTGGGATGACCGACGAAGATCGAAAGTGTGGCAGCATTCTGGAGCCCGGTCAGCCCAGCGACGCCCGCGAATTCAATCACGTTTGTCGGGACATACACGACGCAGCCGGAAGGCGTGCAGAAAGAGGAAGAATCGAGCGCGACGATGACGAGGCACATGCCACTTGTTTTCGAGACATTCCTTGAAAGACTGTCACAGAGTATCGATGAGGCAGATTTCCGGGATGCCATGGCTGAGGCGGCCGGACGACTTGACCTAATCTTCTTTGCCTACCTCTCCTTGCCAGCACGGCCTTCCGGCAAACCGAGGTTAATTTCAAACTATCCACCCCGCTGGACCAGACAGTATCTGGAAAATCAGTATGAGAAACTCGATCCTGTGGTCTTGCGTGCTCGAAATGGCGGCTGCCCGTTTCACTGGGGATCGAATTTGGGAGGCGATAAAATGTCGCCGGCTCAACAGCAGCTATTCGATGAGGCGGCTCAATTCAGCATCTGCTGCGGTTTGACGATCCCAATTGTCGATCTCCGCGGCCGCATCGCTGCGGTTACTTTTGCCGCCGATGAGCCTCGTCCAGTATTTCTTCGGGTCGCTGAGCGGTACGAACAAGCTCTTCAACTGATGGCGGCCTGCTTTCATCGTTGCGTTCGCCGCAAATTGCCGAGCGATCGAACAGTGGATGGGGTTTCGCTGACATCCCGCGAATATGAGTGCCTGAGGTGGGCAGCGCGGGGTAATTCAGCCTGGGTGACCGGCCGCATCTTGGGTATCAAGCCACGCACGATCGCTTTTCATTTGGACAATGCCAAGAAGAAGCTAGGCGTGCGAACCCAAAATCAGGCTATAGCCCTTTTGGGGTCCGAAGGGTCCTCAATTGTCTGAGAAGCTTTTTGATCCCCTTGTGCTCGGGCCATTCGATCGCGCGCTTTGTATCGAGCGTTGACTGGATGCCGAGATCTTCTGTTCCGCCGGCTCGGGCGATGCAGCCGTATTCTTCCAGTCCGCGCCGGTGATCATAGTCTATGGGTGCTCGAGCGGGTGTGTCGTCGCTGACGAGCTAGTTGTGGAGCCTCAACAGGTTGTCCTCGGTTAGAGCGAGGCGACTGATAGGTGTTTTGGACTTTAGGCTCCCGTGGGGACGGTGCCAATTGTATCTGTGCAGCCAGACCGGCAACTCTGCGGCGCGGTGATCTGAAGTCGGATAAGCGATGGCATAAGCCCATTCGCGCAGTGCTGTCTGGATGAAGCGCTCGGCCTTGCCATTGGTCTTGGGTGTATAGGGTCTTGTCGTGACGTGCTTGAGGCCGAGATCGCGGCAGGCCTTGGCGAAGGCCTTTGATCTGTAGCAGGAGCCGTTGTCGGTCATGACGCGGGCTATCGTGACGCCGAGGCTGGCGTAATAGGCCACCGCCGCCTTGAGGAAGGCGATGGCGCTTTCTTTTTTCTCGTCGGGCAGGATCTGCGAGAAGGCGATGCGGGAGGCGTCGTCGATGCAGACATGGACGAACTCCCAACTGCTGCCGCGCGAGCTGGCATTGCCGGTGCGCTTGCCGGTAATGCGATGACCGATGCGCTCGAAACGACCGAGCTTCTTGATATCGATATGGATCATCTCGCCAGGATGCTCGCGCTCGTAGCGTCGGATCGGCTCGGCCGGTTCGATATCCCGCAACCGCGACAGTCCGGCACGCTTGAGAACCCGGCTAACGGTGGCGGGCGAGACGCCGACCTCATGGGCGATGTGCTTGCCGGTCCAACGTTGCCGCCGCAGCGCCATGATGCGCTCGGCGATCAACGCAGCGGTGGCCTGCGGCATATTGGCGGGCCGCGAGGAACGGTCGATCATGCCGGCCCGCCCTTCGGACTTGTAGCGCTCGACCCAGCGCGCCACGATCTTGGCCGACACGCCGTAGACACGCGCCGCATGGGCTTTGGAGAAAGCGCCTTCTATCACCGACAGCGCCATCTCCTCTCGACGCAGCGGTGTGAGACGGGCATTCTTATGGATGTTCATTCGGACCCTCCGGTGAGTGCTGAAGCTTGGTAACTCCAGTCTCCCCGGTCCGGTCCGAATGGACAACCTCCCGAAAGCTCACAGCTAGTCGTGCGGTTATATAGTTTCCGAGGATGGCCCGCTTGCATACCTGCCTGCCGGTAATCTCTAACCCTTGACTTAGGGCGATGGCTATCGGTTATGCGGCTTGAAAGCGAAGAGGTGGACCCTTCGTCGAGCGCCGGTACGATATGGAGTGCTGCTCCGGGCTAATACCCATCCAGACAGAGCGGAACCTTCTATCACGTCAGACGCTCGGACAGTTGCCAAACCCCGATTTCCTGGGAACTGAATTGTGCTCGCCACCGGGTCCATTTTGCCGGCGCGTCTGTGGTGCAGGCCCCGATCAGCCTGACCAATGGCACAGGAACGCTTCTATGACCGAGCACTGCGAATTTGTCAGCTGGCGAACAATTCCTTGTAGCCGCTCGTCACCATCCAGTTCGCACGGTCGAGATGACTACGAAGCGCCTTCCTGGCGCGCTCCGGTTCAAGTGCCGGATCAATGCCGAGGATCAGTTGGGCCATTTCCTCTTCGGGCGCCTCATCGGCTGAGGCGTCCAGGAGCCTCATATAGATGGTAAAGTGCGCCCTGTCGTAGGCGGTAAGACGGTCAGACCAAGGGACTTCGTCGAGCAGTGTTGAGCTTTGAGTCCTATCTGTTCCCGTTGATTGATTCATGTCTGCCGCGAACCTCGCATGTTGATCGCTGGATCCAAGGCAGAATATCCCAAAATGGGATAATCCGAAACGGGGATTAGTCGCTGAGCCGGTCTCTACCTGCCGGTTCACCTAAATGCCCAAATCTCTTCGATCTCCCCGCCACCAGCGGTTTCTGGCCCAGTTGATCTCACTGCGCAATGTCAAAGGGCTGACGCAGGCGCAGGTGGCTGAGAAGCTTGGTCGTCCGCAATCTTTCGTGGCGAAATATGAGGGTGGCGAACGGCGTCTCGATGTCATTGAGTTTCTCGACGTAACTGCGGCCCTCGATGCTGATCCGTGTGAGATTCTGTTGAGCCTGCGCACGTAGTGGGCGCCCGCGCCCATCACCGCGCGTGCCGTGTGCCGGTGGGTCGAGCCCCGATTTTCTTGGCTCTGGCGTCTCGACCATTCCGCTGCGCCTCCTAGCGCGTCGTTAGACTCTCGCAATTCGCTCTGTTTTGTGCCTTTCTCAGCAGGTGGCGCCGCATCCTTCTAGGCCCGCCGCGGCGTCCCGCAACCCTTAGCCAGCTGTGAGCTTTCAGTAGGTTGTCCATCCGGCCCTTCGGATGCGGTGCGGCTCAGACGGCGGACCCGTTCCTGTCATGATTCGCCGCCGCACCCATTCCTGGGAAGCAGCCATTGGCGAGCGGAGGACAAAATGATGAGACAGCGAAGCGCTGGGCCATCCGCGCTGTGGTGATACGTCGATGCATGGCGGTTGCGCGACTTCGTTGCTTGAAGCGAAGCGACCGCACCGCCCATTTCGTCAACTGGCGAACAAATCCTTGTAGCCGCTCGTCACCACCCAGTTTGCACGGTCGAGATGACTGCGAAGAACGTTGCGTGCGCGCTCAGGTTCGCGTGCCGGATCAATGCCGAGGATCACTTTGGCCATTTCCTCTTCAGTGGCGTTGTCGGCCGAGGCGTCCAGGAGCCTCATATAGGTTGTAAAGTGGTCCTTGTCGTAGGCTGTAATGCGGTCCGACCAGGGGACCTCGTCGGCGAACGGCGTGTTCGATCTGGGCTGCAACATCGCTAATTCTATCTCCGGCCAATGGACCCGCGAAGCCCTGTGCCTGCTAAATGTGGATTACATATTATAGTTGATAAACTCAAGCCGCCTGATCCGCTGGCTTGCGTGCATGGATATGCGCAAGTTGGTCGGACGGAATGTGCAGAGGATCAGGCAAAGGAAGCGCCTGACGCAGGAGCAGCTTGCGGAGATTTCCGGGTTCAGTCAGCAGTACATCAGCGGCTTGGAGAAAGGCCGAAGAAATCCGACAATTATCACGATCTATGAACTGGCATTGGCCCTCGGCGTCAGCCACATGGATCTGGTTCGGCCCGACAAACAGGCATGATACACCCGCCCTCCAAGTAGCTGGCCGCCTGATGGCGCGCGCCGGGTGCTCGTGAACCCAGGCTTTTCTTAGGGTCCCCCGGCAGCCCCTGCCATTTGGCTCGCCCTGGCCCGGCGCACCCTATTGGACAGTCGGCCGCTGCGGTTTTTGTCAGCCTTTCCTGGGGCGGTCGGCATTGCCTTTTAGGCCCGCCGCGGCCTCCCGCAACCTTCGCTCTCGCTTCAGGTCCTTCTCTTGGTTACGATCCTTCGGATGCGGTTCGCCTCTTTCAGCGGGCCTAATCGCTTTCTGCCGCCCACCCCACGGGGACAGCCACGCGAGACTAGTATGGAGCGTTGCGGTTAGCGCACGAACAGCAAAGGAACTGAAAAAACAGGCAACTGTCGAAGCATGGCTGAACCAGCCATCGTGTCGGCATCTTGGAGCCGCGTGTTCGCCTTGAGGCCCTGCCGGTAGGATCCCTGCAGTTGAAGTCATTGTCGGCATTCTGACAACAATGGACATGAACCGCCGAACTATCAAGGCGACCAGGTTGTTGTCTAGCAATGGTTTTCCGAATCGGCACGGCACTTGCGTTACCAAAAACAAGTACGCCGCGGCACGGATCGCCCAAGAGGCTGAACGACCTGATCTGTTTGACCCTCGCAGCAGGGGTGGATGGCTAACACAAAGGAAACTTTGAAGGTGGACGTTTTCGAAAGTTCTCCAATACCTGTCAGGAAAACACGGACGCCATCTTTCTCGGTGGATCTAGCCTTGCTGGGAGTCGCATTCGTTTGGGGGGCGAGCTATCCGGTCGGGAAAGGCGCACTGTTCTACGCGCCGGTTTCGATACTTGTTCTTTATCGCTTCCTGATTACTACGATCATTACGGCAGTGGCTGCAAGACATGAGATCGCATTGGTCTCCTGGGGCGATTTCATCCGCGGCTTCGCATTGGGAACAATACTTTTTTGCATCTTTATTGCTGAAACTTACGGCGTTGCATCGACAAGCGCAATGAACACGGCCTTGATCATATCGCTTTGTGTGATTTTCACGCCGAGCATCGACTATGGGCTATCACGGCGACTTCCACCTACGGGCATTTTGGCAAGTGCTGCCATAGCGTGCATCGGTGTCGGCATTCTCACTGGCGGGATCAGCAGGTTCAGCCCGGGTGACGCGCTTGTCTTGGGGGCCGCGATTCTGCGAGCGGTTATGGTCGTTTCCACCAAACGCCTTCTGGCCGGCCGGCAGATTTCATCTGCAGCCCTGACGGCCATCCAAGGATCGACGGTGGCAACACTTACTTTCGTTTTGGCCGTCGCTCAGTTCGGAATTTCAGGCCTTGTTGTGAGGGCCACCCTTCAGTTTTGGGGCGCTGTTGCCTTCCTTGCACTCTTCTGCACCCTCGCTGCATTCTACATTCAAAATGCCGCAGTGAGAAAATCCACACCGACACGGGTTGGCTTCTTGATGGGAACAGAACCTTTTTTTGGTTTCGTTCTAGCGCACCTTCTTCTGAATGAGCCTTTGACAGTACCGAGCTTGATAGGCGCAGGCCTCGTCCTCGCTGCGACGTTTGCTGGCATCTGGTTTGAGAGCAGGACATCCAAATGAACCCCATCTTGGCTTCCACCAAACCCGCCATCGGCGGCATTTCGAGTTTTGAAGATCTGGAGGCTTTTCCGGACCGAACCGCACCAGTTGCAACCATGTTCAGCGGCGGTCTCGACAGCACCTATCTTCTCTACAAGCTGCAAAGCCTTGGCTTTGCGAACATTGAAGCTGTCGCAGCGGATGTCGGAACGCGCATCGATCAGCCTTTGTTGGAACGGACGGCAGCCATGTTCGGCGCGCGCTTTGTCTGCCTCGAAGGGCGGGATGCCTTTGTCGAACAAGGCGTGAAATCAGCCATTCGAGCCCACGCCAAGTACCTTGGCATCTATCCGTTGAGCAGTTCGTTGAGCCGTCCCATAATCGCATCTTTGGTTGTTAATCATGCTAGGTCAATCAACTCACGGCTGGTTCTTCATACAGCAAACCTTTCTCAAAACAGTCTTCCGCGCCTTAACAATAGCATTAAGCGCTCAGGATTTTCCGGCAACTTCGGCAGTCCGTATGAATGCTCTGTGATATCCCGACAACAGAAGACCTCCGACCTGTCCAAGTGTGGAGCGACTTTTGTGGCGGACCGCACGTGGAGCGCGGACGAAAACCTCTGGTGTCGGGAATTCGAGTCGGGGCCTTTGGAAGATCCCGAGAACTTTTCCATCCCCGAGGAGGCATTTGCTTGGACGCGCCACATTCCCGCAGAGCAGCCGGTAGAGATCAAACTCGGGTTTGCAGACGGAAGTCTCGTGTCAATTGATGACCGTGATGTTGCATTGGTCGACGCAATCCCGTTCCTGAATAACACGGTCGGCAAATTCGGGCACGGCCGCTTTGTCGGGCTTGAACACATCACAACCGGCCAAAAGGTTCTCGAAGTCCGCGAGGCCCCTGCCGCGGCCATTATCTTCGACGCGCTGCGTCACCTCGAAACCGCTTCTCTTGACGTGGCATCAATCGTTTTGAAGCAAGGGCTTGAGCAAGCCTGGTCCCAAGAGGCGGTTTCAGGTGCATGGGGCAGTACTATTCACCAGATGTGCGAACGGGCCATTGCATCCGCCCTCGAGGGCGTTAGCGGGAGCGTCAGCTACATAGTCGATCACACACGCTTTTTACCTCGGTCGATCCGAGCCAGGACGCCGAGATACATTAGGGACCGCGACCTTTGGGAATACCAAGCCGCAACCCACATAGCGTTGTCCAAAGCGTTCCGTCCTCGCCAAGTCACCAAAAGGGAGACACCCGTGGAAAACAACGCACCCCAGGCGCCGGCCAACCTCAGTCAACAATGCACTGACGGTCTGGTGACAAATGGATGGTGGTTTTCAAAAGGCGAGCGCGCCGAAGCCTGCTTTGGCATCGAAATTGATGCAGCCTGGAAGAACTTTGCTGACCATTGGAATCGACTTCTTCTCGATGAATACATGCGTGACGGCGGAACATATCGTTACCGGCGCTATAGCGCTTTTGAATATGACGCGACTGACGGAATCTTTAGGCTCCTACCCCACGCCCCCTACGAACAATCAAAAAGTGTCAATCATCTGAATGGCGGCTTCAAGCGCCACTTCGAGCCCCTTGAAAACTCCTTTATAGACCATCCCGTCTTAGAAAAGATTCTGACAGGTTTCTGCAGAATTCTATGTGAAGCCGCCCGACATGATCGTTGGAATATCAAGATCCATCCCTACCGGATTGTCGCGCGCGATGGTGTAAATGGCAAACCGGCACCCGAGGGCCTTCACCAGGACGGGGTGGACTTCATTGCTTGCTATATGATTGGGCGGGTCAACGTCACCGGCGGCATGAGCATGATCACCGACGCCTCAAAGGAGTTCCTCGGCGAGGTCGAAATGAACTCCCCGAATGATTTTGTGATCTGCAACGACCGCGAAACCTTTCACGATGTATCGTCGATTGTGGCCGAAAACCTGAAAATGCCGTACGCTTATCGCGACGTCCTTGTGATCGCCTTCGAGAAATTATAACGCCCAGCGCGCCGAGAGCATTTTCAACAAGGTTCAATACTGCTTGGTATCCTCTCGGGTGTTCCTGGTGCGGGAACAATGCAGGATTAATTTCTTGCATCTAAACACCTAGATAGCAGTTTCGCCTCTCTGGTATGATGGTTTTTGGCCTCGCGGATCTCGCGTAATACGAATGACCGTGGACACCCCCGATCTTCGCAAGAAAGTGAGAAATTATCCTCATGCTGTCCGACGAGGTGGTCTGCGGCTTCGGAGGCACCGGGAACTGGTTTGGTAGCCAGACATTTGGGATGGAACCGGACATGCTCTCGATCGCCGGGGGGCTTTCATCCGGTCACCTGCCCATTGGCGGCGTCATTATCTCGACAAGATTTATCAATGCGCCGCTGACGAGGCCCACAAGGTCGGCGTGTTCGGTCACGGTTTCACCTACTCCGGTCATCCGGTGATAGCGGCCGTCGCCGCCGAGGCGATCAGGATCTACAGCGAGATCGATTTCGTGACCCAGGCGCGTCGTCTCGGCGATCACTTGCATGGAGCCCTCGCGGACGCGCTCGGCGACCATCCGCTTGTCGGTGAAGCCCGCGGCCGCGGCTTCATCGCGGGGGTTCAGATCGTCGAGGATCGTGCGCCCGTCGCGTCTTCGCGCCCGAGCTGAGGATCGGCGATGTCGAGCGGCGGTGCCGCGAGCACGGCGTCATGATCCGCAATATGGGAGAAGTGCTTGGAATCTGTCCGCCCTATATAATCACCGAAAGCGAGATCGACCCCTTGGTTGACGGCATTCGTTCTGCACTCGACGGCGCCGCTGCTGCGAATTCCCGGGTCGGTCGGGTGGCATGAGTTCCAGCATTAAGACCGACTGCTTCACTTCAGTGGATATTATCGAGCAAACGCTCACCCGAGGGGTGCACTTCATCCGTGTCCGGTACAAAACGTCACCCATGTCTCAGGTCGGGCACGCCGCTCGCCAACGACACCGAGTTCGGCCTCGCGGCCTACTTCTACACCGGCGATCTCGGTCGCGCCTTCCGCGTGATGGAAGGACTGAAGTACCGGCGTCAATGAAGGCCTGATCACCACGCCGGAGGTGCCGTTCCGCGGCGTCAAGGAATCGGGCCTCGGCAAGGAAGGCGGCCTCCAGGGCATCGTGGATTATCTCGACACCAAACATGTCTGCATCGGCGGTCTCGGCGTCTAGTGGTTCCCGCCTGACATAGGAGTCCAATCAGAGATTCCCTTTCTGGCCTGCGCGTGCGAGTCTGGCGCATGCGCACAGGAAGATCGTTCACCGTTTCGTCGGCCGATCGCGTCCGTCTGACGGCGCTGATCAGGGATCGCAACGCCCCGCAAAAGCATGTCTGGCGCGCCGAGATAGTGCTTTTGCCCGCCGACGGCGTCGGCACCGGCGAGGTCATGCGCCGCATCGGCAAGTCGAAGACCGACGTCTGGCGCTGGCAGGAGCGCTTTGCCGCGGAAGGCTGTGACGGGCTGCTGCGCGACAAGACGCGACAGTGGCGCATTCCGCCGCTCGGTCCCGATGTCGGCGAGCGCGTCGTGGCACTGACGCTTGCCGATCCGCCGGGCGAGAGGACCCACTGGACCGCCGACATGATGGCGCAAGCCGCCGCAATCAGCGCCAGCGCCGTCAGGCGCATCTGGAAGGCGCATGGTCTCGCACCCCACCGCTGGCGCCAGGTTCAAGCTCTCCAATGATCCGAAGTTCGTCGACAAGTTGCGCGCCGTCGTCGGCCTCTATCTCGATGCGCCGGCCCATGCCATCGTTCTGTCGGTCGATGAAAAGAGCCAGATCCGGCGCTCGACCGCACCCACCCGGCCTGCCGATGAAGAAGGGGCGGCTCGGTACGATGAGGCACGACTACAAGCGCAACGGCACCACCACCCTGTTCGCCGCCCTCAACGTCCACTATTGTCCCGTTGACGAGAATATCATCTTAGTTGCTTGTAAAAATTTGTTCTCCACTTCCGTCTCCATCGTATCTCAGTCAACGCGATGGAGCAGGAAATGACTACAAACATTGTGAAACTGGAAGAAGGCAGGGCAATCGGCTCTAATCGTGACGTGCCGCTGTCAGATCATGAGGCGGAAGCCCTAGGGCATCTTGCGGTGGCGCTGAGTGGCATTTCGACGACCATTCGGTCCGCCGCCTACAAACACGCGCTAAACTCTAGTCACGCGATGAAGCCCCTAAAGGAGACGGAGGACGCGCTTACCGACTACGACGCCTTGGCGAGGGCGGCGGGCCGAAAGCAGCCGAAAGCGGCGGAGGAGGACGACAGGAAGGGGGACGCCCTAGCGAGAGAGGCCGCCGCACAGGTCAGCAGGGTCGATCAGACCCGATCTTCCCGCTGGAGCAGACCGCGAAGGGTACCGGTGGCATCAACGGACTACGTTCGGCAGGTGGTCATGGCAGATAGTCAGCTTGGAGCAGTGTCGGCACTGGTAAACGCGCGGCGAGTGGCTCCAGAACGCTTCCATGCTTCTGTTCCCAGTGTAGATAATAATCCGGATGCTCCGCTTCTGACCTCTTTTTCGGACTATCTGAGCAGGGTGTGCGGACTGGAGTCAAAGTCCCGCGAAGGCGTTCTCCTGGGCAGCCGCCGCTTTCTGGATTGGTTCCATCACCACCATTCCCGGCCAAGCCCTCGGCGCGTTGACGGCTGAGCATGTCCTTGCCGCTGTCGAACATCGGCTGTCACTATCGGCGACCTCCGGTACCCGCACCGGCAGCAACTTCTCACATCGTATTGGGCTGGCCACCACGACCAGAATCTCGCGCGCGTCGTCCCCAGGACGCCCCACTGGCGTTTGGCTCATCTAACCCTCGAACTCGGCTACGGCCCGTCGACGGTCTTCTTCACATGGGTCGGATTCGACGAAATGGACGAGGTCACAGGCGACGGCCATGCTGAACTGCTCGACGACGGCTCCATCGACATCACCTTCTATCACAACGGCGACGAGGCAATCCTCAAGGCCAAACGGGACACTTCTTCAACGGCCTGCTAGGAGATCCGTGTTCGCCTTGCGCTGACAAAGAAGCTCACACATGACGTCCGGGAGACGATGCTGGCAAATGGTCTGGCTGAAGCATTCCACCCACAATACCAAAGCCCGTCCCGATCCAAAGCGCTTCTAAGCACTCCACCTCAGGCGCAAGGCCGGTTGGCCAGTGCATCTTCTTGGTCCGCCGGAAGAGAACCCCGCCCGACAATAGCTTCATGAGGTCTTGCGCTGCAGTGTCGACCGTAAAAAAGGGCGCGCGAGGCGCCCTTCATTTAAACCGGCAGTCGGGAAGCAGACTTCACTCTGATATTCAAAAGCGGTAGGTGACACCTGCGCCTATCAGCCAGGGATCGAGCTCCGCCTTCCCCGTCAGCTTCGCGCCGGTCACCGTGACGTCGAAGTCCGGCTTCAGGAAAAGCTTCTTCACGTCGAAGTTGAGGCCCCAGTGCTGGTCCACCATGTAGTCGAATCCGACCTGCAGCGCCGTGCCGAACGTGTTCTTCACCTTGAGAGCATCAGCGCTGCCAGTGTCCTGGTTGTAGAAGATCGTGTAGTTCACGCCGGCGCCGACATAAGGCTTGAACGCGCCGAGATCGGTAAAATGGTACTGCAACGTGAGTGTCGGCGGCAGCAGCCAAACTTTGCCGATGTTGCCCAACCCTCCGATCGTCCCTTGGCCCGCGATGTTGGCATAAGTGGTACCGAGTATGAGTTCGGCGGCGATGTTGTCGGTGAAGAAATACGAGATATCGAGTTCCGGCGTCACCGTGTCCGAATACGAAAGACCGGAGCCGGGAAGCGTATCAACGTAGCCCAGATCTTTCGTAACGACGCCCAACGCCCGCAGGCGGACCTGCCAAGGGATTGGCGCTTCGGTGACCGAGGCTCCCGTCTCCGCCAGGACGGTCTCTGCTTGCGCAGGCTCCGCGGCGACGGCCTGCTGTCCCACCATGATCAGGGCCACCGCCGCTGCTGTTGCCCGCGCTACGCCCATTCGCGTTCTCGCCATGAGATTCACTCCTTGATGTTCAGAAAGGATGCACTGCACTATTTCGTCTCCTGCTCGAATGAATTGTTGATGGACCTCAAATGCCCCTCTTGCGTTGCAACGCGTTCCGCCGTCTCCGGAGGGTGATCGTTGAAGCCGATTGCGCTGCGGAGAAAATTGGTGCCTAGACTGATGAATGCGGCTTGCTCCCGATTGTCCTCGCCGCAGCCGTGCCCGCCTGCGCTGGCCTCGTAGAAGTAAGCGGGATAGCCAAGAGCCTGCAGTTTTGCGGCCATCTTGCGCGCATGGCCCGGATGGACGCGGTCGTCGCGTTTCGTGGTGGCGATCAGGATAGGCGGATAGGGCTGTCCCGGCGCTGCGGCGTGATAGGCGGAGATTTCCTTCAGGAAAGCCCAATCGTGAACCTTGTCCGGATCGCCATATTCGTCGATCCAGCTCGCGCCCGCCAAGAGCTTGGTGTAGCGACGCATGTCGATAAGCGGTGCTGTGCAGAACAGAGCCCCGAAATGCTCAGGATAGCGGGTCAGCATGTTTGCGATCAGCAGGCCGCCATTTGAGCCACCCTCGGCGGCAATCCGCCTCGGCAGGGTGATGCCCCTTCGCACGAGGTCGGAGGCAACGGCGGCGAAATCGTCGTGGGCGAGACGCTTGCCCTCCCTGCGCCCGGCTTCGTGCCAGCGGGTGCCGAACTCGCCGCCGCCGCGGATGTTCGCCTCGACACACGTGCCACCGCGCTCGAGCCACAGCTTGCCCAGCGGGGAGTTGTAGTAGGGCAGGAATGATACGCCGAACCCGCCATAAGCGGAAAGGTGAATCGGAGCATCTCCGTTCCCGTTCGCCGGACCAACCTGCGTATAGGGGATCAGCTCATGATCGATAGAGACTGCCTCGTGGCGCGTGACCACCAGTCCGGATGCATCGAAATTCTCCGGGCTGCGCTTCAGGATTGCTGAAGCGCTGAGAGACGGCGCGGCATTCAGATCGAACAGCAAGAGCTGCGGCGGCGTGATCGGATCCTGAGCACAGATCAGGACCTCTCCATTGGTCTCGTGAACTGCCGCATCGAATGACCAGACGTCGACAGTACCTTCGGCGGGCAGGGTGTTCAGGACTCGGCGCGTCCATTCCTGGTGGCCGGGAGTGAACATCTCGAAACGCGGTGCGAGATTGACGAGGTAAGAGATAATGAGCTTCCCGTCATTCCAGAAGAATGACTGCATGGAGCGCCTTTCCCCTGGTTGAAACAGGGTCTCAAAACGGCGTCCGCCGGCGAGGAAAGTGGAAAGCGAGATGACGATCAGCGCGTCGGCGGGATGGGTGGTGCCTCCCACCGTCCAGGGCTTGCGCGGCCTTACCGCCAGCCAGTCGCCGAAGACCCGCCACGACGCGTCGCGAGGAAGATCGATCTGCCTCCTCGGCCCGCTCCTATCGCCGATCCAGCTGATCTTCTCGAAGAAGGCCGGCTGCTCGATGAACCAAAGGCGCTCGCTGCGGCCGGTGCGGTCCGAATGACCAGACACTTGGAAGCTTTCGAACCCGGCCTCGAAGATTGCCGGCGTGGTGAGGGGATCCGCGTCACGCTTCCACAGTCGAACTGTGCGCGCATAGCCGGAGCGGGTGGCCATGCCATTACCAAGCGCACTGGAAAGCAGAAGCGTGTCAGGGTCCAGCCAATTAACGTAGCCTTTGGCCTCGGGGAGGTTGAAGCCGTCGGCGACAAAGCTCAGAGAAATCAGGTCGAATTCGCGATGCACGACCGCGTCGCTGCCGCCGCGCGACAGGCGCAGAACGGCTCTTTCCCGTCTCTCCGGCTCGATGGACGCGCCGTCCCAGATCCAGTCCTCTCCGTCGCTAGCCGCGAGAGCATCCAGATCGAGCAGTAGCTCCCATTGGGGATCCGCCTTCATGTAGGCGGCAAGGGTGGTCCGGCGCCACAGTCCGCGTGGATTACCGTCATCTCGCCAGTAATTGTAGAGGTACTGACTACGGCGCGCGATCAGGGGAAGATTGTCGCGATTGTCGAAAATGGCTGTCAGAGCCGCGCGGTCGCGCTCGAACTGCGTTCCACCGAAGTGCTTCAGAGTCCTTGCCGATTGGCCGGCGGCCCAGGCAAGTGCCCGCTCGCCCTCTACATCTTCAAGCCAGACATAGGGATCGTCGTCGGGAGCATCAAGCGTTGGACGGACATCAAATGCGTTCATGTCCGGACAGCCTTCAGAAAGAAGGGATAGAGGCTTCCGTCGGCTCGGGAACGCTCAGTGTCGGTAGCGGCGCCCACATGTTCGAAAAGCGTGATCATTGATGAGTTCTTCCAGTCGGTGCGGCATCGCAGTGCTTTTGCGCATAGGGCCGCAACCTTCGTGCCAACTGGGAAAATCGTTTCGGAACAATGCGATCGCTCTGGAAGCGTTGTGTCACATGTCCGACATCGTCGAGAATCCGACAACGAGTGCTCCTCCTAATCACCGGATCAACCTCCGGCGCCAGTCGTGGACACTGTGCAGAACTCGAGAAGTGAAGCTCATTGGAGTGAACCTGGTTGACGCCCAACATCTTCGCTCTGGAGCGCTTCACGCACACGGATTCATGGCAGACACCATGATGCGATCGATGCTGTTAGAGACCAAGCTGGCTGCGCCTGTGAGTTTCAGCCGCCAGCTGGAAGCAGCGGAGTTCTGAGGAGAAGGGTGGGGGGCCCAAGCCCTGCCGCAATCTTGGCCTGCACCGTCCCCTTGATTGTTGTGGGTCAACGTCTGCCTGCCCGCTGAATTTGGCACGCCTTACACCTACGTCACGACCAAGACCTTCCTGTTGCACTTCGGCCTCGACACACTGCGGGATTTGCCCGATTTCGAGGCGATTGAGGTTGCCGCGCTGCTCAGCAAGGAGAAGCTGCTGGCGGGCGATACTCCCATCGGGCTGGTGAGTGGTGGAGGAGGTGAGGAGCGACACTCCAAGGCCAGGACGGGCTAGCGCAGCAGATACATGGAAGTAATCGCTTGATATGAGCGGTTGAGAGTCGAATCAGGGAACTATGCGATCACTATCGATAAGAGGTGGCAATATCGATCGTGATTGTATCGGGCCACTCTACGGCGAAGGAGGCGGCAACTTGTGTCTCCGACCCGAAACGATTACCTTGCGGCCATTATGAGCAAGCATTTGGCATCCGTCTTGACGACGTGAACGCGCCCTGCAGCGTACAGCTGGACGACGCGGCGCTGGCCGATTGCTTTGCGGATCTCGATTTGGCCAAGCAGCATCCCGCTCATGTCAGCGCCTTTCTCGGCGAGGTCCCTCTCGCCCAGCAAGTCGAGTTCGCAACCGCGCACCACATTCGCGGTCGACGAGATGAAGGCTTTTGCCGCCAAGTTCTCTGCCTGGTCCGGCGAAAGCTATCCGCTCGCCGCATAATGGCTGGACATGATAGCCGACGCCCGTCCCGAATGGCGGCGGCTTTTTCGTATTATATCGACCTGATCGACAAGATGCGGCGGAACAGGGGTCCACGTGCGATGCGGCCAAAGCGGATCCAGCTCTCGAGCGCGACTACGGGGTAGGTGTGGTCGCTGGAGCCGCGGCCGACCTCGACCTCGCGCCAGCCGGTCTTGCCGCGCAGGGTGACCAGCAGCCCTTGCCGTCAAAAATCTCGATCCAGCTGGCGCCATCGCTGTTGTCGTCGCGCATGACGTCGAGACCGACGATCTCGGAGCGCCGCAGGCCGCCGCCACAGCCCAGGAGCAAAATAGCGCGGTCGCGCAGGCCCTGAGGTCGTGGCCGAGCGTGGCGATCATCGCCAGCAGATCGTCGCCAGGACCGCCTCTTTCTGCCGCGGTGGCTTTGCGTGCTTGCGGCGAATGCCGGCAAGAACCTTATAGATATGCCGCTCCGCGCGGTCCAACGGCCGGCCGCGCTGGGTAAAGTTCCAGGCGAGGCCGGAAAGCCGCCGCTCGATGGTCGCAAACTAAAGGGCAGGGGCGCCACGCTTCGGATCGCCGGCGGCGGTGCCCGAGGCACAGGCGCTGATATTGAGCCTGATCACCTTCGAGCCCGGAGGCAGGGGATCGAAGCCAGCGCGCCGGCACCAGGAGGAAAAATGCCGCCAATCCTTGGGGTAGGCGTCGCGCGTGTTCTCCGAGGTGGCGTTGTAGCCCCTCGCGGTCTCGACCAGTTCCTGGACATGCGCCGGGACTCTTTGAGCCGGGTCTCCATCTCCTTGTAGAGCTTGTCAAGCTCGCCATCGACTGGCTTCAGGTCGTCGATTGAACATTGCGTCATCATAGGCTTTGTGCCTTGTTGTAGCAGGCATCGTCCGTTCGCGCGGCGGACACAGACATCACCGTCGCTGAGCCGAGAACGACGGTAAAAGAAAATGCACTCACTGACTTCATAACCAATCTCTTTTGCGGGTGATTTAGAAACGGACGCCGAGCTTGGCGCTGAACCCGTGTGTCTGGGCATCCGAGGCGATCTGTCCCTGATAGGCGATGCCGAACGTCGCGTTCTCGGTGATGTTTACGTCAAGCCCAGCTTCGAGCAGAGCTGCGTTCTTTGCGATCGGCACGCCCTTGATGGCGAAGGAGGAACCGCCAGCAAAGGCAAGAGCGGTATCCGGCCTGACGTCGCCGAAGGCGTGGCGCCAGCCAAGACCGCCGCGCGCGGTAGCAGTCACGGTGCCGAGGGTCAGTACCGTCGACGCACGCAGACCTAGCGTGGTAAACGCCGTGTCGCTCGAGCGATCCCCGCTCGACAAGGCGGCTGCGCCGCCATTCTCGGTGAAGCCATCGGCGTCAAAATTCACATAAGCGAGATTAGCGTAGGGCTCGAAGGAAGCCGAAGCCGTATTGATACGGTAGCCGAGCTCGCCAAAGGCCTGGAACGTGCCGGCGTCGTAATCGGCCGAAAGGCTGTCGGCGAAGCCTGGAAAGACCACGGACCTGCCGGTCTCGATGCTGTGCCAGGTATAGGCAAGGCCGGAACGAAAACCGAGATTGCCGTTCTGCGTGCCGGCAAAAAGACCGAGATGGTAATTCTCGCTCGAGCCCGACGACGCGCGATCGTCCGCCTCCAAGGAGGTATGGCTGTAGCCGCTGATGAGGCCGAGCCGCCAGCTTTCGCCGACAGCCGCGTCACCGCCAGCCAGAAAGCCGCCTGTCGAGTGATCGAGACCGGCGGCATTGCCGTCGCTGTCGAGATGACCCCAGGCGCCGAAGCCACGGCCCCATACGGCGAAATTCTCACTCGTTGCCGGGGCCAGTTCCAGACCACCCAGCCCATAAGTCATCACCGGAACGCTGGAGGCACCGACGCCGTCGAACGCCGCACGGATCCGTTCGCTCGCGGCATCGCGTACAGAATGACTGTCCTCGATGAGGCCGCTATGAATGGAAGCATGAACCTCGCCTGATAGCATATCGAAAGCGTTGCGGGCTTCCGGCGCCGTCAGGAACAGGATGTTGTCCTGGATCGGATTACCGCTTCCAAGCGCCTGAGCCGCTGCGGCGACCGAGCGTTGATTGAAGGTGCTGGCTACATCGGCAAACGCCGTCGATGTGCGGCTGATATCGAGATAGACATTGTTGGCATCGTAGACGAGCTGGAAATCGACGAAGGGCGTCGCGTCTGTCGCCAGAGCCCCCGTCAGCCCGCCATAGGTGCCGCTTACGCCGCCTGCTGCGGAGAGCAGAGTATATCGGGCATCGACCGATAGCGTTCCCTGCCGCAGCAGCTCGATCTGCGCGCCGCTGTCGATCGCCGCTGCTCCGCCAACATCGATGAGATCGGACGACCTTGCGAGGTCGACCTGATAGATCGATCCGGACTGCTGCGCGAAATCGCCCGTGACAGTCAGTGTGGTGACGATCCTGCTCGGATCGGTCGCACTGCCAGGAGCGACCGTGCCGCCCTCGGAAATGGTGACCGCACCGTAGGTGCCGCCGCCTGCGACGACACCGCCGCTGTTTGCGATAGCCGTGCCCCCGATCTGCCCGTCATTCCCGAGAAAGCCGGACGTGGTCGCATCATGGGAAAGCACACCTGTATCGGCAAGCAGCAATCCCGCGCCGGAACCGACCGTCGTCATGCCGGAAAAATTGTTCTTTCCGCTCAGCGTTTGCACGCCACCGGCAACGAATAGTTTGCCGCCCATATTATTGTTATCAACGTCGAGGTCGTTGATGCTGCCGGCGAACGTGTCGTTCGAATCCGTTAGCACCAGGGTACGCTTGCCCAGTTCGACCGTTCCGCTGCCACTCAGGCTACGAATACGGGCATCGTTGTAGGCGTCGGAGATTCCCCAATAGTCGCTGCCATTTCCATGTTCGGAGATATCGAACGTGCCGTCTGCAACGACTTTCGCTGACCGTTGGATGTTGCCGAGCCCCGCAAGCGAGAGATAGGCATCCTGAGCAATATTCGTCTCGCCGGTGTAGGTGTTGACATTCGTCATCCGGACCACCGTCTTTGTATCAAGCGTCAGCGATCCGGAGCCGGAGACGACACCCGCTATGCCGAACCCGCCCTCATTCCCCATGCTCGTCGTGATCCTGCTCAGACCGGTCCCTTCGGGTGCGGATGAATCGGTAGAGAAGTTGCTGGCAGTGACGAAATGTGACGTATAAGCGGTATACTTCTTCTCCAGATCGAAAATGACCGATCTGTTTTTGAAGAAGTCAAGACCGGCAACAAAACTGGTCTGGTCATTGGGTTGTTCCGTCGTGCCGCTGGTGTAGGTGAAGTCGATATTGTCCAGCCTTACCGGATCGCCATCCGTTCCTGCGATTGTAACGCTCGGGATGTTGCCCGATGCGCTTACGATCTCGCGTTGCTCATTTCTCCGAACATTTTTAAGTTTGACGCCCGCATCCTGAAATTGCTTCAGCATCGCATCACTGATCTCCAGACTGCCACCGCCCGGTGTGCCGGTGTCGAGCAATACCGCGGTCTTGTTGGGGTCGGTGATTGGTGGGGCTCCATCCTTAACCGTGTACTGCAGATTGTAGCTGCCTTCGTATTCGGTCGAGGCATTGGCGCCAGAGCCAGGAAAATTCTGATAAGAATCCTGATCTTTTTCCTCGGGTTCTCCCCATGGCATGGCATTAGTATATTGGGCCCGGAGGCTTGGATTGAGGTTGACAATCGTGCAGGGGGAACAGCCAGGCGTTTGGTCGCTCTCGGAATCCGGATTCACATTGGCGGAGACCACGTAGCCAGACCTGGTGACACTGCCCATCATGCCCCAGACACTTGTCTTGCCAAGAAAATCGCCGGCCCCGAATGTACCTGCGAAATCGCCGCCTTCGTCTGCCATCTTGCCAGCGGTCATTTTCGCCCGCTGCTCCTTATCGGCGTGATAAGGTTCTTGGAGATCCTGACCATACATATCTTTAAGTCCATCCGTCACGGATCCCGGCGTGCACTTAAGATTGTTGTCCTTGCAATACGCATGGGTATAGACAAAATCGAGAATGCGAGCAGCCCGGTATTTCTTATCGCTTACAGACGGCCCGTCGATTGTTATCTTTTGATCTGGATCGACATATGTAAATTTATCAATTTCCACGTTCTGAAGCTTATTACCATACGTTCCGTCCCCGTACGTATATACGTAAGGCGTGTCGGCAATCGGGCGGACCCCGGTCACCTCTGACCCGATCTGCGTGTTGAGCTGGTCCGAGCCCGTGTCGAATACGTATCGCTGCGCGTTGCCATTGTTGATCTTGGCCCAGATGCCCAGGCGGTCATGGCCTTCCCCGACATACTCCAGCGGGATCGAAATCGGGTCGTCGGCCAACGCTTCTCCAGTTGGAAATGCTACCAGACCCACCCCGAGAGACACAGCCGGCAGGAATACCGTCGTCATCGCGGTGGTTGCCGCCAGAAAGTTCTTTGTCCTGAAACAAGCCTGCATACCTGGTCCTCGAAAAAGTCTCGCAAACTGATTGTTCATTGGAACGGCCTCCTGAATTGTTTAACGAGACCCTTTATGGCGGCCCTGGCTGACAACAGCCTGAAAGCTGCAAGCGGCCTGCGAGAATGGGGCGATCCTGAATGACGACAGGTGCTGTCAACAATGGATGAGTGCTCGGCCTGAAAGCTGAGCACGCTTTATGCTCAGGCTGCTGACAAGGCCAAAGCAGCGTAAGTGCGGAGTGAAATCCAAGGTCCACATGGGTCGTCGCGCTTCCCGTGCGCCTGGGAAGGCGCCGGCCCGGCCAAGCTTTCCCAGATCGTCCGGATGGCGCACAAGATACCGGTTCAGGTCGATCGAGATGGAGGCCGAGGCGTATGCCAAGGCGGTCGACTGCCTGACGAAAGATCAGAATGCGTCGCTGGCGCTCTACGATTTCCGCCGGCAGCGAGCTCAGCTCCTGCCGGGCATCCGTGTTTACTGGCGACGAGACACAAGATGTGCCCAAATTGCCACCAGACCGTCACCTGCGATGAGTTTCGGCAACTGATTTTGTCCTTTCAATCGTCGCCACTTCCTGGCCGCGGCCAACATGGGCCACTCGAAGGCAGCAGACTGGCGGCTATATGGACGGGCTGTGAGCCCGCACCGGAGACATTGGCGAAATCTACGATCTCTATAGCAACGTCAAGGAGAAGCGCGAGGTGTTGCAGATGTGGTCAAATCACATCGAATGGCTGATCAAGCAGGCTGCGGATGACGCTCTGGCGGCGTAGCTGCTGGCATGGGCGGAAGATGCGGCGCAACAATCGTCAGAGCCTCATCGAATTGGAGATCATGCTTGACCAGCAAATGCGCGGCCAATGCTTCGATGGCTGACCAGTGATCGAGTACTAGCCGGGCCGTGCGATCTTCGATCCGCCTCCAACGGGGGCGGCGCGGCATCAGGAACCGCAACTCACCATAGATTCGCTTGGCATCCGCGTAGTCGCTGCTCCCCTCATTCCCATCGGACGCATTCATCGCCATATCGCGCGGGTCCAGATAGCCTTCGAATGCGGATTCTGCAAAAGGACCTGCCAGACACGCAACTATCTCTTGGATCGCTTCATCGCGTTGGAAATGTCGATCCATATCGTTCTCGAAAATCGGCTTTAGCTCCGAGGTGAATCCTTGCGCTGAATAGAAAACCGTGCCTTCGACAAAACCACCGCACTCTCCGTCACCGGCGTCGGGGTAAATACTAACACTTGAGAAAGCAGGGAGTTCACGGTCGTCGTCGAACATCTGACGGTGCAAAACGATGGCGGCCACCGCGTGCCCGGCTTCGTGATGCGCCACAGACGGGAGAAGATATTGGGAGGCTACATTCATGCGGTGCGGCTCTCAGATCTAGTTTCCATCCAAGCCCTGATATCGGATTCAAGCCATGCGACTCGGCCGGGGGAGATGCGACGCCGCTTAGGGAACAGGCCTGCCTTCAGAGTCGCGCGGTCGCGCTCGAACTGCGTTCCACTGAAGTGCTTCAGGGTCTTTGCCGACTGGCCGGCGGCCCAGGCAAGTGCCCGCTCGCCTTCCACATCTTCAAGCCAAAGATAGAGATCGTCGTCGGGAGCATCCAGCGTTGGACGGACATCAAATGCGTTCATGTCCGGACAGCCTTCAGAAAGAAGGGATAGAGGCTTCCGTTTGATCGGGAACGCTTAGTGTTGGTAGCGGCGCCCACATGTTCGAAAAGCGTGATCATTGATGAGTTCTTCCAGTCGGTGCGGCATCGCAGTGCTTTTGCGCATAGGACCGCAATTGTCGTGCCAACTGGGAAAATCGTTTCGGAACAACGTGATCGCTCTGGCAGCGTTGTGTCAGATGTCCGACATCGTCGAGAATCCGACAACGAGTGCTCCTCCTAATCACCGGATCAACCTCCGGCGCCAGTCGGTGACACCGCATTCCTCTGTCTTTCCAGGAGACGGCGTGGACATCAATGCCGTTCCTCACCGAACCCGCCTCCTAGCCCTTCGCCCATACGTCACGGCCGCCCCCCGGTTTGGCTTCAACCTGAAGGATTACGGCGTCCTCTTCGCAGAGAAGATCGGGTTGTTCGTGGCGCGCGCAGCGGAGCCCAAGGAGCTTTTCTGGGTTGCGGATACTGGCATGTCGATATTACGACCGTGTGTCCTTCGACAAGCTTGGTGGCTTCTTCAACCAGAATCTCGCCGCGGAGATCGAATCGTTATCTGCGCCGCAAAGTGCGGCCGGTGAGCGGCGTGGCCCTGCGTTCCAGTTGGCCACGGTCCTCGCTGGGACGAGCAAGTAAATGGCTTGCGCAGCAACGGTGCGATCACACCTGGAGCACGGCGTCATCAGGAAAGCGCCATCCTTGTGCGCCCACGACACCCTGGTCGCCATCGGCCGCATCGCGGGGGGGCACTGTGGGCGATAACCATTCATTGATCTGGGCGATTGAGGGTTCTGCCGGGGCGCTATTGCTGCTCGGTAGGGCTGCGGGCTGGCGAGTCTACCAAGGCGAGCAACGACAGGCGAGACGGCAGACATTACGTGACGGAACTTGATATTGCAGTGCAGCAAGCGTAGAGCACCGCGCGCTTATCGGAGTGTCGTCCATGGCCCTTACCAATGCTGGTAACGAGGCAGAACCTGTCGAACAATCGAGCCATTCTGAGGTCGAGCAGCACAGCACCAAGGCGCTGATGTTGGGCGCACTAGGTGTCGTTTATGGCGATATAGGCACCAGCCCGATCTATGCATTTCGCGAGGCGTTGCATGCATCAGCGGGTGGCAACGTCGCCAGCCGTGGCGACATCCTCGGCGTACTCTCGCTGATCATCTGGTCCCTGACGATCACCGTGACGATCAAATACATCATGTTCGTGCTCCGCGCCGACAATCGAGGCGAGGGCGGAGTGCTGTCGCTTATGGCGCTGGCGCGCAACAGTTTCCCGACCTGCTCTGCGGTGATCCTCGGCATCGGCATCGGCATCGGCATCGTCGGCGCGGCGCTTTTTTTTGGCGACGCCGTCATTACGCCGGCAATCTCGGTACTGTCGGCGGTCGAAGGTATGAATGTCGTCACGCCGACGTTCCAGCCCTATGTGGTGCCGCTGACACTGGCCATCCTGGCGATCGTGTTTGCGGTACAGCGGTTTGGCACCGGCGGCGTAGGATTGGTGTTCGGACCCGTTACCGCGCTGTGGTTCCTGGCCATCGGCCTTTCCGGGCTCAACCACATCATGGACGACCCGGAAATCCTGCTGGCAATCAGCCCGCATTACATCGTGTCGTTCCTGGTCAACTCGCCTGACGTCGCCTTCGTTACGGTTGGTGCAGTCTTCCTCGCCGTCACCGGAGCCGAGGCGCTCTACGCCGACCTCGGCCATTTCGGCCGCAAGCCGATCGTGCTCGCCTGGCTGGCGATCGTGTTCCCTTGTCTGTTGCTCAATTATGTCGGGCAAGGCGCCTTCGTGCTGGCAAATGGCGGCGTTGTCGGTCATCCGTTCTTCGAGATGAACCAGGGCTGGACGCTTATTCCGATGGTCGTGCTTGCCACGGCGGCGACCGTGATCGCCTGCCAGGCGGTGATCTCCGGCGCCTTTTCGCTGACCAGGCAAGCGGTACAGCTCAACATGCTGCCGCGTTTCGTCATCCAGCACACGTCGGAAAAACAGTCGGGCCAGATCTATCTGCCGCGCATCAACCTGATGCTGGCGCTGGTGGTGATGCTGCTGGTGGTCGGCTTCGGCGAATCCAGCCGGCTGGCCTCGGCCTACGGTATTTCGGTGACCGGCAATATGCTGGTGACGAACATACTGCTTTTTGTTGTGATGACGCGCATCTGGAAATGGCCGCTCGGCGTCGCGATAGCCTTAATGGCGGTGTTCGTCTTCATCGATACCGGCTTCTTTGCAGCTAACATCGTCAAGGTATTCGAAGGCGGCTGGGCCTCGCTTGCCATTGCCGCAGTGATCGTGATGACCATGTGGACTTGGATAAGAGGCAGCAGGTATCTATTTGACAAGACGCGCAGGAACCAGATTCCGCTCGATTTCCTTGCGGGCAATCTGTTGAAGAAGAAACCGCAGCTGGTGTCCGGTACGGCCGTGTTCCTGACCAGCGATCCCGCCAGTGCGCCGACCGCGTTGATGCACAGCCTGAAGCACTACAAGGCGCTGCACGAACAGAACGTCATCCTCTCTGTGGTGACGGCGCAGCAGCCCGTGGTGCCCGACAGCGAGCGGATCAAGATGGAAACGATCAATGAGCTGTTCATGCGGGTGACACTGACCTTCGGCTACATGGAACAGCCTAACATCCCGCGTGCGCTGGCGATCTGCCGCAAGCAGGGTTGGAAGTTCGACATCATGACGACGTCCTTCTTCCTGTCGCGTCGCTCGCTCAAGGCGTCACCCAACTCCGGCATGCCGGTGTGGCAGGACAAGCTGTTCATCGGCTTGGCGCGCACGGCCGCCGACGCGACGGAGTATTTCCAGATCCCGACCGGACGTGTGGTCGAGATCGGAACGCAAGTGGCCGTTTAGGTATGCCCGGTTAAGCAGAATCAATTGGCATTTCGCGAGCCGGTGAATGCCTGACCGGGCGGAGGCCACGATGCTTGCGCCAAACTGGGGTCCGGTTCCAGGCCTGAAGCTTCCGGCCCCGAAAGCCGTCCTTTACGCCTGCGATCATTTCCGTTCCGCATTGTCTTGCCGACCCACCAGTCGAGATGCGCTGAAACGACCTCGCCGGGCAGCAACTTATCATTTGAACCTAATCGATGTGCCGCAAGTCCGACCTTCATTCTTCAGTTCACAGGCTAGCGTTGCCAAAATCGGCGTGCCGCCTAACCGGCGCCGCACCGTGACCTGTCAGGATGCTATGCAGGCGCGAGGCAGAAGCTGGCTCGAGGCCGCCGGCCTGGTGCTGGTCCGGCAGCGGCCGGGCTCGGCCAAAGGCTTCATGTTCCTCTGGAGGATGAGACGGGTGCGGCAAACGTCGTCGTCTGGGTCAAGATCTCTCGAGAAATTCCGGCGCGTGCTTCTTGCTTCGGCCATGCTCGGCGTCCGCGGACGCATCCGACGGAAGAGGAGGTGGTGCACCTCGTCGCCCACGAGCTGACCGATCTGTCGGCCGGGCTGGCCAGCGTGGGAAACCGCAAGACGCCGTTTCCGTTGCCGCACGGCCGAGGGACGAGGCTCATCACGGCGGATCGGGCATCGATCCGCGCGGCATGCCGAAGGGGCGCGACATCGTCGATGCAGTATGACCATATCGACCCTATCAAGTTCAAGACGCGTAACTTCCGGTAGCGCTTCCGGAGGCCACTTCAGCAGCATGTTGTGCACACTTTTGTCGGACCCTGTTAACTGCCGATTGGCAGCAGGTCACCCCGTGCCGGATCCCAAATGTCGTCGCTCTCAAGCGCAACGACTGCCCGCACCCTTTTTAAGTCAGCGAGCACCTCCACCGCCGGACGCCGCCCCGTTTCCTGAGCCGCGGCGTAACGGGTGTATTTGTGACTGTCCGGCTCAAACCACTTCAACGATTCCAAAGTAGCCATGGCATCGCCCTTGCGGCTGCGCGTGATGCGAATGATCGTGATCCCATCCTAAGCGCTCGCGTCGAATGGAGACACGCTGCCAACGCTTCATCTGCTCTACCCCATCTTTGTTCCAAGGCGGTCGGATCATCTCAATGAGCCCTGCCTCGGGGTGGCCAAAGCATGCATATTTATCGTTCGGCCCCGCATCGAATTATCATCTGCGATGTGGGACTCGATCTTGGGTTGGCGACGGCTTCGCTCCGGGAGTAGACGTCGGACCACTGATAAGTGCCGGACCTTCTCCACAATTTCTCGGCGGACTCATCGTGAACGCTCGATTGGACGTAAATGCGGTTCGCGGAAACGCAGGTCTGGCCGGCATTGCGGAACTTCGCCTGGACCGCACCGTCAACAGCACCGTCAATGTCGGCATCATCGAAGATGATGAAAGGTGCATTGCCGCCGGTTTCAAGGCTGACCTTCTTGATCTGGTCAGAGCACTGACGCATCAGCAGCCGTCCGACCTCGTTCGAACCGGTAAAGCTGATCTTTGGAATTGGTGCAGAGTTCACGGCCCACGCGATCACCTTCGGACGCATAGATCAGGTTGACCACGCCATCGGGAAAGCCGGCCTGATGGCGAGAGCAAACATTGCACCTAGCCACGCCACGATAAGATCGAGCGCGGCTTCGTTGCGTGCGGGTCTGTGGTCAGTGGAGGGCGGAGGAAAAGCGCTCGGCGTGCTCGCCCTCGCGATACCACTGGTTCGCGCCGGCAAGCGCCAGTTTCTGAGGCAAATCGCCGAACAGCTGGTAGAGCCTTACTCTCAGGGCTTGGCATCTATGTCGCCTACGACCGCCACATGCAGCCCGTCGCGTGCGAAAGCGGCTTTGTGGAAGGCGCTTAGATCGGAGGGCGTTACGCTAGTCAGCCTCCCTTGGGCGGTCTCGAATACGGATGCGTGCGTAGATTCCGCGCCGCCAGGCCAGCTCGGCGATCGCATGAGGTTCGCGCTCATTGGCAATGATTTCGGAGAGAAGCTGGGCGCGTATGCGGTCGAAAAGTGCTGGTGTAGCCGGATGCGGGTCCCGCCGCCGAGAATGTCGGCCAGCAGTCGAGCGCCGCGGCCCCGCACCAGGGACCGCCCATGAATGACTCATGCGAGGCGTCTCAAGGCTGTCCGCGATCCAGCGCCAGATCTCCGCCTCGCCCGAGACGCGCAGAGCTGGCCGGTTGTGCAGGAGCCGTCGGCAATATCCGCCTTCCTCGTTCGGATGGGTAACGCTTGCGATACGGAGTCTTGACTTTGGCAGTCGCTCTGTGACATTACCTATATAAAGTTCGAAAGAAGGCGATATGGATCATGCATAGGTCACAGAGACCCGAATGAAGGCAACGTATAAACGCACCTATTCGCGCTACGCGATGGAAGCGCTTGGCCTTTTCGGTAAGACCATCCGGCTTGGCCGGATGCAGCACCGGTTAACCGCACAGGAGTTAGCCGAGAGAATCGGTGTTTCACGCAGCACCCTGCAGCGCATCGAGAAGGGCGATCCCAAAGTCGAAATCGGACTGATGTTCGAAGCTGCTGCCATTGTCGGTGTGAAGCTGTTCGATGCCGACGGCAATGGCATCACAGCCCTCACAGGCCGCATGGACGATCGCATCGCGCTGCTGCCGAAGCACGTCTACAAGGCCGGCAAGCAGATCGTCGATGAGTTCTAAGGTCCCCAAGTACGACGAAGCCTATGTCTGGGTCTGGCTGCCGGGCGAGACCGCGCCGGTTGTCGCCGGGCGGCTATATGCCCATGACGGACTCGTCAGCTTCAACTATGGCAGGAGCTTTCGTGAACTGGGAAGCGCGATCCCGCTTTATCTCCCGGAACTGCCCCTGAAGGCAGGCGAATTGCCTTTGCTTCCTGGCCTAACCATGCCGGGATGCATCCGCGATGCTGCCCCTGATGCCTGGGGACGACGGGTTATCCTAAACCGCAAATTCGGTGTGAAGGGCGATGAAATCGCGCGGCTCGATATTTCAGAACTGACGTTCTTGCTGGAATCAGGCTCGGACCGCATCGGCGCGCTCGATTTTCAGTTTTCGCCAATGCATTACGAGCCGCGCGCACTGGCCAATGCCACTCTCGAAGAGCTTGTCCAATCGGCGGAGCGGGTAGAGAAAGGTATTCCGCTCACCCCCGAATTAGATCAGGCGCTGCATCACGGCAGCTCGATCGGCGGCGCAAGGCCAAAGGCGCTGATCGAGGGTGACGCCGTCAAGCATGTCGCGAAATTTTCCTCGTCTGCCGACCTTTACAGCGTCGTCAAAGGAGAATTCATAGCCATGCGGCTTGCCGCCTTGTGCGGCATCAGAGCGGCATCCGTCTCGCTCGTTCGCGCCGCAGGCAACGACGTGTTGCTCGTCGAGCGATTCGACCGGATCAAGGTCACGGGCGGCTGGCAACGCAAATCCATGGTCTCAGCGCTGACGATGCTCGCGCTCGATGAGATGATGGCGCGTTACGCCAGCTACCAGGATTTGGCGGAGATCATTCGCCACCGATTCACCGCGCCGTCGGAAACTCTGCGCGAGTTGTTCAGCCGCATTGTCTTCAACATACTTTGCGGCAACACCGACGATCATGCCCGCAACCATGCGGCATTCTGGGACGGCGCTAAGCTCACCCTCACGCCTGCGTACGATATTTGTCCGCAGGCCCGCAGTGGCCAGGAGGCCAGCCAGGCCATGCTCATCAGCGGCAATAACCGCATGAGCCGGATAGCGTCCTGCCTTGAAGCGGCGCATCACTTCCTGCTCAGCGCGCCGGAAGCTCTTGCGATTGTTGAAGGCCAGCTCCGATGCATTGCGGAGAATTGGCCGCGTGTCAGCGAGGAAGCTACGCTATCCGGCACAGATCGCAATCTGTTCTGGGGCCGACAGTTCCTCAATCCCTACGCTTTTACGGCGCTGGAAGGAAGCGCCGACGTTCTCCGCGCTCTGGCTGACGAACTACGCAACAGTGTTCACGCCTGATCCGGCGCTGGATTTCGGACAAGCTCGGCAAGCGCAAGACGCCCACAATATCGACAACCCTTGCCGTGCCAGGACGAAGATTGAACAAACGGCTCTTCAACAGTGACAACGTGCACTGCGGAGAGATGTGGAGCTGACACCGCAAAAGCCCAAGACGCGCGACTTCCCGCGATACAACTCCACATAACTGAGCGTCTACAAGCGGTGCAGCCAGCCAAACATCCAGCCATCAAAGCGATGATCGTCTGATCTTTTGCCGATGACATCACGTCGGGGAAGCCTTGTTCGAGCGCTTGCCGCTTCATATCGATACCGGCCTGGGCGTAGCGCATCGTTAGTTCAGCCCGAGTGGCCTGGCCATCGACTGATGGTGGCGATGTCAACACCCGCCTTGACGAGGTGGATGGCCGTCGTGTCCCGCAAAGGGCGATGATGGATGCTTTTTTCCGCCATGGTGGTTCCTTCGCCCGCAGCCATGTGTGCGCAGCAAGTATGGAACACCGAACCGGGTGAGCAGTGTGGGGCGGTCGTTGCTTTGCTCGGCGGGACAGGGCGATACCAGACGAAGGTCACAATCGAAGATTCAGGATCCCTGAACTCGTGCATCCGTATTGAACATCAGCGAAAACAGAGCGTAATCCCGCTGTCCAGAAGGCGTGCGGCGGACGATACGCGCCAGGACGCTCTTGATTTCCGGGCTCATCGAGATATTCGACAGGTGCCACCCACGCGCCCTCTTGAAGGGAAGTGTCACCACCAGTTGCAGCGTATCCTAATATTCGGGGTGCTCCGAAATCAGGAACCGCGCAAAGGCATGCATCGCCGCCAGCCTTGCATTGCGGGTCGCAACTGCCACGCTCGACCTCAAGTGATGTGAGAAAGCTGCCCATCCTGTCGGTATTGATGTCGGAGACCGCTTCTTCTTTCAAGAATATCTTCCCGCTCTCCCGCGGCATGAGCCCGTGGCATGCTTCGGCCCAATGCTGTGGATTGATGTTTCTTCATGCCACAACCTCGCTGACGAGACCGCCGAAAGCCCCTTCAAAGCGGTCGGTGGCGATCTCTCGCAGCTTTGGAAGGTAGTGCATTGATTTTTCGTGGAATGGGGACCCTGTTTAAAGGGTGATTTTCGTCCAAACGGGACCCCTTAACGATGGGGTCATCAAGATGCCTCCGGCTTGATCGGAGGCATTTGTGTTTTGGATGTTGGTTTTAGAGACGATTGCAAAGATACGTCGGCTGTCGCTGGTCCAGGGGAAGTCGATCAAAGCGATCTGCCGTGAGCTGAAGATCTCGCGCAAGGTGGTGCGCAAGGTCCTGCGTTCTGAGGAGACGCAGTTCCGCTACGAGCGCAAGCACCAGCCCTATCCCCGCATGGGAGCTCGGCGTGAGACGCGGGACCGGCTGCTGTCGGCGAATGCGGCCAAGCCGCAGCGGGAGCGGCTGCCGGTCGCTTCGACGGCTTCCATTGCATTCCCCCGTCGGTGTCGAAGACCTGCACGGTGCGCTTCGACAACAACAAATACTCGGTGCTGTCGAGTGCCGTCGGTCGGCCCATCGAGATCCATGCTTATGTCGATCGGATCGCATCCGCCAGAGGATGGCGTGGTCGTGGGAGAACACGTTCGCTCCTTTGGCCGCAACGAGGTCGCCTACGATCCCTGGCACACGGCGCGCGCCGTTCCTTGGCTGGGTCGTGCGGTCGGCAATGGAGAAGGTGCGGCGCAGCTCAAGGCGGTTGATGACGTCGACCGGCAGATGGTGTTGATCCTCACCTGGGTGCTGACCGACGGATTGAGCGCGGTCGAGGCCGCCTGTCAGGAAGCCATCGAGCACGGTGCATCGTCGGCGCCGGTGATCCTCAACATCCTGGCCCGCAGCCGCGATCCGGCGCCGGGCACGATCCTTTCCATTCCCCAAGCGCTGAAGCTAGCTCACGAGCGGTCGCCGACTGCACCCGCTATGACAGTCTCAGGAGGACAAACAGCCATGGAACGCACCGAGGTACTGGAACTGATGGGAGCGCTGAAGCTCTACGGAATGCGCAGAGCCTATGACGAGATCATGGGCGCGTCGCCATCAAGCGACGGCACGAGCCGCCCAGGATTGTCGGTGATCTCTTGCAGGCCGAGATATCGGAGAAGCAGGCCCGCTCCATCAAATACCAGTTCGCTGTCGCCAAGTTGCCGCTGGCCAAGGACATCGACGACTTCGACTTCGCCGACACGCCGGTCACCCCCTGATGCGCGATCTCGCCCGGCCGCGCCTTCGTCGCCGATCAGCGCAACATCGTCCTGGTCGGCCGCCTTCACGGGTCACCCAACTCGCGCGGAAGGTCGACCGCATTGCGACGGGCGCGTGTCGACTTCCCAACAATGTCAGACAGGAGACGCAACGCTATCGGAGCGATCGCATTGCCCGAAACGATTTTCCCAGTTGGCACGACAATTGCGGTCCTATGCGCAAAAGCAAACTAGACCTGAGAGCCGCACCGCATGAATGTAGCCTCCCAATATCTGCCGCTTGTGGCGCATCACGAAGCCGGGCACGCGGTGGCCGCCATCGTTTTGCACCGTCAGACGTTCGACGACGACCGTGAACTCCCTGCTTTCTCAAGTGTTAGTATTTACCCCGACGTCGGTGACGGAGAGTGCGGTGGTGTTGTCGAAGGCGCGGGTTTTTATTCAGCGCAAGGATTCACCTCGAAGCGAAAGCCGATTTTCGAGGACGATATGGATCGATGTTTGGAACGCGATGATGCGATCCGGGAGATAGTTGCGTGTCTGGCAGGTCCTTTTGCAGAATCCGCATTCGAAGGCTATCTGGACCCGCGCGATATGGCGATGAATGCGTCCGATGGGAATGAGGGGAGCAGCGACTACGCGGATGCCAAGCGAATCTATGGTGAGTTGCGGTTCCTGATGCCGCGCCGCCCCGATTGGGGGCGGATCGAAGATTGCACGGCCCGGCTAGTACTCGATCACTGGTCGGCCATCGAAGCATTGGCCGCGCATTTGCTGGTCAAGCATGCTCTCCAATTCGATGAGGCTCTGACGATTGTTGCGCCGCATCTTCCGCCCATGCCAGCAGCTACGCCGCCAGAGCGTCATCCGCAGCCTGCTTGATCAGCCATTCGATGTGATTTGACCACATCTGCAACACCTCGCGCTTCTCCTTGACGTTGCTATAGAGATTGTAGATTTCGCCAATGTCTGTCAAGGACGCCGCCTTGTGATTCAGTATGTGCTCGATGACGTGTGGCAATACCTGCCGCCTGCCGAGATTTGTCGCGAGCGTCCTGCGCAGATCGTGAAGGGTCCAGTTCTCCAAAGCCACCCCGTCAGTATTGACCTTGCCGTCTAGAGCCTTCTTGCCCTTCGCGTAGCCTGAGAAGTGGCTTCTTTCGTTGCCCCTCGCAGGGAAAAAAACGTGTCATTGGTCTTCGGTACCGTCTGGGGGACCGACACCGCCAGTGTGGACAGCGGAATAAGCGTAGGCTCTTCGTTCTTCGTGCGGTCACCCGATAGTTCCATGTTCCGGCTTCAAGGTTGAGGACCAACGCATCGCGGCAACTTCCGTACGCCTCTGTCCGGTCAGAATGAGCAGCTTGACGATGGAGCCGAACGAATAGCCGATATCGCCCGGTTCGGGCTCACAGCCCGTTCATATAGCCGCCAGTTCGGCATCGTTCACCACTCGCTTGCGCTTGACGATCGGGGCCGGATCCGGATTTTCCAATCCCTCGCGGGGAAACCGCGGATGAGCCGTTGCGGCGGTTTGCGACACCAGTTGAAAAATGCCCGCATACACCAGAAGGCCGTGTTAGCCGCTTGCGGGTGACCCCCGGCGACGATCTTCTTGGTGATGTTAGCAATGTCGGTGTCGATCACATGGTGGATAGAGCGACTCCCGAGGGCAGGCACAAGATACCGGTTCAGGCTGGCCTCGACCAGTGCGGTGTTTTGAGGGTCGTTACTCGGCGGCCTGGAGGTGACCGCCATCGCCGTCCTCGGTATCGTCAGCGCTGATATGCGCCTGATCGGCAAGGAAGGCTGGCAGTTCCGATGGAGCTATGCTGGAATTTGGGTGACGAGGCTGATCAAGCGGCGCTCTGCGGCTTCGTTTCGATGACCTGGATTCCGTCCAGGAACCTGGCACCTGCGATGAGTTTCGGCAACTGATTTTGTCCTTTCAATCGTCGCCACTTCCTGGCCGCGGCCAACAGCTTGAAGACCATCAGCTGGGCGGTTTTCGAGGATAGCGAGCCCTTGGTACGCACCGTGCGATAGCGAACGGTTGCAAAGACGCTTTCGATGGGATTGGACGTTCGCAGATGATCCCAGTGTTGGGCGGGGAAATCGTAGAGCGCCAGCGACGCAATATGATCTTTCGTCAGGCAGTCGACCGCCTTGGCATACGCCTCGGCCTCCATCTCGATCGCATGCGCAAGCAATTTGCGCGCGCCGCTGCGAAGTACATCCGTCAGGGTATCATCGATTTCGTCGGGCTGACGAAGGCGAACAATGTGTTGATAGTCTCGTTCATGGCGTATCACTCTCCTTGAGAGGTACTGGCAGGCTTCATCACCCGCCTCGATACGCCGCTCTCCTCAAGCCGCCATCATCCAGTTTCCGCCATGGCTCCCCCTGATTGATCCGCTTCACCTGTGCAACTGCACAGGCTGCCCTAGCGGGGAGATTGGCCTCCAATGGCGAAAGCTTGCCGCAGGAGACCCTCCGATGACCGTGCCTATGGCGCCGCCGCTACGACAACTTGCCGACAAGCAGCGTGCGATCCACTGCCGCGCTACTGCGCCTTCAAGGGACGTCTGGATCGCGACGCAGGAGCCGATGACCGTTACGGGATCAATTCCAGGTCGCGCTGGCCGTCGCTGTGCCAGTTCGACGGTCTGGTGGCAATTTGGGCACATCTTCTGTCGCCGACAGTGGCGATGGCTGACGCTTCAACGAAACGGGGTCTTCGACGTCTGCTGCCTTCGCCGATGCTTTGCGAAGTGGCATAATGTTTCGACGCACGCAGGCGCGGGCAGGGGATGTCAGTCATGAATCTCCTGACTGGCGCGGATCAGGCCGATTGGCGGGATGAAAGATCATACGACTACACCGCTGGCCTGACGCTGCGGGAGTGGGCTTGGGAGTTCTTACGCCGCAATCCAGCGTTCCAGCGCGATCTGACCGCTGCGCGCCAGCATTGCAAGACTTGGTCTCTCCAATCCTTTCTCGATATGGTCGCGTCGGCCGGCGACCTGTCACGCTGGGGTGTTCTGTTTCGCGGAGTCTTGTGGCCGCGCTTCGGTCGTATTCTGGTGTCCGCTCTGGTGCGTCCATGTGCTGCCGGTCATTGCGGAACGGTTGCCTGCCTCGTCGCCGACACCGCCGTTCGAACTCTCGGCATTGCCCTGTCGTGCAATCGTCCTGCTGGCGCCCGACAAGAGCCAGCATGTTCTTCTTCGCAATGCGGACCACGCGCTGCAGCTCGCCGTCTCGGGCGCGAATATCCTCCACCCTGTTTGCCTGCATACGCAAGCCATCTGGCCCGCGGTGCTTTTAAAGCATCGACTGAGGGGACTGGAGTGCCTCAATGCTCTCAGTCTAGGGCAACAGTTGCCCCCCCGCTTGTTTGCGCCGGAAAAGCGCGGCGTTCGTTTGTCCTTCGTTCTTCGTGCGCTCGACGGTTCGCTCGCCGGAGCACCTCATCGCGAGCTCGCCGAAGTTCTCATCGGTCAACGGCGCGTCCATGCCGACTGGGCGGATCCTCGCGATCATCTGCGCGACCGCATCCGTCGGGCCGTCTCGCGTGGCCGCGCGCTCATGAATGGTGGCTACAGAGATTTCCTAATTTGAAAAGCGACAGTCCGCGCTGTGCGTCGGTGGATGAACGTTCGCTCGCAGCTGTACCCGTCACCAACAGTTCGCCCGCCGACAGGACTGCATGGCGCCTTGCAAGTGCGCTCTGGTCTAGCTTGTCGATGCCGAAATGAGATGGGCGAGGGTGCCAAGGCGGTGGTTCATTAGGGCCGGCCTCGACCTGGACGCACATCATTGGTCGGAAAGCGGCGTGCACCGCAATGTCGCCATAGCAGCCAAGATCCTTTGAGGCCGGACCTGCAGTCCTGTTGGACCGGCGGGTGCAACAATATGGAGGGATCTGAGGCCTCACACCGTTCCCTGGTCGACAGCTCGGTCAACATAGCACCCACCGCTTGATTATGGAAATGGTGTGCCTGGAGTGCAGCGAGTAGCGGCTTGCTGCGCACTGTCCTAAGAATAGCAGTCATGACCCGTCTGGGGTTCTGCAACACGACGATTCAACCGCTTGGGCATTGTCGCATATCCCACAATGTAGAATGCGCAACAGGGCAAAAGCTGATCCATCGGCGGTTTATCAATGCTTTTTGGCTTGGCACGGCACATGCAACGCAATCGGCAAAAGGCGCACGAACTGAGTGGCCCATCGGCCCTAGGAGCGCTGACTTATGCCCTCCCAAGGCATGTCCGGCCCGACAGCGAGCTCAGTCTCCTGCCGGGCATCCGTGTTTCAGGTCAACGGCGTTTGGAACTTCCAATTAGGTGGCGGCATTGACCGCAGGCCGCCCCCCGGTGGGGCGGAGAGACAGTGCAGCAGGTTTCAAATCCCGCCCATGCAAAGATATTTCATTTCCAGATAGTCCTCGAGGCCATGACGGGAACCCTCCCGCCCGATGCCGGATTGTTTGATCCCGCCAAACGGTGCCGCCTCCGAGGACATGCGTCCCGTGTTGATGCCAACCATGCCATATTCCAGAGCCTCTGCCACACGCCAGACCCGCTTCAGGTTTGAGGCATAGAAGTATGCGGCGAGGCCGTATATCGTGTCATTGGCCTCGCGCACGACCTGATCCGCATCGTTGAAGCGAATGATCGGCGCGAGCGGCCCGAATGTCTCCTCTTGCGCGACTGCCATGACGCTGGAAATCTCGGTGAGGACCGTGGGTTCGAAAAACGTGCCATTCTTGCCGATACGCTGGCCCCCGCATCGTATTGTGCCGCCTTTCGCAATGGCATCTGCGACGTGAGACTCGATCTTGGCCAGAGCATGCTTGTCGATGAGCGGTCCGATGTCCACTCCGGCATCGAATCCGTCGCCAACCGACAAGTGCCGGATTCTTTCCACGAATTTCTTGACGAACTCATCGTGAACGCTCGATTGGACGTAAATGCGGTTCGCGGAAACGCAGGTCTGGCCGGCATTGCGGAACTTCGCCTGGACCGCACCGTCAACAGCACCGTCAATGTCGGCATCATCGAAGATGATGAAAGGTGCATTGCCGCCG
>NZ_VFTB01000021.1:0-86078 GCF_007003945.1 Mesorhizobium sp. WSM4307
GAGCAGAGGGCGCTGCTGGAGGGGATTGCGGGGATGGTAAGGGGTGGGTGAGGGGTGGCGCAGGCTCGGCATTGTCCTTCGAATGTCTCGATAGGGCCGCAAGCGGGTCGGCAGCTTTGAGGTATAAGCAGCCAGAAGCGGACGATGAGGCACGCCGCTTGCCTACCAGTGAACTGACCCAAGGCAGTCAGGCGCAAGTGGATCGGTCCGCGAAGTCTTCAGACAGCTGCCACCGGCATCGCAACCAGGACGGAGCCGCCTTCCACCTTTGCAGGATAGGTTCGCAGATTTATGCAGGGCGGTGGGCGCGTGGCCGCGCCGGTGCGGTAGTCGAAGGCGCCAGCATGTTTGGGGCATTCGACCTCGTAGTCTATGACTAGCCCATCGGCGATATGGACGGCCTCATGCGTGCACAGGCCGTCAGTGCAGAACACCTCGTCGTCGGGCGAGCGGAAGACGGCGTAGGTCCGGCCTTCATGGTCGAAACGTCGGGCACCCTCCTGTTCGATGTCATCGAGGCCGCAAGCCCTGATCCAATTGGTCATTTTTCCCATCCGTAAAATTCGATCGCGGCGCACCTCCGCATAGCCTTCATAGCCGCCCGGAGACCCCGCCTTGGGATCAGTTCTTGGTAGTCGGCGGCGCCACCTGGCCGACCTTGTCGCTGTGGTGAGCGGAAGTACTGACTTCCACACCGTCGCACGCGGCTGTGCGTGCAGATGTCATTTGATGGCCGCCGCGTTGGCACGTGCTTTCTTCTTCTCGTAGCGGGCCTGCATGCGGGCCTCGCCTTCCTTGCTGCCGTCGTGGAAGGTGCCGAACCAGCGGTCGAACGGAATCAGGCCGTCGCCGTAGTTCACCTCGAAATATCTGTGGTGGAGGTAATGGATGTAGGCCTGGCTATCGACGCCGGCGCGTTCGGTAAGCTCGATCTTGTCGAAGCCGACATGGCCAGGAATGGCGCCGAAGCCGGCATAATGGAGCTGGTAGAGCGCCAAGAGCGGGTTCGACGGGATGATCAGGTGCCAGAAAGCGACGCCGAGATAGCCGAGCTGCTCCACCGGGTGCATCGACAGCGACGACCAGGGCGACGGGTTGACTGAATTGTGGTGCACCGAATGCACCCATCTGTAAAGCGGTCCCCAATGGATAGCGCGGTGCAGCAGGAAGAAATGCGTCTCGTGGATCACCGGCACCACCAGCGCCAGCAGGAAGAGGTAAACCGGGTGCTCGGCGAAGGTCAGCCACGGCACGTAGCCATTGGCGTACGCGTAGAGGATCGCCACCTCGATCGCGGTCCAGATCGGCATGCCGGTGCCGAAGGTGCGCAGCATATTGTCGATGTTCTGGTTCTCGAAGAAGAAGGCCCTGTTCTTCTGCTCCGAGGGCCATTTTCCGTTGTATTTGAAGCGGTTGCCCTGGGCTTTCAAAATGTAGAGTCGAAGCTCGAAGGCGCCGAAGAAGACGAGCAGCGCCAGGCAGTTGACGATGAACAGGCGCAGGATCCAGCCGGCGGAGAGCGTCTTCATCACCTCGACGTCGGGCAGCACGAAGCGCCACCATGCCACCGCCGAGACGGCGAAAAGCAGATTATAGGGCAGGAAATAGCTCGGCAGCCATTTCAGCACCGCCAGCGGGCGCGGCGGAAAGACGAACAGCGGCGCGGTGCCGGCCGGTTCGTTCGGAGCCCAGTCGCCTCGCTTGTTGCGCGTGCCGAATTGCAGGTCGTCCATGACGGGCCTCACAGAGACTGAGAGAGGGTGAGTAAGCGGTCATAGGCGGCATCATCCATGTCCACCTGGTGCTTGGCTTCGGGATAGCTGCCTTCGGCGACGTCGCGGGCGAAGGCGCGGAAGGCGCTGATGCGCTTTTCCTGCAGCTCGGCTTCCAGCGTGACGAAGTCGGCATAGCGCTTTGCGTGGCGCGGATAGTGGCCGGTGTGGGTACCCAGCACATCGCAGGAGAACAGGTATTGCGTGTCGCAGGCGCTGCCGCAACTCATGCCCATGGTGATCAGCGGGGTCGAGCGCGTGATGTGATCGGCGAGTCGCACCGGTACGACCTCGACCTCGATGCAGGCGGCGCCCGCATTCTCGAGGTCCTTCGCCGCGCGCAGCACGTTGAGCGCTTCCTCGGCTGTGCGGCCGATGGCGCGGAAATTCGTCCAGGTCGCGCGGTTAGGCACCAGGCCGACGTGGCCGGTGACGGGAATGCCTTCCGCCGCCATTGCCTCAATAAAGCGCGGCGAGTGTGATGAATAGACCGCATCGGCGCCGCGCTTCATCATAGCGAAGCCCAACCGCACGGCCTCCTCAGGCGAGGCGACCGCGCCATGCGGCATGCCGACGGAGAGGAACGCGTAAGGTGCCGCCTGGCGGATGGCTTCCAGATTGTGATCGGGCTCACAGGAGAGGATGACGATATCGCATGCCGCTGCGGCAGCGGCCTCGGCCGGCGTGTCGACATGGAGCTGCAGCCATTTACGGCTGCCTTTGGCGCTCTGCAGGTCGTATGTCGTCAGCCGCCTTGCCACTGGTCATCCTCCCGTTTCGCAAGGGATAGCACCGCGTGCTCGCTGTCGCCGCTTATTCCTTGATCAAATCAGATCAGACGTTTTCGGCCGTGAAGGTGATGAAGCGGATCGGCGGGTTTTCGACGGGCAAGTCATGCAGGTTGAGCGCGGCGAGCACCAGGTCAATGGCGCGGCGCGCCTGCGCTTCTGGCGCCTGGTCGAGCACGACATCCATCGTGCCCTCGCGCAAGGCCTTGGTGCTGCGCTCGGTGAGTTCATGGCCGACGAAGAAGATATCGCGGCCTCTGCCGTGCTTGCGCAGCACCTTGTTCAGCGCGGTGTTGGCGCCGCCGGCGTTGTAGAGGCCGGCAAGGTCGGGCCAGCGCTTCAACGCCTCGTGCAACTGCTCGGCATTACGATCGCCATCGTCAAAGCCGAAAAGGGCCGCGACCGGCTCGAAGTCGCTGCCCTCTTCGATCAGATAATCGAAGAAGCCGCGCACGCGGTCGCGGTGCACGCGGTAGATCTGACTATGGCAGATCGCGATCACCTTGCCCGGCCGCCGCTGCATCTTGGCCATGAGCAGCCCGGCCATGCGGCCAGCGGCGTAATTATCGATGCCGACATAGGTGCTCTTGGTACGGGAGATCTGGGTGACGATCTGCACCGTCGGGATGTTCTCCGCCTCGAGTTTCCGCAAGGCGTCGCTGACCAGCGGATGGTCGGGCACTGCGAGAACGAGCGCCGCGCGGCGCAGATCGGGTTCCAGGATGCGTTTGGCGATCGCCGCCGGCTTCGCCTCGTCGAGAAAGGTACGGTGCACGGCGATCGAGCGATCGAGCGTCGCGGCGATGCGCTCGAAGGCATCGGAAAGACGGGCGAAGAAGGTCGCGTCCGGCCTGACCAGTATCACCTCGATGCGAATGACGCCGCGATGCGCCTCCGGCAGCCGGCGCGGATAATCGAGCGAACGCGCCGCCGCCACCACCTTCTCGACGGTCTGCGGCCGCACTCCGCCCCTGCCGTTCAGGACACGCTCGACCGTGGCCGTGCCAACACCGGCCCGCCGCGCAATCTCAAGGAAGGTGGGCTTAGGAATCTTGATCCTCCGCTGTCCGTACGCCGGAGCCTAGCCGGCTGCACATGCTTTTTCCAAGACATGTGCCTCCCTTCGGCATCGAATGCGCGTGTGCGACCCTCAGCATAGTCAGCCAAAACGTCGGCTTTCGGGGTGCGGTAAGGGCCGCCTCGGTGGCCGACATGAGGCGCAAATCAGCCCTCCAGAGTTCGGGCGGCGATAGTCGACTTTGGATCAGAAGCTCTGCCACATGGCTCCGCTACCGCTCCTCCACGATCCTTAAATAAGCCGCCGTCACGAACAGCACGATCAGTCCGAACAGGATGCGCCTTGCCCCCTCCGGCATCTGCAGGATTGTCAGCAGCGTCGTCAGCACGGTCAGGATGAGCGCGCCGATGATGGTGCCGGTGTAGCCGCCGCGGCCGCCGAAGATGGAGGTGCCGCCGATGACGGCCGCCGCCACCGAGGGCAGGACCAGGGGTTCGGCGAGCGAGAGCGATGGGGCCTTGATCAGGCCGATATAGAGCAGGCCGGTGATGCCGGCGAGCAGGCTCGAGGTGACGTAGAGCGCCGTGATGACCTGCCAGTATTGCACGCCCGACAGGCGCGTCGCGCGCTCATTGTCGCCGACGGCGTAGAGCAGGCGGCCGAAGCCGGTGCGGGCCAGTGTGAAGACGATGAGCACGGCCAGCGGTATGAACAGCAGCAGCGCGTTGGGGAAGCCCCATGTCACGCCGGTGCCGAGCCAGGCGAGGAAGTCGGGGATTTTCGCGCCCGACGCGATCACCGTGCGCTGGTAGACCTGCAGGCAGCCGGTGCCGATCAGGCTGGTGCCCAGCGTCATGATCAGTGGGTGGACGCGGAAGACGCCGACGCCGATGCCGTTGATAAGGCCGATCAACACCGCCGGCATCATCGCCAGCAGGAAGGCGATAACAGGGTCCTGGTTGACGATCTGCGTGGCCATGATGAAGGCGCTCATCGTCGCCACCGTGCCGACCGACAGGTCTATGCCGCCGGTCAGCATGGTCATGGTCTGGCAGCCGGCGAGGATGGCCAGCGGAATGGCGAACTTTATCGTGTTGGCGATCCAGCGCTCGTTGACGATGCCGGGGCGCAGGATCTGCAGGATCACCACCAGGATGACCAGCAGGATGATCAGCGGCACGAGCGGCCGGTCGGCCATGAAGCGTTTCAGGCGGCGGCCGAAGGGGACGGGGGTGATCGCTGACGTGCTCATGGGGTGGGTCCGGTTCGCGATGGGGGAGATGTCCGGCAGGACAGAGGGGGGCGCCGTCGAGCGCTACGCGCTATTTTATGCCCACCCATCACTGCCGCCCTCGCATCGTGATAAACGCGCCGAACATCACGACCGCGACCATGATGGCGCCTTCGATGATGGCGGTGACGTTGGGGTCGATGGCGAGCAGGGTGAGGTCCGTGCGCACCAGCCGCAGCACGAAGACGGCGACGATGGGGCCGAGCAGGCCGCCCTTGCCGCCGCCGAGCGCGACGCCGCCCAGCACCACGGCGGCGACGCTGGCGAGCAGATAGGGGCCGGGGATGGGCGCGCCTATGCCGGTGCTCATGGTCAGCGCCAGGCCGCCAAAGGCGGCGAACAAGCCCGACAGCGCATAGGCGATGATGCGGGTGCGCTTGACCGGCACGCCTGAGCGGAACGCCGCCAGTTCGCTCGAGCCGATGGCGTAGATGGACAGGCCAAGGCGCGAGCGCCTGAGCGGTATCCAGATGACGCAGAGGCAGATGAGCACCAGCAGTGCCTTTGGCAGCCAGGCGTCGATGGCGTCGGGCAGGCCGGGGATCGGCACCGTGCCCGAGATCAGTGCCTTCAGCCATTCGGCGGCGCCGCCGCCCGGCGCGTCGAGCACCAGCAGGGCCGCCCCCTGCAGCACGAACAGCATGGCGAGCGTGACGACGATGTCGGGCACGCGGGTGACGACGATCAACAGGCCGTTGAGCGCGCCGAGGACAAGACCCATGGCCAGCACGAAGGGCACTACGAACAGCGCGTATTCTTCGGAAGCGCCAGCCATCATCGAGGCGGCGGTGACGCTGGTCAGCGCCATCATGGCGGCGACCGACAGGTCGATGCCGCCGGCGATGACCACCACCGTCTGCGCGGCGACGGCGAAGGCATAGGGCAAGACTGCCCGCGCGAGCGAGCCGAAATCGCCGCTGCCATAGCCGGGCTGGATGATCCTGGTGGCGATGAACAGCACGATGAGCAGGGCGAACAGGCCTGACACCCAGCCCTGGCGGCGCAGGAAATGGCTCATGGCTTCGTCCCCAAGGCGTCGGAAGAGGGCGCATCGGAGGCGGTGGGGTCGGCCAATATGCCGATATCGGCCTTGGCGCCGCGCGGCAGGCCGTAGGCGGCGCGCATCAGCGCCGGCTCGTCGGCCTCCTCGACCGGGAAAATGTCGACCAGGCGGCCGCCGAAAATGACGATGACGCGGTCGCAGACGCGCTGCACCTCTTCCAGTTCCGAAGTGTAGAACAGCACCGACTTGCCGTGGCCGGCGAGCTCGCGCAGCAGCTTGTAGATCTCCTGCTTGGTGCCGACATCGATGCCGCGCGTCGGGTCGAAGCACAGGATGGTGCGAGCATCCGCCGCGATCCAGCGGGCGATGGTCACCTTCTGCTGGTTGCCGCCGGACAGGCGCTGCACCTCGCCCTGGGCGCGCGTGTCGATCTGCAGCCGCTCGATGGCCCCGAGCACCTTCGCGCGCTCGCGGCGCATGGGGATAGGTCCCCAATTGCGCAGCGCCGCGCTGAAGGGAAGCGCGATGTTTTCACGCACCGAGCGCTGCATGGCGAGCGCCTCGGAGCGGTCGCCCGGCACATAGGCGATCCCGGCTCTGATGGCGTCGATCGGATGCGAAAACTTCGCCGGCTGACCGTCGACCTCGATCGTGCCGCCCGAGGGGCGGATCGAGCCGGCAAGGGCGGCGAACAATTCGTCCTGGCCCTGGCCTTCGAGCGCCACGACGCCGGCGACCTCGCCATCGCTGAGATCGAAGGAGACGTCGCTGAGCTTGGTGCCGACGCGCAGGTTTCGCACGGCAAGCCGCGGCCGGGCAGGGGCTGATACCGCCTTCTCGGCGGCGCTGCGGGCGGCGACATGGGTCTTGACGATGCGGGTGCCGAGCATCAGCTCGACGATCTTTTCCTCGACGCCCGGCACGATGTCGACGACGCCGACGGTCTCGCCGTCGCGCAGCACGGTGGCGCGGTCGCACAGCGCCGAGATTTCGACGAAGCGGTGCGAGATGAAGATGACGGCGCGGCCGGCATCGCCCTGGCGGCGCACCACTTCCAGCACTTTTTCGGCGAGGTTGGCGGGGAGCGCGGCCGTCATCTCGTCGAGCAGCAGCACGTCGGGCTCGACGGCGAGCGCACGGGCCAGGTCGAGCACGCGCAGCACGGCCAGCGGGATGTCGCGCGCGGTGTCGCGCAGGTCGAGGTCCGCAATACCCAGTTCGCGCACCCAGGCGCGGAACGGCTCGACCGGCGTGCCGGTCAGCCGCAAATTGGAGAGAACGTCGAGATCGGGGATCAGCGACGGCTCCTGGTAGACAGGAAGCAGCCCGGCGCGGCGGGCGGCGGCGGGCGAGCGTATGTCGCGCGCCTCGCCCCGGATCAGGATGCGCCCGGCATTGGCCGATATCGCGCCGGTCAGGATCTTCACCAGTGTCGACTTGCCGGCGCCATTGGCGCCCATCAGCGCGTGCACCTCGCCCGGCAGCACGGAGAGCGACGCGTTGCGAAGTGCGGCAACCGCGCCGTAGTTCTTGGCGACGCCGGAGGCGTCGAGGAGGGGGCTTTGCGGCAACGGGTTTGTTGTCAAGACGTGTTGTTCTCGATCTCTGCGGCGTGCGGCAAGCCGGACGATGTCGGCCGGAACGGCGGTTATCCCTTCTCCCCTTGTGGGAGAAGGTGGCCTCGCGAAGCGAGGTCGGATGAGGGGTGCTCCAGGGAATGCCAGCGTCTCGCTCCGCTGGAGCACCCCTTATCCGTCTCGGCGCAGCGCGCCGATCCACCTTCTCCCGCAAGGGGAGAAGGCAGAAGCGCGTCCGGCCCTTACTCCCCAGGCCCCTTGCAGGCCACGATCTGGTCCTTCGTGTACGTCGTCCAGTCCGGGATCGAGATCGAGACCGGCCATTCGGGGCTGAGCGAGGGGTCGGCGGCGGCCTTCAGCTTGGCCTTGCCTTCCTCGGTGGCGTTTTCCCAGAGCTGCGGCTGCACCAGCACGGTCTGCTGGGCCGGCTTCTTGCCGTCGAGGATCTGCAGCGCCAGCGTTACACCCGCGCCGCCGATCGAGCCGGGGTTGGTGACGGCGGCGCCGACGAGGCCCTTGACCGAGCTCAACTGGCCGACGAAGCCGGCATTGTCGGCACCGACGATCGGCACCAGCGGCGCCTGCGATTCCACCAGCGCGTCGACGATGACGTTGTCGATGCCTGAGGTCCAGATGCCGTTGATCGGCGTTCCCGTCGACAGGAAGGAGAGGATCTGCTGCTTGGCCTGGTCCTGCTGCCAGCCGGTGAAGACTTCCTGCGCCACCTTCACGTCGGGGAATTCGGCCAATGCCTTCTTGAAGCCCTTGTCGCGATCGCTATCGGCCGAAGCGCCGGCGGCGCCGCGCATGTAAAACACTTCGCCCTTGCCGCCCATCTGCTGGAACAGCCATTTGGCGCCGAGATAGGCGTATTCTTCCTGGTTGTTGGAGATGATGTAGGCCGACGGCTCGGTGACCGCCTGGTCGACGGCGACGACGACGATGCCAGCCTTGGTGGCTTCTTCCAGACCCGCCTTGATGCCGGCCGGATCGGCCGGGTTGACGACGATGGCGTCGACTTTGGCGCTGATCAGGTTGCGGATGTCTTCCAACTGGCCGGCGGCATCGGTGTTGCGGTGGGCGATGTTGAGCTTTGCCACCTCGCCGGAGGCCAGCGCCTGCGCCTTCATGGCGCACACCATCTCCTCGCGCCAGCCATTGCCCTGCACGGTGTTGGAAATGCCGATCGTGTATTTGCCGGCGGCCGACGAGACGCCGACCGAGGCCAGCAAGGCAGCGCCCGCAAGCAGCGGGACCATGGTCAGGATTTTCTTCATTTCAGTCTTCCTCCACATTGTTTTTCAGTTTCAGTTCCAAGTCGTTGAACCAAGTCGCTCGGAAAGAGATTCAGGCGGCCCGCTTCAACTCGTTGTCCTCCGCATGTCGTTGCCGACATGCTTCTTCCTCACTTGACCAGGGGACGCAGAACGTCGCGGGCGAGCAGAAAACCGCGCTTCACCTGCTCGTCACCGCCTTCAAACCGCCTGTCCTCGTGTTCGATGATGACCGACCCGTCATAGCCGGCGCGGTAGAGGCCGGAAAAGAAGCCGCTCCAGTCGACATCGCCCAGCCCCGGCATGCGCGGCACCTGCCAGCCTATCCCGGCCGAGAGGATTCCGCGCTCGTACAAACCATCATGATCAATCATCAAATCCTTGGCGTGGACATGCAGCATGTAGGGGCCGAATTCCCTGATGAAGCGGGCCTGGTCGATCATCTGCCAGACCAGGTGCGAAGGGTCGAAATTCATGCCGACATCGCCGCCCCAGCTTTCCAGGATGCGGCGCCAGACCAGTGGCGAATAGGCGATGTTGTGCCCGCCCGGCCACTCGTCATGGCTGAAGATCATCGGGCAGTTCTCGAAGGCGAGCTTGACGCCATGGCCGCGCGCATAAGCGACGATTTCGGGCCAGATTTTCAGCGCGTCCTGCCAGTTGACGTCGACCGTCTTGGCGGCGTCGCCGCCACAGAAAGTGTTGACGACGGGCACGCCCATATTGGCGGCCAGCACGATCACCCTCTTCAGATGGCCAATGACAGCCTCGCGGTGCGCGGCGTCGGGATGCAGCGGATTGGGATAGTAGCCGAGGCCTGAGATGGTCAGGTGCCTTTCCGCCAGCGAGGCGGCGATTTCCTTCGCCTGCGCGGGAGAAGTCGAGGCGGCGTCGATGTGGCTGGTACCGGCATAGCGCCGCGTCGCACCGGAGGTTTTCGGCCAGCAGGCGATTTCCAGCGCCTCGAAGCCGGCGGAGCTGGCCCAGTCGGCGACATCGGCAAGCGGCGTCTCCGCGAAGGGTGCGGTGAGCAGTCCAAGTTTCATCATGCCTCCCCTGATCTCTTCATCGTTTCGCGGAAACGCTGAAGAGATCTTCCTTTGTTTTCGCGCAATTCCGGACGCAAAACCGTTTCACACTTTCCTGGAATTGCTTGTGCCGTGTCTTCACGGCCGATGTTCATAATGCCTATTGTTTGGATCGTTTCAACCTTGCGACCTCATCCTGTTCGAGACTGTGCCGGACAGCCGCCATCGGATCGTCCGAAAGCAGCTCGCCCAGCGCCGAAGTGACGGCCGCGCGAAACGTCTCGTTCGCGGCAAGGCCGCGGTCGAAAATCGTGTCGATGGCGAGGATGGCCGAGGCCAGAGCCGGCGCATCGCGCCCGGTGGCGTCGGCGATCCCGGCAACCTTGCCGGCATAGGGGTCCGATACCGGCCAGCGTTTGCCGAAGCGGTCCGAGGCCTGGATGAGATAGGCCATCCAGCCGGCGACCGGCACCGACAGCAGGCCGATGGTATGGCCCATGGCGAGGCGGTCGCGGATCGGGTTGAGCAGGCGCTGCACGATCTTCTGCGATCCGTCGGTGGCGATCTGGTGGTTGCGGTGGCGGATCGCCGTGTTCTTCAGCCGGCCGAGGCTCTGCTCGACATAGGCCGATGGATCCATGCCGGGCACCGGCATCAGCGTCGGCAGCGTTTCCTCGACCAGCATGCGCCTGACGAAGGTGGACAGCAGCGGGTCGGCGATGGCGTCCGATGTATGCTCCAGCCTGGCCAGCACGCCGAGTGTGGCGAGCGTCGTCTGGGCGCCGTTCAGCACCCGCATCTTGAGATGCTCGAACGGCGTGACATCGTCGACGAAGGTCGCGCCGACCAGGTCCCAGCGCGGCACGCGGCCGGCGAATTTCTGCTCGATCACCCATTGCCGGAACGGCTCGCCGACGGCGACGGCGGCGTCGCGGTAGCCGAACCATTGCTCGACGCTGTCGAGATCGTCCTGCGTCACCGCCGGCGCGATGCGGTCGACCATGGCCGAGGGGAAGGCGGCGTTGAGGGCGATCCAGTCGGCAAGGCCATCGCCCCGCCGTTCGGCAAAGCGCCGCACGACGGTTTCCAGGATGACGCCGTTGGTCGGAATGTTGTCGCAGGAGAGCAGAGTCAGGGGCCGGCCATGCGTGGCCCGGCGCAGTTCCAGCGCCCGCGCGAGGATGCCGGGCACGCTGCGCGGCGCATGAGGGTTGGCGAGATCATGGAGGATGTCGGGATGATCGAGATCGAGCGCGCCGCTCGACGGGATGTGGCAATAGCCTTTCTCCGTCACCGTCATCGTCACCAGGTCGATATCGCGCGAGGACAGCACCGTGAGCGCCGGTGCGGCGCTTGCCTGGCTGTCCACCACCTTCACGATGCTGCCGATGATGCGGGCCTCGATGTGGCTGTTTTCTCGGATCAGCCTTGTATAGAGGCCGCCCTGCCGGCCGAGCGTGTCGGCAAGGGTGGGCGGACGGATGTTGATGCCGACAACGCCCCAGCGGTCGAACTGACGTGCCAGCAGGTCATCGGTGTATTCGGCCTGGTGGCAGCGGTGGAACGCGCCGACGCCGAGATGGGCCATGCCGGGGGCAAGGGTTGTCCGCTCATATCCAGGCGTCCGGACAGCTGCCGGAAGCTGGTCCAGCAAGGCCGGCCCCAGCATTTCCGGCGCTGTCGAAGCGGCGTTCACCGGTTTGCCCCGATCACCGACTGCTCCTGGTCGATCACGGCGCCGGTCATCGGCCCGGCCGCGTCGGACAGCAGGAAGACGGCAAGGTTGGCGATGTCGTCCGGCTCGAGCAGCCTGCCGAAAGGCCGCGCGGCATTGGCGGCGTCGAGCCAGCCCGGGCCATGGCCCAGCGTGTCGGCCTGCATGACGCGTTCGGCCGGCGTGTTGGTCCAGCCGACATTGATGCCGTTGACGCGGATGCGGTCGAAACGGTGGGCGTTGGCCGCGTTCTTGGTCAGCGTCGCCAGCGCACCCTTGGTGGCTGAATAGACGGCGAGTTCGGGGGAGCCGCAATGGGCGTTGATCGACAGGATGTTGACGATGGCGCCGGGCTCCCGGCGCTTCCTCATGTCGGCGATGGCAGCCTGCATCAGGAAGAACGGCGCCCGCGCATTGACGGCGAACAGCGAGGCCCAGTCATCGAGGCTGGCATCGAGGAAAGAAGCGCGGTCGGTCAGCCCGGCCGCGTTGACGAGGCCATCGATGCGGCCGAAGCGGTCAATGCAGGCCTGCGCCAGCAAGGCAGGGGTCTGCGCGTCTCCAAGGTCGGCGGCGACGAAGATGGTCGGCGTGCCGATGGCCGACAGTTCCGCCGCCACGGCTCCGCCGCGTGTGCCGTCGCGTCCGGTGATCAGCAGCCCGCCGGCGCCGGCCCGCGCGAGCGTCTCGGCGATGGCGCGGCCGATGCCTTGCGTCGCGCCGGTGACCAGCACGACCTTGCCTTGGAGATGAAGCTCCATTCCTCCTCCCGGAACAAAGTTTCTATTTTTTAAAATATGGAACGGCAATTCCCGATAGTCAATTGTGCCAGCGGCGCCTCATGCGCCGCGTTTTGCCGCCACGCCTCGGACCAGCGCCATGCCGACCGCCAGCGATGCCGCCAGCGAGCGGAAGCCGGCGAAGTCGGATTCCACAACTTCCAGCCAGCTGTCCGACAAAGCGATCAGTGGGCTGAAGGTGCTGTCCGTGATGGTGACGATGCGGGCCTTTCGTTCATGCGCCACCGCGACCAGGTCGGGCGTGATCGAATTGTAGGGGCTGAAGGAAACGGCCAGCACCGCATCCTGCCTGCCGATGCAGCCGACCTGGTCGAGTGCCGAGGAGCCGACATTGTCGACCAGCACGTTGCGCACGCCTTGCTGCGACAAGGTCAGCGACAGATAGGCGGTGACCGGGAAGGCGCGCTTGGAGCCGATGACATAGATCAGCTCGGCGGCCGCGAGCAGGGCCACCATCTTTTCGAATCTCTCGACGTCGAAGCCCGCCTCGATGCGTCCGAGCGAGGCCTGCGAGGCGCCGACCATGCCGTGCAGGAAATGCATGGCGGCATTCGGCTCCGCCTCGGTGCGCGGCTCGCCGCGCGCTTCCGGCCACGAACCCTTGACGTGCTCCTTGAACAGGCCCTGGAAATCGGAAAAGCCGGAATAGCCGAAGATCTGGGCAAAGCGCACCAGCGTCGAGGGCTGTACGCCGGCCTGCGCGGCCACCTGCGCGATGGTGCCGAGCGCGACATCGCTCGGATGCTGCCACATGAAGATCGCTACCTGGCGCAGCCGCTTGGGAAAATGCACTGTGCCGGAGGAAAGCACCGCACGCAGTTCCTCGTAGGTCTGCGGCTGGGTATAGCCCAACGCCGCCAGCGAGCGCCCGCGCTTGCGCGTCGCCGCCTCGTCGGCAAGAGATCGTCCCGAAGATTTGCCCGCCCCACTCATGATCTCAGGCTAACGTGGCACAATCGTATTACAATACAGAAATTGGAAATTATGTTCGAAAGTGGTAGCCGGGCTTGAGGCTTGGCGCGTCGCCAAGGATCTGCTCGGAGGAGAAAACATGGTCTACGCAACATCGGATGGGTCGGCGGGCAAGCGGCTGAGGGTCGGTATGGTCGGCGGCGGCCGCAATGCCTTCATCGGCGCCGTGCATCGACTGGCCATGCGCCTCGACGACCAGATCGTGCTGGTGGCCGGCGCGCTGTCGTCGGACCCTGAAAATGCCGCCGCCTCGGCCGCCGAGATCGGCATCGCGCCGGAGCGCAGCTATGCCGATTTTCACGCCATGGCGCTGGCGGAAGCCGCCCGGACTGACGGCATCGAGGCGGTCGTCATTGTCACGCCCAACCATCTGCACGCGCCGATCGCCACCGCCTTCCTCGAGGCCGGCATCGACGTTATCTGCGACAAGCCGCTGTCGACCACGCTCGGCGACGCCGAAGCGCTGGTGACGCTGGCGCGCGCCAGAAAACGCCGCTTCGTCGTCACGCTGAACAACACCGGCTACGCCATGGTCCGCCAAGCGCACGAAATGGTGGCGGCGGGCGAACTCGGCCGCATCGTCTCGGTGCATGGCGCCTACATCCAGGACTGGCTGACCAGGCCGATCGACGCCGAAGGGCAGAAGCAGGCGGAGTGGCGCACCGATCCGGCGCGGGCGGGGCAATCGGCGGTGCTGGCCGATATCGGCGTGCATGCCTTCAACCTGGCGAGCTATATCTCAGGCTGCGAGGCCGAGGCGGTGTCGGCGGACCTGTTCACCGCGGTGCCGGGACGCCGGCTCGACGACAATGCGCATGTCATGGTGCGCTGGACCGATGGAGCGCGCGGCACGATCCTGGCCAGCCAGACCTCGCCCGGCCACTACAATGATCTGTCCGTGCGCATCTATGGCGACAAAGCCGGGCTCGAATGGTCGGGCGGCCGGCCGGAGGAACTGCGTTTTTCCGTCTATGGCGAGGAAACCCGCACGCTGGTGCGCGGCGGCTATGGTTCGACCGAAGAAAGCCGGCGCGTGTCGCGCATGCCGGCGGCGCACCCGGAAGGCTATATCGAGGCCTTCGCCAATTTCTACCGCGACGCCGCCGACATCATCCGCGCGCATCGCTCCGGTGGCGTGGTCGATGCCGCGCGCGCGGCGCGGGTGCCGGATGTGGTCGACGGTGCGCGCGGCGTGAAATTCGTCGCCGCGGCGGTGGCGTCGAACGCGGCGGGCGGTGCGTGGACGGCGGCACGGTTTGCGGGGTGACAGCCGATCTCCACACGAGGAGATCGCCAGTTTTGCCACCGGCAATCACCCGGTCCCCAGCCGCTTCGCCAGATCCGACAGCATCGGGCGCTGGCCCTGCAGAATTTTTGGCGCCGCCTCGGGCAGGCTGAACCAGCCGGCCCTGTCGACCTCAGGAAATTCTTTCATCGACCCGGACCTTGGCGGCCATTCCATGGTGAAGCTGTTGCTCTTGATGGCGGCCACATCGATCTCGGTGCTGGCCTCGACCGACCAGGCGATGACGATCTTGCCGCCTGGTTGCTTGTAGTCGCCGAGGCGCGCGAAGGAGCCGTCGACCGTGATGCCGAGCTCTTCCCCGGCCTCGCGTTGCGCCGCCTTCAGTTCGTCCTCGTCCTCGTCGATGAGGCCTTTCGGGATCGACCAGGCGCCTTCATCCTTCCTTGCCCAGAACGGGCCGCCGGGATGAACCAGAAGCACCTGGATATCCCCGTCGCTTCGACGATAAATCAGCAGGCCCGCACTGCGTTTTGCCATTTTTGCATGTCCGTTTGCAGCGCCGGTGCGAGGTTTGCCGATTCTTGAGTCGATCATGCGTGCTGAACTTGCACCGGGAAATTGCGACGCTACGTCAGATGCATCTGCATTGCACCTCGTCTGCGAGTTCGGCAATCTGATAGCATCGTTTTAGGGGCGGCGTCGAAATCAGATGGGGCGTCCGGTATGCAACTCGGTCTGATCGGTTACTACAGCGATTTCGTGGTCTATCCGCTGGCGATCGCCCTGTTGGGCGTGGCCGGGCTGATCGAGGCAGGGGAAGAGAGCGCGCCGGACTGGATCGGCACGGTGCTGATCTGTCTCGGCCTGTGGACGTTGATCGAATACGTCCTGCACCGCTTCGTCCTGCATCACGTCCCCTACATCAGGGATCTGCACGACCGTCATCATATCGAGGAGCGCAGTCCGGTGGGCACGCCGACCTGGCTCAGCCTGGGCGTGCATGCGCTGATCGCGCTGCCCATCTGGCTGCTCTCGGATTTCGCGACCGCCAGCGCGGTCGGCTGCGGGCTGATGCTGGGCTATCTCTGGTACATCAGCGTCCACCACATGATCCATCATTGGCACCCCGCCCATCCCAGCTATCTCTACACGCTCAAGCGCCGCCACGCGGTGCACCACCATATCGACGACAACGCCAATTTCGGCGTGACGTCGCTGTTCTGGGACCGGATTTTCGGCACGGCGCGGCTTTGAGGGCAGTAGGGCGGTCGTTCAGCGCCGCTTGCCGCGGCCGGCGGGAGACTTGGCGCCGCGAGGTCCTGTCAGCACTGGCGTGTTGTGCTGGTTTTCGTCGGACAGTTTGCGCCAGCGGGCCAGGCGGTCCGGATCGAGCGTGCCGGCCTTTAACGCTGCCTGCACCGCGCAGCCCGGTTCATGCACATGCGTGCAGTCGCGGAATTTGCAGAGCGGAGCCAGCTCGGTGATTTCGGCAAACAGCATGTCGATGCCGTAGGCGACGTCGCTGACTTGCAGCGTGCGCATGCCCGGCGTGTCGATCACCCAGCCGCCACCGGTAATGGCGTGCAGCGACCGCGCCGTGGTGGTGTGGCGTCCCTTGGCATCGTGTTCGCGAATGGCTCCGGTCTGCTGCGCCGATCCGGCCAAACTATTGACCAGTGTCGATTTGCCAACGCCGGAGGAACCGATTAGCGCCACCGTCTGCCCCGCGCCGCACCAGGCAGCGAGTGCGCTCGCGGCGCCCGATATGCGCGGGTTCAGCGTCACGACGGCCAATCCGCGCTGCAGCGCGGCGGCCTGGCTTTGGTACGCCTCGGCGTCCTCGGCCGTATCAGCCTTGGTCAGCAGGATCACGGGGGTCGTTCCGGCCTCGTTGGCCAGCGCCAGATAGCGTTCGAGCCGGGCGATGTTGAAATCGGCATTGCAGGACGTGACGATGAACAGCGTGTCGACATTGGCCGCGGCCAGCTGTGGCCCCCTGCCGCCCTGGACGCGGCGCTCCAGAACCGTCTTGCGGGTCAGACGACGCCGCACGAGGTGGCTATGCGGCTCGACCAGCGCCCAGTCGCCGACGGCGTAGTCGCCGGTGGTGGCCTGCGGCGCCAGGGACAGATCGGTTTGTCCCGTCTGGGACAAGCCGCTCAGCCGGTCTCGATGCACCATGGCAATGCGGGTCGGGATGAGGTCTGCATCGCCCGGCTCGAGCTGGTCGCCGAAGAACTCCGACCATCCAAGGCCGGCAAGCGATAGGGATGGGGCGGAAGAGGAGGCCGTCACGGCTTCGACCGAGGGCATGGCGTCGCTGACATCGGACAGTATCCTCGGGAAAGATAGGAGAGGCGCCGACCCCTCGGAACGGGCGATCCGCCCACGCCGCTGTATGGGCGGCACGGCGAGGTTTGGCAAGCGTTGCCGGTTGTCGCGGCAGCCCGGTGAAGATAGATTTGTGTCGGGCCTGAAGCTGGGGGTGCGCCGGGAATGCTTCTGCCATTCTTGCATTGGCCTGCAACTCTTCGCCACGGCAGGCTGAAATACCTGGCTCTTTTCGCGCCATTCATCCTCTTGTCCGGCTACATCGCCTACGGCTTTGTCGGCATCCAGATTGACTCGCCGCTCGCCGCCTTAAGGCACTTTGCCGCGTTCCCCAACTGTGCTGCCGCCCGCGCCGTCGGGCTTGCCCCCGCGCGCAAGGGACAGCCGGGCTATTGGCCGACGCATGATGCCGACAGGGACGGTATCGCCTGTGAACCTTGGCATGGGGGAAGCGGTAGCGGCGTCAGAGTGCATCGCTATTCGCGGACAGGCAGATAGCTCACAATTCCTTTTCCGCCAGTTCCCTGAACTCGTCGGGCACGGAGCGTGCCGCTTCCAGCGCCACCGTGCCGTAGCCGACGGCCTGCTTGCCGAAGCGTTCGCGGATCTTGTCGATGGCGCGGTCGGCGCCGAAGCGGGCGAGGCCTTTTTTGCTGCCGGGGCGGCGCTTCTCGTCGGCCAGGCCAAGCGGCAGGTCGAGCTGCAGCTCCGCGCTCTCCTCCAGGTGCGAGACCGAGATCGCCAGCAGCGAGATGGTCTTTTCGCGTGGATGGTCGCCGAGCACGCCGCGCACCAGGTCGCCGGCAATCTCGGCCAGCATGGTGGTCGCCGAGATCGGCTGGTCGAGCGTGATCGAGCGCGTGACGGCGCTGAGATCGGCAAAGCGCACGCGCACCGTCACCGTGCGGCCCGGCCGCGCCTTGGCGCGCAGCCGGCTGGCGACGCGGTCGGCCAGATGCAGCAAGGTGGGCACGATCACCGGCGCCACGGCGGGTTTCTGGCCAAGGGCGGATTGCGCGCCGGCCGAATGCGCCCGGCGCCTGGTCTCCAGTTTCCTCGGGTCGCGGTTCCATGACAGAGCGGCGAGCTTTTCGCCGGCGGCGGGACCAAGCAGCCGCGTCAGCGCGCCGCTATGCGTTCTGGCCAGCTCGCCGATGGTCTCGACGCCGATTTCCGCCAGCCTTGCCTTGGTCGCCGGACCGACGCCCCACATCAGCGAGACCGGCAGGTCGTGCAGGAAGGCCAGCTCGGTGCCGGGATCGACGACCACCAGCCCGTCGGGCTTGGCGACCTGCGAGGCGATCTTGGCCAGATGCTTGGTGCGGGCGACGCCGATGGAAATCGGCAGGCCGAGTTCGGCCCGCACGCGGCGGCGGATCGCCGTGGCGATCTCCCGCGGTTGCCCGAACAGATGCGTGCAGCCTGCGACATCGGCGAAGGCCTCGTCGATGGAGATGCGCTCGACCACCGGCGTGAAATCGTCGAGCACCTTGATCGCCGCATCCCCCAGCCGCTGGTAGTGGCTGAAATTGCCGCCGACGAAGATCAGTTGCGGGCAAAGCTCGCGCGCCTTGCGCCCCGGCATGCCGCCGCGCACGCCGAAGGCGCGCGCTTCATAGGAGGCGGCGAGCACCACGCCGCCGCCGACCGCGATCGGCTTGCCGCGCAGCGACGGGTCGAGCAGCTGCTCGACCGAGGCATAGAAAGCATCGAGATCGGCATGCAGGATGGTGGCTGTCGTTTCCATCCGGCTGCATATCCACGTTTGCTGATGGACCGGAACAAATAGAGAACATAACATGTACATCTGTCAAGCGTCATGTCCGCGCCCGGCTGCATCGCCTGTGCTCTTCCCGCGAAAATGGCACAGCCAATGTCGGGTCGCGGTTTTCAACAACGTCCTAGAGACGGGCAAACGGGCCTGTCAGCATGGCTGAATGCGGAAGGAGCACGACATGACCGATCACATCATCGCGCCTTACTCGGACTGGTTTGAAGCGCACAAATCGCATCTCGCAAAAGAGAAGGCGCTGACGCGCCAGCGTCAACAACTCGCGGCGGAGCGGCGCGCACTGCCGTGGCTGCGCATCGACAAGCTCTACGAGTTCGACACGACCCAGGGGAGGAAATCGCTGGCCGATCTCTTCGAGGGTCGCAGCCAGTTGATCATTTATCACTTCATGTTTCCGCCCAATGCGGACTATCGCTGCACTGGCTGTTCATTCCTTTGCGACCATATCGACGCCGCCAACCAGCATCTCAGGCATCACGACGTCTCCCTGGTCGTCTGCGCGCGCGCTCCTCTGGCCGAGCTCATGGATTTCAAGGCGCGGATGAATTGGCAGTTCGATTGGGTTTCGTCATTCGGCAGCGATTTCAATTTCGACTTCCAGGTGTCGTTCACCGAGGACCAGATCAAAGCGGGCAAGGTGCTGTTCAATTTCGAAGAGGTCGCGATGAAAGGCAGGGATCGCGGTGGCGCGACCGTTTTCTACAGGGATGACGATGGCACGATCTACTGCACTTTCCAGGTGCGGAGCCGGGGCGGCGAGAACCTGATCGGGACTTATAGCTATCTCGACCTCACACCCATCGGCCGCAATGAAAACGGGCCATCGCATACGCTGGGCGATTGGGTCCGCCTTCACGACGAGTATGATGGTCGATGATGAACCGATATCGCCGCGCCGTTAAGCCCCGCCTCGGCCTTGCGGCGTCCATCAAGAGCTTCGGCGATCATGTGTTGGCCAGATGCTCGGCCCGCAACGTCGCCTTCATCCGTTCCAGCGCCGGTTCGCCGCCGGCCGCCAGTTCGTCGGCGATGCGGGCGAGCTGATCGTCGGCCTTGCGGTGCTTGCTGCCCCAGGCGCCGAGCGCGGCCAGCACCGGCAACAGGTCGATGCCGGCTTCCGTCAGCCGGTAGATCGCCTTCAGCCCGTGGCTCGGATCGTCGCTGCGGGTGAGGATGCCTTCGTCCTGGAGCGTCTGCAGCCGCTCGGCCAGCGTGCGCGAGGAGATGCCTTCATCCGATTGCAGGAATTCGCGAAAATGCCTTTTCCCGGCGAAGACCAGGTCGCGGATGATGAGCAGCGTCCAGCGATCGCCAAGCAGTTCCAGCGACAGGCTGATCGGGCAGCCGGACCTTTCGCGCGTCGACATGCCTATGGTTCCATTTTTAAATCACTTTACTCTTGACATCGTTTTTGCCTCGCGTCAATGGTTCCAAAAGTAAAGCAATTCCTTTGAGCGGAACAAATGAGGAGACGATGAAGAAGCTCATCTTGCAGATGCAGATGTCGGTCGACGGTTTTGTCGGGGCGAACGAGGACCATCGCTGGCAGCTCTGGGAATGGGGCGACGACATCGGCTGGGACGAAGAGCTGAAGCGCGATTTCAACACCGTCTTCGCCGGCATCGACACCATCCTGCTCAGCCGCAAGATGGCCGAGGAGGGCTATCTCAGCCATTGGGGCAATGCGGCGAAGAGGTTTCCGCGCGATCCCTTCTACGCCTTCGCCCAGCGCATCGTGGAGGCCCTGAAGGTGGTGCCGAGCGACAGGCTGAAAACCTCGCGATGGGAGCGCACGACGGTGGTGAGCGGCGACCTGCCGCGGGAGGTCAACGCGCTGAAGGCGGGCGAGGGGGCTGATATCGCCGTCTTCGGCGGCGCCGGCTTCGCCTCGTCGCTGATCGCCGCCGGGCTGGTCGACGAGTTCCAGCTGTTCATCAATCCGGCCGTGCTGGGCGCCGGCCGCCGCATCTTCGACCAGGGCGGTTTTCGTAACCTCCGGCTGCTCGGCTCGAAAGCCTATGCCTGCGGCATGGTGGTCAACCGCTACGCCCCGGCGCAGTGAGTGGAGCACGGCGAAGGTTCCTGTCAAAAAACCGTTTGGGCAGAATCCTTTGCCCTCGTCTCTTCGTCTTCAAGGTGCGGTCGCCGGCGTGGCGGCCGCCTCAATCCCAGACGGAGATGACGATGATCCTGGTGACAGGCGCCACGGGGCTGAACGGCAAGGCGATCATGCGCGAGTTCGCGCGGCAAGGGCATGAGGTGAGGGCGCTGGTGCGCGATCCCGACCGGGCGTCGGCGGCAGGGCTCGGCGGACTTGCCGGCGTCGAACTGGTCGCGGGCGACATGCGCCGGGCGGAAACGCTGGGCGCGGCACTTGATGACATCGACCGCGTGCTGATGATTTCGACCGCGGCCGACGACATGACGGAAACGCAGTGCCGCTTCATCGATTCCTGCAGGCAGGCCGGTGTCGCGCATGTGGTGAAGTTCTCGGGCGCCGAATCCAACATCGGCTACGACGCGACGAAGTTCCGCTTCACCCGCATGCATGAGGAGGTCGAGCGCTATCTGGAAGGGGCCGGCATGGCATGGACGCATCTGCGCCCCAGCCAGTTCATGCAGGTGTACCTGCGCGACGCGCCGACCATTGCCGCCGAGGGCGCATTCCATCTCGCGCTCGGCGAGACCGAACTGTCGCCGGTCGATGTCGAGGATATCGCCAAGGTGGCCTTCCGGCTGCTGCGCGATGGTGGCCATGAAGGCGAGAGCCTCGATATGACCGGGCCGCAGGCGCTGACGATGAGCGATATCGCCGTGCTCATATCGCAGGCGATCGGCAAGCCGGTTCGCTATGTCGACGTCAGCCCCGCAGAGCGGCGGCGCAACCTGCTGGCCAGCGGCGTTCCGGCCGGCTTCGCCGATGCGCTGGACGAACAACTGGCCGAGCGGTTGCGACGGCCGAAATCGCGGGTGCACCTGGCGACGCACGACATGTTCGGCGTGCGGCCGACGCCATTCCTTGAATTTGCCCAACGCCACGCCGCGATGTTTCGGGGTGAGGGCTAGCCGGGGCGGAAAATCGTCCGCGGCGACGTATCCTTTTTGTCGGCCCATTCGTCTTTGCTTCTCGAAAGGTCGCGCGGTCCGCGATCCGTAACCAGGAGACCATCATGGCGAGCATCGAGAGCGAGGCAAACAGGAACCACTACGCGGCGATCGCCGCCAATGCCGGCAAAATGGGTCCGCAGGCGTTCGTCGAGTTCAACGATGCCAGTTGGACGGCGCTGACCGGAGAACCCGGCGGCGTCGACTATATCGAGGTGGATGCCGGCGGCGTGCCTGCGTTGTGGGCTGTGCCGAAGGGCGCCGACGAGCGGCGCGTGCTGTTTTATGCGCATGGCGGCGGCTTCGTCGGCGGCTCGATCTACACCCATCGCAAGCTGGTCGGCCATCTGGCCAAGGCCGTCGGCTGCCGGGCCTTGCTCTATGGCTATCCGCTGGCCAGCCAGGCCAAGTATCCGGCCCAGCTCGATGCGGCGATGGCCGCCTGGAACTGGCTCATCGACCAGGGCTTCGACACCAGGCGGATCGTGCTTGCCGCGGATTCCTGCGGCGCGGTGCTGACCTATGGCGTCCTGCAGCGGTTGCGCGCGCAAGGGCGGCCGCTGCCGGCCGCCACGCTGATCATCTCCGGCTGGTTCGACATGGCGCTGACCGCTGCCAGCTATGAAACCAACCGCGAAAAGGATCCTTTCTTCGCCAAGGGCGGCGTCGACTGGCTGGTGACCAACTTCATCGGCGACCGCGACCGGCTGGATCCGGAGGTCAGCCCGCTCTATGCCGATTTGAGCGGCTTTCCGCCCGTCTTCCTGCAGGCCGGCGCCGATGAGACGCTGGTCGACGAAAGCCGCATGTTCGCCGAGCGCGCGCGGCAGGCTGGCGTCGAGACGCGGCTCGACGTCTTCGACGACATGCTGCATTCCTTCCAGATGATGGCCGGCCGGGCGCCGGAAGCCGACGACGCGATCGGCCGCCTCGCCGCCTGGGTGCGGCCGAGGTTGGGGTTGCCGGCTGCCGGGAAGACCGGCGAAAAGGCGGCGTGAGCATGCGGCGGCTGGTCGTATCGAGTTTTGTCTCGCTGGACGGTGTCGTTGAAGGACCGATGGTGTGGGCGTCGCCCTTCTTCGACGGGCAGAACCAGGCGCACGCCTTGCAGGCGTTGTCCTGCGTCGACTTCTTCCTGCTCGGCCGCGTCACCTACGAGATGTTCTCGGCGCGCTGGCCTGACCTCAAGGGGCCCTACATGGACCGCATCAACGGCATGAAGAAGCTGGTCGCCTCGACGACGCTGAAATCGGTAGGCTGGAATGCCACGCTGCTTGACGGCGACGTCGCCGAATCACTCGCCGCGCTGAAGCGGCAGCCGGGCGGCGACATCTTGAAATACGGAGTGTCGCAACTTGACCGCACGCTGCTTTGCGCCGGGCTGGTCGACGAGTATCATCTGTCGATCGTGCCGACCCGCGTCGGGCACGGCAAGCGTGCCTTCGAGGATGTCGGCTCGATCAGCCTCGATCTGGCCGGCACGCATCGCTTCGACAATGGCGTGGTGACCCTGACCTATGTGCCGCGATGAACCAGCAGATCCGCAATCCCCCTGAGACGAGGCAAGGCATCGAGCTGCGGCTTGACCCCGAAGGCCTGTTCGACCTTCGCTATCGGGCGTTCCTGGAGACGGTCTCGCATCTGCGCGTCCGTCTCCACCGCTATTGCGCTCGCATGACCGGCTCGGCTCTCGACGGCGAGGACATCATGCAGGAGGCGCTGTTCGAGGCCTATCGCAAGATCGGGCTGCTCGACGATGCGCAGGCGCTGCGGCCGTGGCTGTTCCGCATCGCGCACAACAGGTGCATCGACTTTATCCGCACCCGCCGCACGCGGCTCAAGGCCGAAGCAGGCTATGCCAGCGATGAGATCGTGCTGCCCGTCGAACCCGCCGGTGCGGGCGCCGGCCGCGCCGTCGAACGGCTGGTGGTGCACCTGCCGCCGAAGGAGCGCGCCTGCGTGCTGCTCAAGGATGTCTTCGACCATTCGCTGGAGGAGATTGCCGGCCTGGTCGGCTCGACATCGGGTGGCGTCAAGTCGGCGCTCAATCGCGGCCGGGCCAAGCTCGCCGCCTTGCCGGCGCAACCGGTCGCGGCACCCAGGCACGACCCCGAACTGGAGCGGCTGCTGAGCCGCTATGTCGAGCTCTTCAATGCAAGGGACTGGGACGGGGTGCGAGCGCTGACCAGCGCCGACGCCCGGCTGCGGGTTTCGGACTGCTACGATGGCCTGCTCTCCGACTCGCCCTATTTCGTCGAGTATGAGCGTGGCGAGCCCTGGCGCATGCGGCCGGCTGTGGTCCAGGAGGAGGCAGTGCTGGTCGTCGACAGGCTCCATGGCGAGCTCTGGCGGCCAGCCTATTTCGTGCGCATCCATGCCGACGGCGGTGTCATTGACCGCATCGCCGACTATTATGCCTGCCCGTGGATCCTGGAGATGGTGGCTGCCGAAGGATGATGGATTTGTGGGGCAGCGTCTTCTCGCTGGGATCGGCTTTCCCGTTTATTTCACCGAGTCCGCGGCCGCCAGAATGACATCGGCCACTTCGCGCGGTTTGGAGAGCATGGGGACATGGCTGGTCGCAAGCTCGGTCACCTTGGCGCCGATCGCCTTGGCCATCGCTGCTTCAGCAGCCGGCGGTATCATCCCGTCATGCTTGGCGACGATGTAAAAGCTCGGCTTGGTCTCGTAGGCCGCCACGGCGAGCTTCTCATCGAAAATACCGGCAAAGGGCGGACCTTGCGTGGCTGCGATCACGCTGATCTCCTGCGGCGGCAGGTCCTGCGCGAAATATTTGGCGACGCCTTCGGCGCTTAGCCTGACATAGCCGCCGCTGTCGGGTTGCAGGGCGCTTGCCCAGGGCAGCGCCGGTTGCCCCTTGCCAAGATCGTTCACCGACAGGCCCTTCGGCAGCGCGAAGGCGGCGACGTAGACCAGCGCCTTGACCTTGTCGTCCACGCCCGCCTGGCTGATGACGACACCGCCCCAGGAATGGCCGACCAGGATGACCGGTCCCGGCTGGGCCTCGATGACGCGCCTGGTTGCATCAACATCGGCGGCAAGCGAGCTCAGCGGATTTTGCACCGCCACCACATTGAGCCCTTTGGCCTCCAGCAAGGGAATGACCTTGTTCCAGCTCGAACCGTCGGCAAAGGCGCCATGCACCAGCACGACCGTTTTCTTCGGCACGCCGGCGGCCGAAGCCGGTGCAGCCATCGCCATGAGGACGGCGGTTCCCGACAAGAGAAGATGCGACAGCGACATAGAATGGCTCCATTTTGTCGTGACGGGCGGTCTGGGAGGGACAACCCATCGGCTTCGTTTCACGAGATCGGTTTCAGCAGGCCCGAAATGGTGGCGCCGGGCGGTTGTTACCTGGAGAGGAAATCGGTGATGAGCTTGACCGTGGCATCCGGGTTTTCTTCCATGATCCAATGGCCGGATGCCGGCACGATGGCTCCCGTCACGTCCGACGCGACGAAACGCAGTGTATCGGCCTGTGTCGTGCCCGCCGATTTCTCCGCGCCGGCTGCCAGCACCGGCATGGGCAATTTGCCGCCGGTGGAAAGCATCGCCTGGTTGTCGATGGCGTCCTGGTCGAATGCCTTGAACTGTTCGAAGGCGTCATGCATGGCATGCGGCCGCGCGTAGAGTTTTGCATAGTGGACGCGCGTGGCCTCGTCGATCTTCTTCGGGTCGGCCGACAGTTCGTTGTAGAAGCGGTCGAGGTAGATGCGCTCGCGCCCCGCGACCAGGCGCTCCATGTCGGGGCCGCGGAAGTTGAAGTGCCAGAGCAGCGGGCTTTGCTTGATCTTGTCCCAGTCACCTATGCCCGGCAGCGGTGCGTCGATGACGACCCATTTGGTGATGCGCTTGGGATATTGCGCGGCCAGCGCATAGCCGACCATGTTGCCGATATCGTGCGTCACCAGCTCGGCCTTGTCGATCTTCAGCGCATCCATCACGCCGGCGATGTCGAGCGCCTGGTTCTTCTTGGTGTAGCCGCTGTCCGGATGCGCCGAAAGGCCCATGCCGCGCAGGTCCGGCACAACCACCGTGTGATCCTTCATCAGCTTTATCGCGACCGGCGCCCACATGTCGCCGGTGTCGCCGAAGCCGTGCAGCAGCACCACCGCGGGCCCTTGTCCGCCGACGCGTACATGCAGGCTGGTGCCGTTGGTCTGGATCGTCTGCGTCTTGAAGACGGTCGGAAACGGGATCACGCGCGCCGAGGCCGGAGCGGCGAGTGACAGCAGACCAACCACGATAACCAAAGGACGAAACATGATGCATTACCCCGAGCTTTTGCCGCCGCCACATGTTTCGCGGTCTTTCCGACTATGGCACCATGCCCTTGGTTTCGTTAGGCGTCGGTCGCCTGATTGTGAATTCGGGAAAGCCGAACAATGCTAAAGCTTGAAGCCGCCGCCGCATTTGTCGCCGTCACGGAATCCGGCTCGATCAGCGAGGCGGCCAGGCGCGTGGGCCTGTCCAAGTCCGTCGTCAGCGAGCGGCTGTCGGAACTCGAGCGCAGCCTCGGCACAAGGCTGCTGGACCGCACCACCCGCAAGCTCTTCATCACCGAAGCGGGGCGCGGTTTTTACGAGCGCGCCAGGCGCATCATGCAGGAGGTGGCCGATGCGAGAGCCGAGATCGCCGAAGATCGCGGCGAACTCGCCGGACCGTTCAGGATATCGGCGCCGACCAGTTTCGGCATCCTCCATCTCGGCCCGGCGCTGTATGGCTTCCTGGCCAGGCACCCGGGGATCGAACTGACGCTTGATGTCGACGATCGTTTCGTCAGCATGGTGGCCGATGGCTACGATGCCATTGTGCGTCACGGGCCGGTCGTCGATGGCGGGCCGGTCATCGTCAAGAAGCTGGCTTCCAGCCGTCGCTTCCTGGTGGCGTCACCGGACTATATCGAGCGGTTCGGACTGCCCGCGACCACCGACGACCTGAAACGCCACAAGGGCGTCATCTATTCCATCCGCGGTGCCGCCGACTGGCGGTTCAAGATTTCGCGGCGGCTGGTGACGATCCGCCCGCAAACCGCACTGCGCGTCAACAACGGGATCTTGATGCGCGACGCCGCGCTTGCTGGCCTCGGCCTGGCGCTGCTCCCTGCCTATTTCATCCGGACCGAGATCGCCGACAAGCGATTGACGGTCATTGATGTCGGCGCCGAACCTGAAGGGGCCACCATCTATATCGCCTGTCCCGAGGACCGGCGCGGATCCGCCAAACTGCGTGCGCTCACCGCATGGCTTCGCGATGCCTTTGGCGATCCGCCCTATTGGGAGGCGTGAACCGGCACCTCACTTCGCATCGTGAAAGATGATGCCGACCGTGTGGCGCATGCCTGACCGCAGGCGGCTGACTCCGTGGCGCAGGTTGACGCGGTAGTTGCCTTTCGTTCCCTGCACCGGCCGGTTGTGGACGGCGAAGGCCACCGCATCGCCCTGGCGCAAGGGCACCACCTCGACCCGGCTCTGCATGCGCGGCCGCTGTTCGGTCAGCGCGAATTCGCCGCCGGTGAAATCCTCGCCGGGTTCGGAGAGCAGGATCGCCACCTGCAGGGGAAAGGCGAGATCGCCATAGAGGTCCTGGTGCAGGCAGTTGAAGTCGCCGGGGACATATTGCAGCAGAAGCGGCGTCGGCCTGACCTGGCCGGCGGCATGGCATTGTTCGAGAAATTCGGCATGCGTGGCAGGGTAGCGCAGGGGGATCGCCATGCGCTCGTTCCAGCGGTTGGCGACCTCGGCCAGCCTGGGATAGAGCGCGCTGCGCAGGCCGCCGAGCAGGTCCGGCAAGGGATAGCGGAAGTAGCGGTATTCGCCCCTGCCGAAACCGTGCCTGGCCATGTGGATGTGGCTGCGGAAATGCTGTTCCTGGGGGTAGAGGCCGGCGATCTGCCGGCACTCTTCGGGCGCGAGCAGCTTTTCCATCACCGCGCAGCCGAAGCCGTCGAGCTCGGCGGCCAGCGCCGGCCAGTCGTATGCGGCGACGCGTGTTTCGGCGGCTTCCACAGCCGCTGTGGCAACCTTGGCGTGGGCGTTCATATCGCGGCCTCCTTGTCGAGCAGAGTGCGCTTGCGTTCGATGCCCCAACGGTAGCCCGACAGCGTGCCGTCGGCGCCGACAACGCGGTGGCAGGGAATGCCGAGCGCGATGGCGTTGGCGGCACAGGCGGTTGCCACGGCGCGCGCGCCGTTCGGCCGGCCAAGGCGCCGGGCAAGCGCGGTGTAGGTGATGGTGGCGCCGCAAGGGATGGCGCGCAGCACCTCCCACACCCTTTGCTGGAACGGCGTGCCGTGGCGCATGTCGAGCGGCAGGTCGAGGCCGGCGCTGGGCGTTTCGATGAAGCGGGCTATCGCCGCGAGATCATCGTCGAGAGCGCCCTTGTCTTCGACCAGCACCTTGCCGGGAAAGCGGTCGGCGAGGTCCTGCTCCAGCGCGTCGGCGTCGGAGCCGATCAGGATGGCGCAGACGCCGATCGAGCTGCGCGCCGCCAGGATCTTGCCGATCGCGGATTGGCCGACGGCGTAGGCGATGGTGTCGAGGGTGGCTATCGCCGCCGGTGTGGTTATTTGGGTTTGCAAGAGGTTCATTGCCCTGACTCCTTTGTCTGTGCCGGAACCCTACAGAGGCGGCTTTCCTCGCTCACTCCGGTGCTTGCTTTCAAATTCAAATCGCCTGTGTGAAGACCTCCGTCGTCGCGTTCCGTAGAGCGCTGACTTTTGAACAGTCTACATGTCACGCGACACGAATGACGAAGAGTTCGCCGAGCAAAAACACCTCGCCTGACAACAGCCGCAGCTCGATCTCGCCACTCGCAGTACGGCCCCATTCGGCCTTACCGGCATCGACCAGCTTGCCGATGGCGGCCAAGACCTGTGACTTCGCGTCGACGGCGGCGCCGTTGGCGATCTCGATGTTCGCACCGGCGGCGGAAGACCTTGCCATCGTGCGCATCGCCGGTCGTTACGCCCGCGAAGACCGGTAGGCCCTGTCGGCGGCCTTCGCCGATCCGCCGGCCTCGCGGTCGAGCAGCGCGCGCTTGCGTTCGGCGCCCCAGGCGTAGCCGGACAGGGCGCCATTCTTGCGGATTACGCGGTGGCAGGGAATGGCGACCGCATGGGCGTTGGCGGCGCAGGCGGCGGCGACGGCGCGGGTTGCCCTGGGCGCGCCGATGCGCTCGGCGATCTCGGCATAGGAAACCGTGCCGCCGACCGGGATGTCCTGCAGGGCTTGCCAGACGCGTTGCTGGAAGACGGTGCCGCGCACGTCGAGCGGCAGGTCGAGGCCGAGCCGTGGGGCCTCGACGAAGCCGACGACGCGGGCAACCAGCGCCTCGTAGTCGCGGTCGCCGCCGATCAGCCGCGCCTTGGGGAAACGGTCCTGCAGGTCGCGCACCAGCGCGTCCGGATCGTCGCCGAGCAGGATCGAGGCGACGCCCCTGCGGCTCGACGCGACCAGTATGGCGCCGAGCGAGGTCTCGCCGACGGCGAAGCGTATGTCCTCATTGGCGCCGCCCGCACGGTAGCGCGTCGGCGTCATGCCGAGCATGCCGGTGGATTTCTCGTAGAAGCGCCCGCTCGAATTGAAGCCGGCATCGTAGATCGCCACCGTGACGCTGGCGCCGTCCGCGAGACCCTGGCGGACCCGGGCGGCACGATGCGCGGCGGCATAGTCCTTCGGCGTCAGCCCGGTGATCGCCTTGAAGACGCGGTGGAAATAGCCGGCGCTGCGCCCGGCGGCTTCAGCCAGTTCAGCCAGCGATGGCTCTTCCTCGCTCTGTTCGATCCTGCGGCAGGCACCGGCGACCATCGCGGCATTGCCGGCCCCCAGCGAAGGGCCATCCGGATTGCAGCGCCGGCAGGCGCGAAAGCCGGTCGCCTTCGCCTGGGCCAGCGTGTCGTGCAACTGGACATTGACCGGATTGGCGCGGCGCGACGGGCAGGAGGGCCGGCAATAGACGCCGGTCGTCGCCACCGAATACCAGAATTGCCCGTCCGCCGATTTGTCGCGCGCGGCAATGCGCGCCCAGCGCGGATCATCAGCGACCGGCAGCGGCGTCGATTTGAGGTCTTTGGCGAGAGTGATGAACATGCCGCATTGAAGCCGCTGGAAGACGGCCCCGCCACCCGTTTCCTGCCAACAAAGAATATGACAAGATCGACCCGGAGGAGGTGCGATGGAAAACATTCGATCCCTTAAGACCGAAGCCGATTACGATTGGGCGATCGCCGAAATCACAAGATATTTCGACAACGAGCCGGAGGTCGGCTCGCTCGATGGTGACCGCTTCGATGTTCTCGCGACCCTGATCGAGGCATATGAGAACAAGCGCTACCTGATTGAGGCATCCGATCCCGTTGACGGGTCGCGTCCAGCCGGATTCAAAGACTCGCTGTAAGCCTTTGTTTTCGCGGCATGCCCCCAAAACCGATGAGCGTTTTGTGGGCGGCATGAACCGGTTCTCCTACGCCGCCCGCTTTGGCTCCACCGCGAACGGGCTGAGCCCGAGCCAGGTCTGCATCTTCTTGCCGATAGCCTGGTCGCCGGTCAGGGAAACCTTCGCGCCCGCCTTTTCGACGGTCAGCAACCCCATCCAGATCGCCGTCATCGTGTGCAGGTCGGTGGAGACGTAGAGGTCGACATCGAAGCCCGGGTCGTACCAGCACAGGTCGACCTCGCCGTGCTTTTCGACGATCAGCCACCACGAGCGTTTGGACGCCGGGAGATCCAGATACAGAAATTGTATCACCGTGCGTCCTTCGGGCAGCGGCGAGGGGTTCAGGTTGCGCCGCATGTCCCACATCAGCAGCGACGGATCGAGGTTCTTGAGCGACAGCCGGGACTCGACCCATTTCTGTCCCCAAAAACCCATCGCCTCGACGACGGGGCGCAGATCGCGGCCGGCCTCGGTCAGCCGGTAGTCGAAGATCGCTTTCTCGCCCGGCACCTCCTTGCGCTCGACGATCCCGGCCAGCTCGAGTTCCTTCAACCGTTGCGACAGAAGGGTCGGCGACATTTTGGGGACGCCGCGGCGCAGGTCGTTGAAGCGGGTCGAACCCGCCACCAATTCGCGCATCAGCACCATCGTCCAGCGGGTGCACAGCACCTCGGCGGCCATCGATAGCGGGCAGAACTGCTTGTATCCGTGCTGGGCCATGATCGGTGCACCTCCCTCGAAGCTGGCCGAACATTAGGCCTTCATGAATGAAGCGGCCAGTACGGAAACTGTACCGCCCCAGTACAGATCGCGGACTGGTTGGCGAGGGGCCGGCCATGCGAGCCCTTTGGCCGGTCGCACGGGATAGCCCTGTGCGCCGCAACCAGGAGACGACCATGACTGCTTACGTTATCGCGGACATCAAGATGAAGGATCCGAAATGGGTGCCGGGCTACGCGGCCTCGGTGCACGACATCGTCCACAAGCATGGCGGCAAATATCTGTCGCGCAGCGGCAATGTGAAGACGCTTGAAGGCAAGCCGCTCGACACCACGCTGATCGCCCTGATGGCGTTCCCGTCGGAAGCGGCGGCACGCGCGTTCACCAACGATCCGGCCTATGCGCCTTTCGTTTCGGCGCGTCAGGGCGGCAGCGACAGCCGCTTCCAGCTGATCGACGATACCGATCTGGCCGGAACGATCCCGTATCTGCCGAAGGGATGATGCTTCCCGGCAGTCGTCACATCGATTTCGGGACCTCCAAGCAGCAACAGCCACAGCGCTTGCCTGCCGGGCCGCCGTATTTTCGGCGACCGGCCAGCTGTGCTTTTTCAAGAAGAATGGAATGGACATGATATCAACTCTTCGCAACAGGCTCGTCAAGGCGGGGGCCATGATGGCCGTCTGCGCCTCCTTCGCACAGGCGCATCAGGAAGCGGCCGGAGCCGCGTCCGGCCCCAATCCACTGGCCGACAAGGTGCGGGCCGCCAACAGCCGGTTCCTCGACGTCAAGGCGGCGACGGCCGAGGGCTACGCGCCCATACCCTGCGCCAGCGGCATCACCGGTGGCGCCATGGGCATCCACTACGTCAACGGCCAATACCTGAAGGACGACAAGATCGACATCGCCCGTCCCGAGGCCGTGATGTACGAGCCGATGGCCGACGGAACGCGCAAGCTGGTGGCGGTCGAATACATCACCTCGAAGGGGCCGGCGTCGCTGGACGGCCAGCTGTTCAACTTCAACAGCGCCCCCAACCGCTATGGCCTGGGTGAATTCTACGAGCTGCATGTCTGGGCCTGGAAGGGCAACCCGACCGGCACCTTCGCCGACATGAACCCGAAAGTGTCGTGCGAACACACGATGGCACCGAGCCAGTAGCCGGCAAGGTCAGGCGGCGGCAATGCCGCCTGATCTCTACCGAGAGACGGCGGGGTGGTTCGCCTGGCCTCGGCCAGGCCCGGTCATTGCGGTGCCGGTTCGGGCAGAGGCAGGCGCGTCCCGACGGTATCGCGACTCGCCTCCGGCAGAACGAAACGCCCGGTCAGGTACCAGATTAAGGATACGACAAGTATCGAAAGGTAGCCGTCCACGGCATAGTGCCAGCCGGTGTAGACCGAGCCGAACAGGATGAGTGCGGCGAAGGACCAGCCGGCGACGGTCCAGCGGCGGCCGAAGCCGCTCAGGAACAACGCGTTGAGCGTGACGAAGGCGACATGCATGCTTGGCATGGCTGAAATGCCGCCGCCCAGTTCGGGGCGGCCGCTTGTGTAGGCTGTGAGCAGATAGCTGGCATACATATGGACCGGCGCGGCGTAGCCGTTCCGCGCCAGGGCGGTCTGCAACCCGGCAAACCGGTCGCCACCGTAGAACTGGTCGTGAAATATCGGGCCGGCGGAAGACAGCGCCATGGCCAGAACGGTGCCGCACAGGATCGTGGTCAGCGCGAGCGCCCACAGATAACGCAAACGCGCTGCCGGGTTGTTCCAGAAGGCGACGAACAGCAAGGTGCCGAACCATTGCACGTGCCAGCCATATCCATAGCCGATGAAGATGACAGCCGAAATGCGTTCGGGGACGACGCGGTGCACCCATGTCCAGGGATCGGCGCCATGCAGCCCAACATCAAGCTCCGCCAATATGCGGTCGGCATAGAATGGCACGATGTCGGGGATGGCAATCTTGAAGGCAGTGAAGGCGGTAATGCCGAGAAAGGACAGCAGGATCACCGGTGCGGCGCCCAGCCAGCGCTGCCTGAGCATGTCGAGCATGAACCGCGTCGGGCTATGCCTGGCAAATGTCAGCGCCATCACGCCGAGGCCGGCCGCAAGAAGCATAGGCAGGAAGACGACGAATGGCTCCGCGTAGGATTGCGCCAGGTGCAGATAGCGGCCCGGCTGCAGGCAAAGCGCGGCCAGGGCATAGGCCAGGCACAGGGCGGTCAGCATCCACCCGCTCCTGGTCGCGGCGATGTCCAGGTCAAAAACGCCAAGCGGCCGGCGCTCGCCGTTCCGCTGCGCGGTGTGCGCACTCATTGAGGAAAACCCGCCAATTGCCCAAGCATTAACAGGGGTATTTCGCCGATGAAGTATTACTATTCAATTACACTTTGGGTTGATAAAAAATACAAATATTGGATGGTTATATTTCTTCCCTTTCCGTCAAGGATTCGTTGACGAAGATGTCATCGTCGAATGCAGAAGTAGCGACCGCGCCGAAGCGGTTTCCAAACCCGAAAGGTTGCCGGGCTTCGGCCGCAGTCGAAGCGGGCCACCGCCTGGCCGGCGATGGCCCTGCGGATCAGGCGGCCCTGATCAGGCCGAGATGGGTCAGCGCGGCGACGCCGTCGTCGAGGCCGATCTCCTCGACGATCCTGCCGTCGATCACTTTCAGCACCGTGGTGCCGGTGAAGCGCATGGCGCGGCCGGTAGCGGCAGGCAGCGAACCGGCGAGGAAATCGCCGAAAGCCGGGCCGGTATGCGTGCCGCCGCCCTCCCACTGGCCGACGACGTAGTCGCCCTCGGCGATGAGATCGGCGGTGGCCCAGAAGTTGAGATCCGGGAAGGCGGCGCGGAAATCGGTCATGAAGGCCTTGATGTCGTCTCGGCCCCGGCGCGGCTCGTGCAGCGAATATTTGAGCAGCATGTCGGGCGCGGCGATGTCGTCGACGACGGACAGGTCGCAGGTTTCACCCCAGAAGTCGGTGAACCATCTGACGACGACGGCCTTGTTGTCTTCCTGTTTGGTCATTGGGAGCGTCCTTTCGTGTTTGGCTGGGGTCATCCGCGGTGCCGCTGATGACCTTGGCCATCCCTAGGCCCATCGGGGGAGCGCAAAACTCCGGTTCTTGCCGGCCAATCGAAAGACGGGGTGCCAGGAATATTGCAGGCGGGAAGGCATGCCTGCCGCGTCCCGGTAACGGTTTCTTCTCTGGTTTTGTCGCAGATTGCCCGCAGGTGGAGCAGGCGAAAACAGACGATGACGGGTCAGGACAAGAAAAGCCGCAATGAAACGTTCTGGGCCACGGCCCTGGAGCGGGCCCATCTTGGCGTCTGGGACTGGGATCTTGCGACCGGCGACTGCTTCTATTCCGCGACCTGGGCGCGGATGCTGGGTTATGATGAGAGGGAGCTTGCCAACACCAGCGATTTGTGGCTGCGGCTCGCCCATCCCGACGACCGCGAGCGGGCGCTGGCCAGCGGCGACCGCCACATTGCCGGACAGACCGACGCCATCGAGACGGAACTGCGGCTGAAGCACAAGCAGGGCCACTGGGTGTGGGTGCTCGACCGCGGCGGCATCGTTGAGCGCGACGAGGACGGGAAGCCGGTGCGACTGATGGGCGTGCAGACCGACATCACCAAACAGAAGACGGCCGAAGCCGAGCTCGAACAGGTCAATGTGCGCTTCCGCCTGGCGCTCGCCGCCAGCGGCACCGGCATCTGGCACCACGACATCGCCACCCACAAGAGCTATTGGGACACCCGCACCAGGGACATATTCGGCCTCGTTGCCGACACCGACGAGGTGACGGCCGACCTTTGGCACACCTATCTGCATCCCGACGACAAGGAAGCCACCGAGCGCGCCCACCAGCCGCCGCCTGGCTCAAGCGGCGTAACCGCCTCGCAATACCGCATCATCAAGCGCGACGGCGAGATCCGCCATGTCGAATCGCTGGTCCGCTTCATCGCCGCCGCGGGTGCCGCCGGCCAGATCCTCGGCACGGTGCGCGACATCACCGAGGACAAGCTGCGCGAACAGGAGCTGGCGTTTGCCGCCCGCCACGACGCGCTGACCGGCCTGTGGAACCGCGCCGCCTTCGACCGGCTGCTCGCCGAGCATATCGCGGCGGGTGCGCCGCTGGCGGTGTTCTATGTCGATCTCGACTACTTCAAGGCGCTCAACGATTTTGCCGGCCACGCCGCCGGCGACATGGCACTGAAGAGCGTTGCCGCCGGCATCCGCGCCTGCCTGCAGCCATCGGCGCATGCGGCGCGGCTCGGCGGCGACGAATTCGCGCTGCTGGTGCCGCATTGCGACGCAGCGCAGGCCGAGCGGCTGGCTGGGGCCATACTGGCGGCCGTGCGCGGCGCCGATCTGGGCTCTGCCGCGGCCGCGCGGCGGCTCGCGGCAAGCATCGGCATCGCCATCGTCAACGACCGGGTGACCACAGTCGCCGATGCGCTGGCCTGCGCCGACGACGCCTGCTACGCGGCCAAGGCCGCCGGGCGCGATCGCTTCGCGGTGTTTTCGGCCGAGGCCGCCACCGGCGGCCTCAACGCGGCGCGGCTCGCCGCCGACACGGTCGACGCCATGGAGGACGGAAGGCTGAAACTGTTCGGCCAGGAGATCCACCGGCTGGGCCGGCCCTGGCAGGAAAGCCGCCATGTCGAGGTGCTGGCGCGGCTTGTCGGGCGCGGCGGCAAGCTGATTCCGCCCAGCGAATTCATCCCGGCGGCGGAGCGTTTCGGCATAGCCGCCAGGCTCGATCGCTGGATTATCCGCACCGCGCTGTCGCGGCATGGCGCGGCGATGAAGTCCGGCGCGATCACGCTTGGCTTCAACCTGTCGGCGCAGACGCTGAGCGATCCGGGACTGTGGGACTTCGTCGACAGCATCATCGAGGAGACTGGGGCGCCGCATTCCGGTATCGGCTTCGAGATCACCGAAACCGCCGCCGTCACCAATTTCGATGCCGCCGAGACGTTCGTGCGCAAGGCGCGCGAGCGGCGCTGCAAGGTCAGCCTCGACGATTTCGGCGCTGGCATGAGTTCGTTCGAATATCTCAGGCGCTTTCCGGTCGATGCCATCAAGATCGATGGCTCCTTCATCGAGCACATGGCCGAGAGCCGCTTCGATCGCGAGATCGTCTCGGCCATATCAGGCATTGCCCGCAGCGTCGGCTGCGCCGTCGTGGCCGAGAAGATCGAGCAAGCCGAGACGCTCGTCATGCTGCAGGCGATGGGCGTCGATTTCGGCCAGGGTTTCCTGCTGCACCGGCCCGAGCCGCTGGAGCGGATCGTCGCGCCCGCCATCGGGCCGGTAACCGCAGCACCGGCCCGCAAGGCGTCCTAATCAGATTTGCCGCACCATCGCTTGCGGAAATTCCAGCACAGCGGTCTCGGGTCGCCTGTGCTGGGCTTCCGCCACCGTCTCGATCAGGAGGTCGAGGGCCTCGCATGCCGAGCGGCTCGTCTCGTCATTGCCGCGCAGATAATGATAAGCGCGTTCGAGATGGATGCGGGCGGCTGAAAAATCGCTGGTCAATGGTTCCCTCCATGATCCCGCCCTAATTTATCTTGGCCGGCCCGGCGGAATTTGGGGTAAATATCCACAGGCGGTTTTTATTCAAATGCCGATTGATCTTGGCCGCGCTGTCAGGAGAGGCAGCGCGCAGCGCTTTGCCCTGCCTTGTCGGGCGGCTAGACTGCCACCTCCCTGTCCGAGGTGATATTGATGATCGTCCAGGCCTGCATCAACGGCGCGCGTCCGCGCGACTTTCATCCGAAGCTGCCGCTGACGGCGCAGGCCATGGCCAGCGATGCGGCTGCCTGCGTCGCGGCCGGTGCCGGCGAACTGCACATCCATCCGCGCGGCCCCGATGGGGGTGAAAGCCTGGCCGCCGTCGATGCGACGGTGCTGGCCGTGCGCGGGGCCTGCCCAGGCACGCTGGTCGGCGTGTCGACCGGCGCCTGGATCGAGAACGATGTCGCGCGCACCCGCGCGGCGATCGCCGGCTGGCGCGAGCTGCCCGACTATGCCTCGGTCAATCTCTCCGAGGCCGACGCGCCCGCCGTGATGGAGCTGCTGCGTCAGCGCGGCGTCGGCATCGAGGCCGGGCTCGCCACGATAGAAGACGCCGAGCGGTTCGTGGCGCTCGCCGATCACGACCGGGTGCTGCGCATCCTGATCGAAATCGACATACCGGACCTTGTAGCGGCCCTCGCCGAGGCAAACGGCATCGCCGCCGTGCTCGAGCACGCCGAAGTGCGGCGGCCGATCCTGCTGCATGGCGTGGACGCCACCGTCTGGCCATTCGTCGAGCTGGCGCGCCAAAAGCGGTGGTCGACGAGGGTCGGGCTGGAAGACGGCAAGACGCTCGCCGATGGAATCGTGGCCAATGACAATGCGGAAATCGTCGCGGCGGCGGTGGCGGTTTTCCGCTCCGCGTCCGCCGGCTGACCTGCGGTCTGCCTCAGCTCCGCCGGCGGGCCGGTGCCGTCCACGCGCGCAAAATGTGTTTCTGGATCTTGCCGGATGCGGTGCGCGGCAGCGTATCGGTGAGCAGGAACTCTTTCGGCACCTTGAAGCGGGCGATGCGCGCGCCGCAATGGCTTGCCAGATCGGCCGGATCGACGACGCATCCGGGTTTCACCACGACAAAGGCGCGCCCGACTTCGCCCCAGCGCGCGTCGGCGACGCCGATCACGGCGGCTTCGGCGATGCCGGGATGGTCGAGCAACACGGTCTCGATTTCGACGGGATAGACGTTCTCGCCACCGGAAATGAACATGTCCTTGCGACGGTCGACGAGGGTGACGAAGCCTTCCTCGTCGCGCCGCGCGATGTCGCCGGTGCGGAACCAGCCATCGGCGGTGAAGGCGCGCTCCGTCTCTTCCGGCCGGTTCCAATAGCCTGGCGTGATCGAGGGGCCGGAAAGCCATATCTCGCCGGGCTCGCCGGCCGCGACGTCGCGGCCATCGTCGTCGACGAGGCGCAGGCCGATCGTCGGCGCCGGCAGGCCGGACGAGCCTGCCTTGCCGGCGATGCGGTCGGCCTCGACCGGCATGCCAAGCACCGTGCCTGCCTCGGTCATGCCGAAGCCGTCGGCCATGCGCACGCCCTGGGCCAGCCACCATCTGATATCCGTGGCCGGGTTGGGCGCGCCGCCGGTGAAGATGGCGGTGAGCGCGGTCCAGCGCGACGGCGTGAAGTCGGGATGTTCACGCAGCATCCTGGCCATCTGCGGCACGCAGAAATAATGGGTGACGCCAAGAGCCGGATCGGCGAGGCGGCGATTGGTGGCGCCGGCATCGAAGCCGGGCGAGATCAGCACGGTGCCACCCTGAAGCAGCGTCGGACGCAGGCTGGTGATGAGGCCGATGACATGAAACATCGGCGCGTCGCAGAGGAAGACGCTGGCATTGCCGACGCGGCCCAGCACGCCGAAATTGACCGCCGTGGCGAAAGCGTTGCGCTCGGTGACGATGACGCCCTTTGGCCGGCCCGACGTGCCCGACGTGTAGAGGATGATCGACGGCGCATCGTCGGCGGGCAGGGGACGGCGCGGCGCCGGCGCCTCTGCCTCGACCGCCGCCGCGAAGGCGGCGACATCGACAGGGATGCAGCGCCCGGGCAATGCCGCCTTCGGGACAGCGTCATGCAACAGCAGCACCGGATCGCAATCGGCAACGATCGCCTGCTGTTCGGCACTGGCAAGCCGCCAGTTGACCGGCACGAAGATAGCGCCGAGCCGCATTGCGGCCTGCTGCAGGATCAGGAGATCGGCGCTGTTGCGGGCAAGCGTGGCGATCCGTTGCCCGGGCTTGACGCCGTAGCCGGTTTCGAGAACGCCAACGGCTCGCTGGATGGCTTCGTCAAGCGCGGCATAGGTCCAGCGCCGGCCGGAGGCCAGGTCGACGCAGGCAACACGATCCGGCTGCGCGCCGGCATGCAGGGCCACGGGGTCTGAAATCGTCAAGGCCGGCATGCGCATCTCCTCCCAGATTGCGTCGTTGGCTTATCGCGTCATCTGGCCTTGTCGTAAGCGCCGAGGCCGGGCTTGTAGCTCTTTTCGTCGATGAACTGGCGGATGCCTTCCTTGCGGCCCTCATTGTCGTGGGAGTTGGCCGCCTCCTGGGCGCGGACCAGATAGTCCTCAGCATTGTCGTAGGTCATTTCGCTCACGCGGCGGATGGCGTCCTTGGTTGCCTTCAGCGCGATCGGGTTCTTCTTCAGAAGGATGTTGGCGACCTCGGTGACCCGTGTCTTCAACTCAGCCAGCGGCAGGCTTTCATTGACCAGCTTCCAGGCGGCGGCCTTCCTGCCGTCGATCAGTTCGCCGGTCAGCGCGTGATACATGGCGTCACGCATCGACAGCAGGTCGACAACCACCTTGGTGGCGCCGCCGCCGGGCAGGATGCCCCAGTTGATCTCGGACAGGGCGAACTGCGCCTCGTCGGCGGCGAAGGCGAGATCGCAGGCGAAGAGCGGGCCATAGCCGCCGCCGAAGCACCAGCCATTGACCATGGCGATGGTCGGCTTGCCGTACCAGCGCAGGCGCCGCCACCAGCCATAGGCTTCGGATTGCGCCTTGCGGACGGCGCCGAGCCCCTTGGCTTCGGTCTCGCGGAAATACTCCTTGAGGTCCATGCCCGCCGACCAGGCGCTGCCTTCGCCCGACAGCACGAGCACGCCGACATCGGCGCGGTATTCGAGTTCGTCGAGAACCTCCATCATGCGCCGGTTGAGCGTCGGGTTCATGCAATTGCGCTTGTCCGGCCGGTTGAAGCGCACCCAGGCGATGCCGTTCTCGACGTCGAAGGCAACGGTCTCATCGGTCATGGTCGGTCTCCTCCCGTTCCACCACTGCTATGGAAAATTGCTATGGGGCATAGCTATCTTGATTGCTATGTCGCATAGTCTTTTTCGCTTGACAAGAGCCGGCATCGCGGCGATCGGTTGGCATGGACGAAACCCAGCCTCACGACGCGCTCGATGCGCAGATCGGCTACAATCTCAAGCGTGCCTCGGCTTTCGCGCTCAATGATTTCACGGTCGAACTGACCGAGGCGGGCCTGCGCCCGGTGACCTATGGCATGCTGGCGCTGATCGATGAGCGGCCAGGCATCCGCGCCGCGGAACTGTGCCGTCTCCTGGGCATGAAGAGCGCCAACATGGCGCCGCTGCTGGCCGAACTGGAAGAGCGCGGGCTGGTCGAGCGTGACGACCATGCCGAGGACAGGCGCGTGCGGATACTGACCCTGACGCCGGCGGCCAGCCAGGCGATGCCGGGCTGGCGGCGACAAGTTCGCCGGCACGAAGACAGGTTTCTGCAAAGGCTGACGAAGAAGGAGCGGGCGACGCTGCTGCGCCTGCTGCGCCTGATCTGGACGGACGAAGGTTGAGGGCTGCCTATTTGGCTTCGCCGTCCGGCGCTGAAAGCCGCAGCAAGAGGGCGAGCAGCGCGATCACTGGCGGGACGATGAAGCACCAGACATTGGCGTAGGCAAAGCCGAGGGCAGCGGCCGCGCAGCCGGCGGCGAAGACGGCGACCGCCGCCGCCATGCGCCGCAGGCGGGCAATGAGCGCCGGGCGGGCTTCCGGGGCCGTGCCGCCGATGAGATCGGCGAGGTCGATCATGATCTGGGTGGTGGTGCCGGTCATCAGCGTCGAAGGCGGGGCGGCCGCCAGATGGACCCGGTGCACCGCGTTCTGGATCGCCATGGCGGCGACCAGCACCATGCCGGTGACGATGGCGGCCGCGCCGTCACCACTGGCGAAGGGACCAAAGCGGATCGCCAAGGCGGCGCCGACGACGAGCAGCGCCAGTTTGGTCGCCAGCAGCACTCCGAGCGCCTGATGTCCGCGCCGGCGCAAATGCTCGCCGGCCAGCCGGGTCAGGATGACGACGATGCAGAACACCGGGAGCGCCAGCAGCTTTGCCAGCACGCCCGAAATGCCGAGCACCAGCGAGGCGCCGAGGGTGACGAAATTCCCGGTCACGTGCGCGGTGAACAGGCCCTGCAGCGCCAGGAAGCCGGCCGTGTCGACATAGCCGCCATTGAGGCTCAGCAGCAGCGGCAGTGCTGGTTTCATGGCGTCGTCGCCGGGACCAGGAAACGGTCGGGCGCCAGCGCCGCGGCGGTGACGCCGCGTGCCGTGACATCCTCCGGCAGGGGCTCGCCGCGCATCAGCGCTGCGCCCAGCCTGGCCAAGGTCAGCGACACCTGGAAACCATAGCCGCCCTGGCCGCCGAGCCAGAAGAAGCCGGGCAGGCGGGGGTCGAAGCCGGCGACCGGCGTGCGGTCGGGCGCGAAGGTGCGCAGGCCCGCCCATGGCGTCGACGGACGGCCGATGCGCATCGACGTCGCCTGCTCGATGCGGTCGACGGCGATGGCGACATCGATGTCTTCCGGCCAGGCGTCGCAAGGCTCGGAATCGGTCTCGTCGGCGAGCGAGCCGATCAGCCTGCCGGCATCGGGTTTGAAGTAGAATTGTTCGTGCAGGTCGACCACCAGCGGCCAGCTGGCGATGTCGGTGCCGGCGGGCGCATCGAACAGGAAAGCGGTGCGGCGTTTCGGCTGGAAGCCGAGGCCGGAGAGCCCAGCCAAGCCAGCGACGACATCGACCCAGGCGCCGGCGGCGTTGACGACGATGTCGGCCGGATAGACACCGGCGCTTGTCTGCACGCGCAGGCCGCCGCCGCCGGGCGAAATGGCGCGCACCTCCTCGCCGGTGCGAATTGCGCCGCCGCCGGCCTTCAGCGCCGAGGCGCAGGCCGCCAGCATCTTGCCGGTGTCGATATCCAGGGCGTCCGGCTCATAGACGCCGCCGCAAGTGGCTTCAGTGGCGATGGCGGGAACCAGCGCGTGGAGCTCGGCCGCCGACAGGCGACGCACGCTGGGCACCAGCGCCTGCAATTCATCGGCCAGCTTGTCGATCGCGGCGCCGTCGCCTTTCCAGCCGACATGCAGCGCGCCGCGCCGATGGGCGACGAAGCCGCCCTCGACGATTTGCTGCCGGCTGGCCAGCGTCAGCGCGCGCACCAGCCGGTTGCCGTAGGTCTCGGTGAACAAAGCGGCGGAGCGGCCGCTGGCGTGGTAGCCAAGATGCGGCTCGCGCTCGAGGACGGTAACGGAGGCCCAATCCCGCACGGCCGCCGCAAGCGACAGGCCGGCAATGCCACCACCGATGACGACGATTTTTCTGGGAGGATTCGACTGCATCCAGCAGTCGTAAAAATGATTTCGTATCCAGTCAAACGGCGCGACTTTCCCTCGGTCGTTCGCGCAGCCATTTCTTCCTGTTCTACGGGGGAGAAATGGCCGGCGGGGCAATGAGGGCAGCGCCAGCTCCGACGATCGGCAGCGTCCTCTACAAGGTCACAGTCCGCCCCAGTCCTCGCCGCACCGCCTCGCGATAAGCGAGATCCGACGCCACCAGATCCTCCATGGCGACACCCATGGCCTTGTAGACGGTGATCTGGTCGGCGCTGATCCTTCCCGGCCGCAGCCCAAGCAGCATTTCGCCAAGCTCGGTTCCGGTTTGCGGATTGATGCCATCGAGTTCGCAAGAGCCGACCGGAGTAGGTGCGAAGGCGTCCCTGGTCTCGACGAACAGGCTGGCCCGGCCGACAAGCTCGACCGGCAGCTCGCCGCCGGGTGGTGCTACGCCCACCGACGAGACATGCGTGCCGGGGCGCAGCCATTCGGCCGAGATCACCGGCTGGTAGGAATGCGTTGCCAGGCACACGACATCGGACGAGCGCACCGCTGCCTCGAGATCGCTGACGGCGACGACGCCCGGATGCTGCGCTGCCAGCGCCCGCGCGTCCGCGAACTCCTTCGAGGCGACGCGGATCTCGGTGAAGTCCCGCACCAGCGGCAGCAGGTGCAAGTGCTGGCCGGCCTGCACGCCGGCGCCGACCACCGTCGCGACCCTGGCGTCGCGGCGGGCCAGTTCCCGCACCGAGAGCACGGCGGAGCCGGAGGTGCGCACGGCGGTGATATAGGTGCCGTCCATGACACAGACCGGCATGCCCGTTTCCGGGTCGAACAGATGGATGGTGGCGAGATGGCTGGGGATCGCCCAGGCTATGTTGCCTTCGAAGACGTTGACGATCTTCACCGACAGATGCATGCCCGCCATCCAGGCCGGCATCGCCAGCGAATAGCCGGCCCGCGGAATGTCGAGCTGTGGCCGCGCCGGATTGACGATCTCGCCGCGGGACAATGCCTTGAAGCCCTCCGCCAACGCATCGAGAAGCCGACGCAGGTCGATGCATGTTCTCACCTCGCCTTCGCTCAGGATGAGCACGGCCGTGTCGCCCTTGGTAAGGGCATTGCGGGAGGTCCGTATGGTCGATGTCATGGGATTTGCCTTGGTCGGATTGCGTTGCCCGCCAACGGTATTGCCACTCGACAGCGTGATGAAATATGCTGTTTTCGCGATTTTTGCGTGATAATCGCGCAATCTGTGGTCAGAAAGTGTGAATTCAAATGGATGATCTCGACCGCATCGACCGCTCGCTGTTGCGCTTGCTGCAGGAGGATGGCCGTCGCACGACGCTCGATCTGGCCCGCCGCGTCGGCCTGTCGCCGACCGGGGCGGCGCAACGCATCAAGCGGCTGTTCGCCGAAGGCTTCATCCGGGCGGTGCGGGCCGTTCTCGACCCGGCCCGGATCGGGCAGGCACAACTCGTCTTCATCGAGGTGCGGCTCGATCATACGGCGCCGCATGTCTTCGACCGCTTCGCCGAGGCGGTCGTGCGGGCGCCCGAGATCATCGAATGCCACATGGTGGTCGGCGGCTTCGATTATCTGGTCAAGGCGCGCATCGCCGACATGGCGATGTTCCAGGATTTCCTGCAGCGGGTGATCCTGCCGCTGCCCGGCGTCAGGGAGACGCACACCTACGCCTCGATCGCCAATGTGAAGCCGGACGCGTTGCTGCCGATCTAGGACGTGGACTTATTAGCGCCGCGGCGCGCGACCTCACAGCTCGGCTGGCCAGCCCGATCGCTCGGCTCGACGCAAGGACGATTTTACGATCAGGCGATGGAAAGGCGCAATTCCCGCGATATAGGCCCGCCCTCCCAGATGATTGAAGGTCACGACCGTTGTGGCGACAAGCCGGCGGCACAAAGCGGACTCTTCAACCAAGACGGACAAACGGAAGTCGAGATGGCGATCATCCTCGCCAAGAATAATCTCATGACGCCGCCGATCGTAGACCCGAAAGAAATCAATCCTGTCGGTCGCAACGTCATCGCGCAACTCAGACGATGTCTTAAGACCAAACCCCGCAACCAAAGTGTCCCTGAGAGCTATCAGCCAGCCAACCCACCGCGCCTGACCCATCAGCATATGGGCGGCGAGGCGTTCGGCGTCGCCCGTCGCATGGCTCGGCAGATCGATCGCGAATGCGTCAGCGAAGCCTGCCTCGGCATAGAGCGGCCTAAGCGCGGAATGTTGCGGCAAATCGACTCGAGCAACGCGCGTCATGGATGGTCCGCCCCGGACTGAATGGAAGCGAAGAGGTGGTGCACTGCAATAGCACGAACGGGCTCTCCATCAAACGTATCACGGAACTTCTGCTGTTGACCCTTCCGCGACCTCGGGCAACGTCCACTCTTCCGCGGTCGGCAAGCTGCTAAGTGAGTACACGCCCTAGACCGGCGGCCGTTCCCCCGCGTCCAGCAGCCATTGCCGCACGGCCTGTGTCGGTTCGGGGTGGCGCTGCTTTCTCGGCATCACGACATGAAAATCCTGCGTGCCGCGCATTTCGCAGCTGACCGGCTGGACCAGGCGGCCGGCGGCGAGGTCGGCGGCGACGAGGAAGCGGCTGGCCAGTGCTATGCCCTGGCCGGCGATGGCCGCGTCGATGGCGAGGCTGGTCTGGTTGAAGCGCATGCGCTTGAGCTCGGCCGTCATCTTCAGGCCGACTGCCTTTTCCATGAATTCGGGCCACAGATTGTGCGCGTCGTGCAGCAGCACGTGATGCTGGATTTCGGCCGCGGCGATTTCGGTTGCGCCGGCCGGCAGCAGGGCCGGGCTGCAGATTGCGATGATCTGCTGGGGAAACAACAGGTCGACGATCAGGCCGGCCCCGAAGGGCGGGCGGCCTTGCCGCACCGCGATGTCGACGCCGTCGGACTGGAAACTCGACAGGCTCTCGCTGGCCAGCACGCGCAGGTCGACCAGCGGATTGTCGGCCATGAAATCCTGCAGCCTTGGGATCAGCCATTTGGTGGCGAAACTCGGCGTCACGCTGATCGTCAGGCGTGCCGGCGCGGGACGCAGCAGCAAGGTTGCCTCCGAGATCAGGTCGAAGGCGCGGCGGATGTTGGGCACATAGGCGCGGCCCTGATCGGTCAGCGCCAGGCCGCGCGGCAGCCGCTCGAACAGTTTCGTGCCGAGATGGGTCTCCAGGCCGCGAATGTGCTGGGCCACCGCGCCCTGGGTCACGTTCAGCTCCTCGGCGGCGACGCGGAAGTTGAGATGGCGCGCCGATGCCTCGAAGGCGCGCAACGCGTTCAGCGGCGGCAGGCTCAGGAAGGCTTCAGGCATGCAGGAGTTTTTCTACTGGTTGATTTCAGGCATTCTGGTTCGAACCGAGCGGCAGAACCAGCTATATCACCGTTCAAATCCCGAAAACACCGGTTGCGGTGCCTGCCAACCCTGAGAGGAAAATCCGATGAGTGTAGAAAAAGTGGCTGTTGTCGTGGCCGGCGGCAGCGGCATGGGGGCGGCGGCGGCCAAGCGCCTGGCGGCGGATGGGTTCAAGGTCGCCATCCTGTCGTCCTCGGGCAAGGGCGAGGCGCTGGCCAACGAGTTGGGCGGGCTCGGCGTCACCGGCTCCAACCAGTCGAATGACGACCTGCAGCGCCTCGTCGACCTGACGCTGGAGCATTTTGGCCGCATCGACGTGCTGGTCAACAGCGGCGGCCACGGGCCGCGCGCGCCGATCCTGGAGATCACGGACGAGCAGTGGCGCACCGGCATGGACGTCTATCTGATGAACGTCATCCGGCCGGTGCGCATCGTGGCGCCGCAAATGGTCAAGCAGAAGGGCGGCGCCATCATCAACATCTCGACGGCCTGGGTCGCCGAGCCGAACGCGATGTTCCCGACTTCGGCCGTGTTCCGCGCCGGTGTGACCGCCTACACCAAGATCTTCGCCAACACTTATGCATCAGACAATGTGCGCATGAACAATGTGCTGCCCGGCTGGATCGACAGCCTGCCGACCGTCGAAGAGCGCCGCGACAACGTGCCGATGCAGCGCTACGGCACGATGGAGGAGGTCGCCGCGACGATTGCGTTCCTGGCGTCCGAGGGGGCGGGCTATATCACCGGCCAGAACATCCGCGTCGATGGCGGTGTTATCCGGGCGCTGTGAGGCGTCGACCGGGCTTGGGTTCCTCGCCTCCAGGGAAGTGGGCGAGGAACGAGGTTCGGGGAGGCGCTGCCACCCTCGCGGCCGATGCGCAATTCTTTCAATCATTTCTTGAAGCCGGCACCAGCCGTTTCATGGTTTGATGATTCCGGCCAAGAGGGGGAGGCGTCATTGACCGATTTCATCGGACTGCCGAAAGCCGAGGTGCACATCCACATCGAGGGCTGTTTCGAGGCCGACGATGTGATCAGGAACTGCCAGCAAGCCGGCATTCCGCTGCGCGCGCCGCGCGACAGGCTTTTCGAAGCCCATGATCTCAAGAGCTTCCTCGAGATGCTCGACTGGCTGTGCGGGACTTTTCGTACGCGCGAGCAGCTCGCCACCACGGCCTACAAGTTCGCGCACCGCATGGGCCGAAGCGGCGTGCGCTACGCCGACGTCATCGTCAACCCGACGCACTGGCCGCACTGGCACAAGGACATTGCGGGGATGATCGACGCGTTCGACGCGGGTTTCGCGGCCGCCGAACAGGATGGGCACCCGCCGGTCGGGCTTTGCGTCAGCCTGCTGCGCACCCAGTCGGCGGCGGAGGCGATCGAGCTGGTGGAGTTGCTGGGCGGGATCAGGCCCAGGCGTGTCGTCGCCCTGTCGATCGACGGCAACGAAGCGGCTGCCGGCCGCACCGGCCCGCGCTTTGCCGAGGCGTTTCGCCGGGCCGGCGCGGCCGGTTTGCGGCGCACCGTTCATGCCGGCGAGTCGAGCGGCCCGGAAGGTGTTCGCGACGCCATCGATCTGCTGGGCGCCGACCGCATCGACCATGGGGTGCGGGCGATCGAGGACCCGGAACTCATCGACTTGCTGGCGCAGAGGCAGATTCCGCTGGGCATCTGTCCGGTCTCCAATCTGGTGCTCGGCGTCTATCCGTCGCTTGCGCAACATCCGATCGATGCCTTGCGCAAGGCCGGTGTCCCGGTCTCGATCAACACCGACGATCCGTCGCTGCTCGGCACCACGCTCGAAGCCTCCTACGCGGCCTGTGCCGAGGCTTTCGCCTGGGACGACGAAACCATCCGCCAGCTCGCCGCGACATCGGTGCAGGCGAGCTATGCCGACCCGGCGCTCAAGGCGCGGATCCTGACCGATCTGGCGGCCTGGCGGAGCTAGGGGCCGCTGCCGATTTCGCCATCGTGCCGTCTGGCAGATTACGCGGTCAGGGCTTCCGGCTGGTCGAAAAGCGCATGAAGCTCGGAGACCGGCATAGGGCGGCCAAAATACCAGCCCTGGACATCCGTGCAGCCATTCTCCTTGACCAGCCTGTACTGGTCCTCGGTCTCGACGCCTTCGGCGGTCGTCGTCATGCCAAGTGTGGTGCCGAGTTCGGCGACGGCCTTGACGATCGCCCGGCTTTCATTGCTCTCGCACATCAGGCTGACGAAGCTGCGGTCGATCTTGATGCGGTTGAACGGGAACGACCTGAGATAGCTCAGCGAGGAATAGCCGGTGCCGAAATCATCCATGGCGATGGAGATGCCGAGGTCGCGCAGGCTGTACAGCGTGTTCAGAGTGTTTTCGTTGTTGGCCAACAGCACCGACTCGGTGATCTCCAGTTCGAGCCGTGACGGCAGCAGGCCTGACGCGGCGAGCGCCGCGGCAACCTGAAGCGACAGCCCCTGCTGTTTGAACTGGGCCGGCGAAAGATTGACCGCAACCTTGACGGGCTGGGGCCATTTCGCGGCGTCGGCGCAGGCACGCCGCAAGATCCACTCGCCAAGCGCGTCGATGGCGCCTGTCTCCTCGGCCAATTGGACGAACTCCGACGGCGCCAGCAGGCCGAGGCGCGGATGGTTCCATCGCACCAGCGCTTCGAAGCCGGTGAGCTGCGAGGTCTTTGCGTCGTGCAGCGGTTGATAATGCAGGACGAACTGTTCGTTCTTCACGCCGAGCGCGAGTTCGGATTCGAGCTGGCGCCGCTCCTGCAGTCTTGCGTCCATTCCCGGCTCGAACGACCTGCAGGTGCCGCGGCCCTCCATCTTGGCCTTGTACAAGGCAAGGTCGGCATTGCGGATAAGGGTTTCCGAATTTCGCCCGTCGTCGGGAAAAACGGCGATGCCGATGCTGCCGCCGATGTTGATCTTGTGGCCATGGATGGAGAATTCGTCGGACAGGGCATGAATGACGCGGCTTGCCAGCACGCCGGCCTCGTCGTTGCCGTCGAGCAGGAGCTGAAGGATGACGAACTCGTCCCCGCCAATTCGGGCCACCATGGCGGTTTCGCCGGCATGGTGTTTCAACCTTTTCGCCACCGCCCCGAGCAGCTCGTCGCCGACCGGATGGCCGAGCGTGTCGTTGACCGGCTTGAAACGGTCGAGATCGACGCAATGGACGGCCAGCTTCTCGTCGTCCCTGAGGCTTCGCAATGCCTCGTCCATCGTGTCGGCCAGGAGGCCCCGGTTGGGCAGGCCGGTGAGAATATCGTGCGTGGCGAGATGCTGAATCTGGGCGGTGCGTTGCTCGACCCGACGCTCAAGGGTCTCGGCGGCCTCGACCTGCATCGTCATCGTGCGCCCGATCGCGTACCAGCAGGTCAGCGCCAGCAGCGTGACCACCGCGACCGCCGCATAACCGGCCAACTCGAATTCACGCACGGACTGGACGTCCAGGTTGTCGTCGAAGCGGCTGTTGGGGAACCCGGCCCAAAGACGCCATGCGCTCCTGGGATCGTTGAGCGAGAGCGGGATGACTTCGGAATAGATCAGATTGGGGTCGGCCGCCGTGAAGGCACGGGAATCCGCCGCCAGGGCTGTCGACATCTTGTGCTGGTCGGATTCAAAGCCGTAGCCTGAATTGACGATGACATAGTCACTGCCCGGCAATAGTTTCCGCAGCGCCGAGGTAAGCATGATCGCCGAAACGGAGCCGCGCAGGCTGCCATCCTGGCCGAAGACAGGGACCGAAAGGATGAAGCCTGAGCGGTCGGCATCATTGCCGGTGTGGATGAAATCGGTGTTGTCGCAGGTGATGAGCTCCTTCGTGCCGATGATCGGCACGTTCAACCCGTCGATGGCGCTCGAATTCGGATAGTTCGTCTTCAGCCAGGCGAGCTGTTTGGCCAGCTCATGGTATTCATAGGTCTCGACCTCTTCCGGGGGGCGGATCAGGGCATTCTCGTCCAGCTTCGCCTGTTTGGCGCCGCCAGCGGCATCAGATCTCGCCTTGGCATTCACGATCAACTGGTCGAACTGGAGGATCGGCTCCTCGGGCTTGCCGGTCACCGTATCGAAGCGGTCCGGGTTGAAATCCAGCGGCAGGAAGTAGACCTCGGAAATCGAGACATTGTTGGCGAGGTTGTTGTAAATCTGCTGGATCGTCGCGCGGCCCTCATCGCCAAGGTTCGTGCCATGCCGGTCAAGGTTCCGCACGCTCGGCAGATAGCTCAGGGTGCGCACATTCTCGTAGACGGCCCGCAAGGCGTCTTCGACGGTCTTGGCGGCCGCTCTGGAAGCCGCCTGGGAGTTCTCGACATAGCGCTCCTTGGCCAGCGCGAAGTTTCTCTGGGCATCGATGTGCAACGCCGCCAGCGTCGCCGCCCCGGTCAACAGGATCACAACAAATCCGGCCGCTCGCCTGAATGCGTTCATCTGCGTCCCACCATCGAGTGACGAGGAATACCGCAAGGCGGTTTAGGAAGCGCTAATGGGATATGTCTTTCTTTACCGGTCCCAGGCATTGCGGCGCGTCCAATCCGGCAAGATCGAGGCACCTTCTTTTCGTCGGCGGACAGGCACCGGGCAAGGCGGTTCAGTTCGCTGGCCCCGCCCGCTGGTCGGCGTCGGTGAGCGTGCCCAGGAAGGCGACGATGTCGTCGATCTCGGCGGTGTTCAGCGCCGGTCTGTCGCCGGGCTTCTTGCCGTCGAAGGGCGGATCCTGATTCAAGTTTCCCCAGTAAGCCTTTGGCAGATCGTCATATTTCCTGACCGTGCCGTCGACGTTCCTGGGGTACCAATGGCTGGGATCGGTGTCGCGGCTGGCGTAGAAGGCGACCGCGTCGCGCAGCGTGTGGAAGGCGCCATTGTGGAAGAAACTCTTGCGCAGCGCGACGTTGCGCAGGGTCGGCGTCCTGAAGAGGCCGCAATATTCGGTCCGCGCCTTGAAGTCGGTGCGCAGCGGGCCGCACAGGCCGAGATCGACATAGGCGGGGTCGGCATTGGCGGGAAGCGCCGCATTGCGCGGCACGGCGATGGCGATCAGGCCGAAATCGGTGAATTGCGGCGGCTCGCCGTCATTGGCCGGTTCGCTCAAGTGGCAGCTGGCGCAATTGCCTTTGGTCTCGTCCTCGAACAGCGCGCGGCCGCGCAATTCCTGCGCTGTCAGTTGCGCCTTGCCGGCGAGGAAGGCGTCGTAGCGGCTGGAATAGGGATAGAAATCGGCAGCGCTCTGCTCGAAGGTGCTGAGCGCCTCGGCGGCGGCGTCGAAGGCATCGCGCGCGCGGTCAAACACGTCGTCGCCGAAGGCCGCCTTGAAGTCGCCGGCATAGGCCGCCTTGCGCAAGGCCGCGGCGACGGCGGCCTCATCCTTGTTGGCCATCTCGAAGGGCGAGAGCAGGGGGATTTTCGCCTGGTCCTTGCCATGGTCGGCGCGGCCGTCCCAGGTCAGGCCGCCGGTCGGGCCATTGTCGACGCTCTCGTCGCCCTCGTCCTCGGAATCGTAAAAATGCTCGGTGAAGGCTGGCGCCGCCTGGAGATAGCGCAGCGACGGCACGGCGCGCACGCCCGGCCGGTCGAGGTTTGCACCGCCCATCTCGACGGGTGCTGCAGAGGCCGGACCGAAGGCATGGTGCGGGTCATGGCAGGACGAGCAGGCCTGCCTGCCGGAGGCCGAGAGAGCGGGATCGAAGAACATTTTGCGGCCAAGCGCGGTCAGCGCCTCGGCTCGGGCGAAGGCGTCGGCGCGCGATAGCGGGCCGGGGTGGACGCTGCCTGGTCCGGCGCGGACAAGGCTTGCCGGCAAAGCGATGGCAAGGCCGAACAACGATGCGGCGGCGGCCGCGATCATCAGGCGTTTGCCTCGTCCTGTCGTCATGAATTCCATGTCCATTTCGCTCAGCAGTTAGGTTCGCACTGCAACGGATTGATGACTGGTTCGACCCTCACGAAACCGTGTTCGCGCGGATCAGCTCGCGGCCGATCGGCTTTGGCGTCTCGCTGCGCAGCACCAGCGCCGTGGTGACCGCGCCATGGCGCGCCACGGCGTCGACGATGGTTTCAAGGTGGGCGGGCGAGGGCACCACCACTTTCAGGATGAAGCAGTCCTCGCCGGTCAGCCGGTGCACCTCGGTAATCTCGGGCATTTCGGCGAACTGCTTCAGGCAAGGGCGGATGTGCTCATGCGTGGTGCGCACGCGGATGATGGCCATCATGCCGAGGCCAAGGGCCGCCGGATCGATCACCGCGGTGTAGCCGGCAATGACGCCGCGCTCCTCCAGCCGCTTCACCCGCTCGGAGGTTGCCGGCTGCGACAGGCCGACCCGGCGGCCGAGCTCCGATATGCCGATGCGGCCGTTCTCCTGCATGGCCTCGATGATGGCGATGTCGGTCGGGTCGAGCGGCGCGCGCTCATCGCTGGTCTTCATGGTCACCTTGAATCCATCGGCGAGGAAATGACTTTTCCGATGATTTCCCATTCCCGATGCCAGCGCAAGCCGCCACCATGCAGCTGTGATCGATAGGAGCAAGGCGACATGACGTATTTCATCATCCTGCCGGGCAGCGGCGGTTCCGGCCCGGCGCATTGGCAATCGCGCTGGGAACGCGCCGATCCGGCGATGCGGCGCTTCCAGCCCTCAAGCTGGGACCTGCCCGATTTCACCGACTGGCTGGCGGCGCTGGAGGCTGCCGTGATCGCGGCGCCCGAGCCACCTGTCTTGGTCGCGCACAGCCTGTCCTGCCTGCTTGTCGCGCATTGGCAGAAGATTTCGCAAAGGCCCGTGAAGGCGGCCTTGCTGGTCGGCGTTCCCGATCCGGCGTCGGCGGTCTTTCCCGGATATGGCATGGCCTTCGCGCGGATTCCGCAGGGCAGGCTGCGCTTTGCCTCGCTGGTGGTGACCAGCACCAACGACCCCTATGGCTCGCAGGAGTATGCCGAGGCGCGGGCGACGCAATGGGGCAGCCGCCTGGCCGTGATCGGGCCGCTCGGCCACATCAATGCCGAAAGCGGCCTGGGCGACTGGCCGGAAGGTCTCAAACTTCTCGACGGACTGGTTTGCGAGGCTTGAGGGCGCTCAGCCGCCATTCACCAAGGCAAGGATAAGCTTCTGCAGATTACCGCCCGGGCCGAGTTCGACACGGTCGAAATCGCGGCTGGCCTGGCGCTGCGCCTGCGAGAGCGCGGACAGGCGCTTGGTCATCTCGGCGCGGATCTTGCTGCATTTGGCGTCGTCGGCGACCGTCAGGCCGACGGTCGCAGCCTCGATCTTGCGCACCATGTCGACAATGGTGGCGCCATGCACCTTCTCATGGGCGCTGACGCCGGCGAGGAAAACCTCCCAGTTCTTCTGGATGGCAGGCGGCAGCGGCGCGGAGGGGCTGGGCAAGGTGTAGGTGATGATCAGCTTCGGCTTGGCCGACACCAGCACGCAGGCTCCGGCCCGCGCCTGATAGTCCCTGGTCCAGGTCAGCTTGAAATTGGTGTGGGCGATGGCGCGGGCGACGCCGACATTCGGCCCGTTCTCGCCGATCGAGCGATAGAGTTCCGGCCCGGACTGGCCCGAAATGGCGTAGGTCTCGACCTTCTCGACCGGCTTCCACTGCGCATGGGCGGTGACAGGCAAGGCCACCAGTGCGGCCAGCAGAAGACACAGGCGAACTCTCAACACAACGCTCTCCAAGGCGGGACCGACCTTGCCACAACGGGCAATGCCACCGGCTCGCTTTTCCTATATGCTGCCGGCGGACGCCGCAATTGTCAGGGGGAACTCATGAGAGCTGGATATCTCGTCGTCGCCGGTGCCGTGGCTATGCTGCAGGCCGCGCAGCCGGCTTTTGCCGCGTCGTGCAGCGGCTGGGGCGCGAAGATGGAGGAGGACGAGGGCGGCAGCGTGCTGACCGCCTCGGTCTGCGGCGGACCAAAAGGCGACGCGCATCTGATGCTGGCCTGTTTCGACAAGCCGGTGCTGAGCTTAGACCTCGGTGCCAGCGGCCAGCAACTCGAGCCCGGCCTCAGCGGCGCGTTCGATTTCAAGGCCGACGGCAAGACGGTGACCAGGACGCTGCAGCTGGAGGCCATGTACAATTACTTCGTGGTGGACCTGGCCAAAGCCGATCCGCTGCTCGATCTGCTGCGGGGGAAGGGGGATGTGACGGTCAGTTCGGCCAAATATGGTTCGAGCAGTTTTCCGCTGAAGGGTTCGAAGGGGGCCATCGGCAAAGTGCTGGCGCAGTGCGGGAAGGCGAAGCCTGCCGCTGATGCGGATTGAGCGGTTACCGCATCACTCCGCCCAATCGCATCGTCGCTCCCGTCAACTGCTCATCCGAAAACCCGGAAAAACCCAGCACCAGCCCATGCTTCGGCGCGCCGTCGAAGAACATCGCGGACAGCGCTCGCGCGCCGACGCTCACCGCCTTCGCCGCCTCGACGATCGCCGTGTCCGGCCCGTTGCCCCTGAGCATCGCCATCAGGTGCAGCCCCTGTTCGGGCACCGTCACATCGAGCCTGTCGCCGCAATGCGCCTGCAGCCCCGCCACCAGCACGTCGCGCGCGGCTTGCACGCGGCGGCGCACGCGCCTGAGATGCGCGGCGAAGTGGCCTTCGTTCAACAGGTCGGTCAGCGCGCCCTCGGCCAGCGTCGAAGGGTAACGGTCCGAGCGCGCCCTGATCGCCATGACGGCATCGAGCAACGGTTCCGGCACCACGACATAGCCGATGCGCAGGCCGGGGAAGAGGACCTTGGAGAAGGTGCCGAGATAGGCGACGCGGCCCGCGCCATCCATGCCTTGCAGCGAGGTCAGCGGCGGGCCGGCATAGCGGAACTCGCTGTCATAGTCGTCCTCGATGATCCAGGCATCGTTGCGCCGCGCCCAGTCGAGCAAGGCGAGGCGACGGCGCATCGTCATGGTCACGCCGAGCGGATATTGGTGCGAGGGCGTGACATAGGCCGCGCGTGCCTTTGGGCAGAGACGTTCGCCGATCTCGGGATCGAGCCCTTCGGCGTCGACCGGCACGGCGACGATGCCGGCGCCGCTGCCGGCCAGCGCGGCGTGCGCCATGGGATAGCAGGGGTTTTCCAGCCACACGGCGTCGCCGGGGCGAAGTGCCGCGCGCGCCAGAAGGTCCAGCCCCTGCTGCGTGCCCGAGGTCAGCAGGATCTGGCCAGCGTCGCAGCGCACGCCGCGCGCGGTTCTGAGATAAGTGGCAATCGCGCTGCGCAGCGGAAGGCCGCCGCGCGGATCGCCATAGCGGAAATGTTCGGGGCCGGGGCGGGCGAGGTGGCGCGACAGTAGGATGCGGAACAGGTTCAGCGTGCGCGGGTCGGACACCGCCACGCCAAGGCCGCAAGGCAGCGAAGTGGCGGCGTCGATCTCCGGCGGACGCGCCTTGGCCAGCGTTGTCGGCAGATATGGCACGTCGGGCGCGACGAAGGTGCCGGCGCCGACCTTGGCCACGGCAAAGCCTTCCGAGATCAGCATTTCGAAACAGGCGACCGCCGCAGAACGCGACAGGCCGAAACGTTGCGCAAGGTCGCGGGTGGTCGGCAGCTTGGCGCCGGCGGCCAGCGCGCCGGTCTCGATCAGCCGCCTGAGTGCGGCGTAGAGCTCGCGGCTGCGCGGGCCGTCGCCCGGCAGGACCGGGATCAACGCCGACCAATCCGGCGGATTGGTCTGAATTTTATCTCCCTGATTGGTTCTTTTATCGACCAATGCTATGGCGCATGGTTGGCAGACAACAGCCGAGGATGCAAGCCGTGAACGACGTCTCCGCCAGCTTTCCGACCACCAGCCGCAATCGGGTCAAGCGCCTGCATGAGCGCGGCAGCTACGACCATGCGGCCGTCTTCGCGGTGCTGGATGCCGGGCTGCTCTGCCACGTCGCCTACACGTTCGACGGCCAGCCCTATTGCACGCCCACCATTCACTGGCGCGAGGGCGACATGCTCTACTGGCACGGCTCATCGGCCAGCCGCATGCTTCGCCAGCTGCGCGGCGGCACGCCGGCCTGTCTCACCGTGTCGCATCTCGACGGGCTGGTGCTGGCGCGCACCGGCTTCAACCATTCCGCCAACTACCGCTCGGCGATGTGCTTTGGCACCGCGCGGATTGTTGATGAGCCGGAGGAAAAGATGAAGGCGCTGGCCGGCGTCGTCGACCGCTTCTATCCCGGCCGCAGCGAAACCTTGCGGCCGATCTCGGCGCAGGAAGCCAAGGCGACGATGGTGATCGGCATGCGCATCGAGGAGGCGTCAGCCAAGGTGCGCGCCAAGGGCGTCGGCGACGACGAGGAGGACTATGGCCATCCGGTGTGGGCCGGCGTCATCCCGGTGCGGACGGTGATCGGCGCGGCCGAGCCGTGTCCGAGGCTGCTGCCCGGCATAGAGCGGCCGCGGAATCTGGCTGGATACGCCGAGGGCGAGAGGCTGGATCAGGCGCTGATAAAGGCGCAAAGGGTGTATGAGGGCGAGGGGTAACTAGCGCCCTCTTCCTTCTCCCCTTGCGGGAGAGGGTGGCCTCGCGAAGCGAGGTCGGATGAGGGGTGTTCCAGGGAGTGCCGACGCCTCACTCCGCTGGAACACCCCTCATCCGTCTCGGCGCTGCGCGCCGATCCACCTTCCCCCACAAGGGGGGAAGGAAGAAGCCGCCTTGCCGCCACCACTGCCTCGCGCTATCCCGGCGCCATGATCACCTTACGCAAGGCGCAAGCCTCCGACCTGCCGGCGATCGTCGCCATGCTGGCCGACGATCCGCTGGGCGCCGCCCGCGAGGATGCCTCGTTGCCGCTGGCACAGGGCTATCTCAATGCTTTTGCTGCCATCGATGCCGATCCCAACCAGCTGCTGGCGGTGGCCGTGGACGGAGCCGAGGTGATCGGCACGTTGCAGATCACCTTCCTTGCCGGGCTGTCGCGCAAGGGCGCCTGGCGCGGGCAGATCGAGGCGGTTCGCGTCGCCGGCCATCGGCGCTCGGGTGGCATTGGCCGGCTAATGTTGGAATGGGCGATCGACCAGTGCCGGGCGCGCGGCTGCGGCCTCGTGCAACTGACCACCGACAAGGGGCGGGCGGATGCGCACCGCTTCTATGAAAACCTCGGCTTCACCGGCAGCCATATTGGTTACAAGAAGGGCCTTTAGGCGCATCCGTTCCGCCCCTGCGGCGACTGGCGTATAGCGGAAGGCTTTCAGGCACTATTCAAATTACCTGACAAAGCGGATATAGGTCAGCTACATTGACCTATATAGGAATCGTCCGGGGAGGCGTGACTTGACCCTTTTGAACCTGTTGGCTTCGCGCTCGTCGCGCATGAAGGCCTCCGAAATCCGCGAACTCTTGAAGCTGCTCGACCAGCCGGACATCATCTCCTTCGCTGGCGGCATTCCCGATCCGGCGCTGTTTCCGGCCGAGGCCATCCGCGATGCCTATGCCGAGGTGCTGGGCGGTGCGGAGGCTGGCGCGGCACTGCAATACCAGGTGTCGGAAGGTTACTTGCCGTTGCGGCGCTGGATCGCCGGGCAGATGGGCAAGCTCGACGTCGCCTGCGACGAGGCCAACATCTTCATCACCTCCGGCTCGCAGCAGGCGCTGGATTATCTGGGCAAGCTGTTCCTGTCGCCGGGCGACACCGCGCTGGTGACATGGCCGACCTATCTCGGCGCGCTGCAGGCCTTCAATGCCTATGAGCCGCGTTACGACCGGCTGCGGCCGGAAGGCGGCAACATGACGCCGGACGCTTATCGCGCGGCGGCCGCCGCAAATGGCGGCAAGGTCAAGTTCGCCTATCTGGTGCCGGATTTCGCCAACCCGACCGGCGAGACGTTGAACCGCCAGCAGCGCGAGGCGGTGCTCGACCTTGCCGGCGAACTCGACATCGCCGTCATCGAGGACGCCGCCTATCGCGCGCTGCGCTATGACGGCGAGGGCGTGCCGCCGATCCTGGCGCTCGATTGCGCGCGCTGCGGTTCTATCGACAAGGCGCGCACGCTCTATTGCGGCTCGTTCTCGAAAATCCTGTCGCCGGGCATGCGCGTTGGCTGGGTGTGCGCCCCGCGCCATGTGGTGGAAAAACTGGTGCTGATGAAGCAGGCTTCCGACCTGCACAGCCCGTCGATCAACCAGCTGGTCATGCACCGCGTCGCCGAATCCGTGTTCGACGGCCAGGTCGACAAACTCATCGGCGCCTATCGCGAGCGCCGCGACGGCCTGCTCGGCGCGCTCGAAGCCAACATGCCGGAGGGCGTGACCTGGAGCCGCCCGGAAGGCGGCATGTTCGTCTGGGCGACGCTGCCGGAAGGCGCCGATGCCACCGAACTCCTGGCGCGGTCGGTGAAGGAGGCGCGCGTCGCCTTTGTGCCCGGCAACGCTTTTTACGCCGATGGCACCGGGCGCAACACGCTGCGGCTGTCCTTCACGCTGGCCGACCGCCGCGCGGTGACCGAGGGCATTCCACGGCTGGCGGCGCTGCTGAAGCAGTAGGCCGGTCGCGGAAGGCGGCATTTCTACGCCGTCACGGTGACCAGGTGCCTGAGTATCGCAAGCCTGGTGCGCGCCAGTTTGCGGAGCGGTTTTTCAAAATCTTCCTCGCCGGTCTCGACGACGAAGACCAATGTCACGAAGTCGAGCATGAACTCGTCGATTGCCGTGGCGACCGCCTGCGACTTGCCCTTGAAGCGCCGCAGCAAGGCGTTTGCCTCCTCGACGTCGCCGGCCCCGGCGCTGTCGATAAGCGCTTCCAGTCTCTCAAAACAATCCAATCGTGGTTCCTCCCGCCGCGCCACGAAACTCCGGTTTGATCGGAAAGTTCCCGTCAGGAGAATTTTCTCCCGAAAAAAGATCGGCGTGGAACCTCTTCAGCCGACAGGTGTTCCTAGGTGTCTGATCCCCCGCAGACATCCGAAGGCCTGGTCAACGAGGCCTTCCAAAGCCCGCCGGGTTCCCCTCTCCGGCGGGCTTTTCATTTGCAGAGGACCGAAGGGCGGGATTTTCGGCGGCGACGCCGGAAGGCAGCGGCTGTCAGTAGCCTGCGCCCGCCCGCATTGACGGCGCCCCAAGCGAATTTAGATTTGCAACATTGCGAGGAGGATTTTCGTGGAAACCCAGGAACTGCATCGCGGCCGGCTCATCGACCACATCCAGCTGGTGGTAAGGGATCTCGCCGCCAGCCGGCGTTTCTACGAGGCGGTCTTGCAGGTGCTCGGCGTGCCGATCGGCGGGACTGGCAAGGATTATTTCTGGTCCGATGAGCTGTTCATCTCCAGCGCCGACAGCCGGGCCTCGCTGGGAAAACTCACCGGCCGTCACCATCTGGCCTTCCAGGCCAGGGACCACGCGATGGTCGATGCCTTCCACAAGGCCGGGCTGGCGGCCGGCGGCACGGACAATGGCGCGCCGGGCGAGCGGCCCTATCATCCCGGCTATTACGCCGCCTTCCTGCTCGACCCCGACGGCAACAACATCGAGGCCGTCCATCACGGTGCGCATACGCGCAGCGTCGCTTCGGTGAAGATCACCTTCTAGGGGCTTCCATCGAACGCAGCCGCGGCCGCCGGCCGGCTGCATTTTGCGCGCGTGCTGACCCAACGGGGATTGACGGCGTCCCGTCGTTGCCAGGTCGCTGGCCCCAATGCTAACCGTGCAAAGGCGGTGGGAATCGGCGTCCAGGCAAGGTACGCCCTAAATTTCCACTGGACCGAGACATCCTTTCCCATCGTGGAGAAATATATTTCATGCAAAAATCGACCAGGGCAATCTGCGCTGCCGCGCTTTTACTTGCGGGCGGAGCCATCTTGCCGACAAGCATATTATCGGTTTCTTATATTTCATCGGCGCAGGCTCAGGAGGAATATCTTCCGACCAAGAAGGACTTTGTCGGCAAATGGAAGCTCAGCGGCTCGGCCATCCGCCCGCCGCGCGACATGAAGGATGCGCCGACGCCCGAACAGGAAGCGGCGGCCGCCGAGTTTCAGCAGACGGTGACCGCCTTCTACGGCGCGTTCGACTATCTGGAGATCACGGCGGACGGCCGCTACAATTTCCATCAGCCGGGTGACGCGGCGTCGGGCGCCTGCGTCTGGTGCGGAACCTGGTCCTTCAGCAAGAGCTCGCTATGGCTCAAGCTGGATACGGCGCCCAGGCTCGACATCTACGCCAAGGACGGCGACATCCAGATGACCTACACCGCCGAGCCCGACGAGAAATCGAAATACGCCTGGATGGTCTTCGGCTGGACGAAGGCCGAGTAGGCCGGCGGCGGCGCGCGGCGTTGCCCGTCAGGGCTTTCGGTGTTCGGGGGCCCAAGCGGCTTTCCCACGATCTCGTATCCTCGTATGCGAGACCGTGGGAACTATCCGAGAAATCCGTATGAACCCGTTGCCTGGAGCCGTGCCGTTTTTCAGCCAGTGGGAAACGCCTGACATGACGCTGGCCGTGCTCGCCGATGGCGCCGATGTGGCGCTGCGGCGCGATCCGCTATGGCAAGGGTCGGGCGCGGAAAGCCTCGACGAATACGCGGTCTGGGCCGCCAACATCTGCGGCATGGCGTGCCTGAAAATGATCCTTGCGACGCGCGGCGAGATCGTGCCGACGATCGAACTGGCGAGACGCTGCACCGTATATGGCGGCTATGTCGTCAACGAAGGCTCGATCAAGGGCCTGATCTACGCGCCCTTCGTCACCTTCGTGCAGGCGGAATTCGGCCTGGAGGCGCAGGGTGATGACCAATGTCGCGACGTCGGACATTCCGGCGATCCTCGGGCAGTCACGCTTCTTCATCGCCTCGGTCAGCAGTTCGATCCGCTGGCCCGAGCGCGAGCCGCCGTCGAAGGGCGGCCATCTGGTGCTGGTCACGGCGGCGTCGCAGGACGGTTTTCGCTTTCACAACCCATCCGGCCATACCAGCGCCACACAGGCCAACGCAGTGTTGGCGCCAGCCGATTTCGACCGTTTCTTTGCCAATCGCGGCATTGCCGTCACCATTTGATTTCGAGGGATTTCAATGAAGAACAGGCTTTTCAATGAAGGATAGGATCAGGGTCGCCATCCTCTATGGCGGGCGCTCGGCCGAGCATGACGTGTCGCGGCTGTCGGCCGCCAATGTGCTGAAGGCGATCGACCGGACGCGCTACGAGGTGGTGCCGATCGCCATTTCCAGAGACGGCAGGTGGCGGCTGCAGCCTTCGTCCGAGGCCGGCGCCGACGGGGCAGGGGCTCCGGTGTCGGAGGATGGCGTGGAGGTCGCGCTGCTGCCCGGCGGCAAGGGCCGCCTGATGGTTCTCACCAAGAATGGCGAACAGCCTGACCCCGTCGATGTCGTCTTTCCCGTGCTGCACGGGCCGTTCGGCGAGGACGGTTCGGTGCAGGGCTATGCCGAGGTTGCCGACGTCGCCTATGTCGGCTGCGGCATCCTGGCTTCGGCAGCCGCCATGGACAAGGATGTCGCCAAGCGGCTGCTGCGCGAGGCCGGGCTTGCCGTTGCCCGCTCGGTCACCGTGCTGAGAGGCGATGTCGGTTCGTTCCAGGAGATTGCCGGGGCGCTTGGGCTGCCTTTCTTCGCCAAGCCAGCGCGCCAGGGCTCGTCCTTCGGGGTGAGCAAGGTGCATGACAGGGATGGCTTCGAGCAGGCGGTCGAAACGGCTTTGCGCTATGACAGCAAGGCGCTGATCGAAGAGTTCGTCGACGGCCGCGAGATCGAGTGCTCGGTGCTGGAGCGGGCCGACGGCTCGCTGACGGTTTCGCTGCCGGGCGAGATCATTCCCGCCGGCAAGCATGGCTTCTACACTTACGAGGCCAAATATCTCGATGCCGACGGCGCGCTGGTCAAGGTGCCCGCCGATGTCCCGGCGGATGTCGTTGCCAGGACGAGCGAGATGGCCGCGCGGGCTTTCCGGGCGCTCGGTTGCGAGGCCATGGCGCGCGTCGACTTCTTCCTGCGCGCCGACGGTTCGCTGCTGGTCAACGAGGTCAACACGCTGCCCGGCTTCACCGACATCTCGATGTACGCCAAGGCGCTTGCCGCGGCCGGCATCGGCTACAGCAAGGTGATCGACGTGCTGATCGAGCACGCGCTGGCAAGGCACGGGGCGCGCTGATCGGGTCCGTGCAGCGTCACGCCAGGCTTGCCGTCCGCCCTGCGGCGTGAATCCCGACGAGCGGATAAAATCACTTCTTTCCATTGCCTCCGGCCGCAGGGAACATACTGACCCGCCCGGAATTGAAGGGTAACCAGCGGTCTGCCGGCAAATGTTGCACGCCGGCTCAATATGTCAGACCATGGCCGCTGGCAGGGGGAGAGACAGCAAGTGGCGGCCAATCGTCGAAACGGGACGGCGTCCGAGGCGCATGGGCTGGACGATATTCTTTCGGCCGCCGCGCCCCGTCCGCGAACCGCATTGCCCAATGTGGCGACCACCGTGACGACGGTGGCTGCGCTGTATTTCGGCCGCGAGGTGTTCCTGCCGATCGCGATCGCGCTGCTTTTGACCTTCGCGCTGGCGCCTTTGGTTTCGGCGCTCAAACGGGTCGGCATTCCCCGGATCGCCGCCGTCATCGCCAGTGTGCTCGGCGCCTTCGCGGCCCTTGCCCTGTTCAGCTTCGTCGTCGCCACGCAGGTCAGCGAGCTGGCGCAGAACATTCCGGTCTACCAGACCAACATCCTGGCCAAGATCCGCTCGCTCAAGGAAACCGGCGTCGGGGGCGGGATCATCGCCAGGTTGAGCAGCGTGGTCGAGCGTGTCGGCCAGGAGATCGACAGGCAGGACGCCACGCTGCCGGCCGCCACGCCCGACAAGCCGCCGCGCGAACCGGTGCCGGTCGAGATCGTTGCGCGTGAAAGGCCGCTCGAAGTCCTGCAGAACATCGTCGGTCCGCTGATCAGCCCGCTGGGATCGGCTGGACTGATCGTCGTCGTCGTCATCTTCATGCTGCTCGAGCGGGAGGATTTGCGCGACCGCTTCATCCGGCTTGTCGGCTATGGCGACCTTCACCGCACCACCGAGGCGCTTCAGGATGCAGCCAAGCGCGTGGGCCGCTACCTGCTCATGCAATTGGTGGTCAACATCCTCTACGCCATACCGATTGCGATCGGGCTGTGGATCCTTGGCATTCCCAATGCGCTGTTGTGGGGCCTGCTGGCGCTGGCGCTGCGGTTCGTTCCCTATATCGGTCCGGCCATCGGCATGCTTTTGCCGCTGTTCCTGGCGCTTGCCGTGGCTCCCGGCTGGTCGCTCGTGTTGTGGACGGCGGCCCTGTTCGTGGTGATGGAACTGGTCACCGGCAATGTCGTCGAGCCCTGGCTGTACGGCTCGCGAACCGGGCTGTCGCCGCTGGCGATCATCGTCGCGGCGATCTTCTGGACGTGGCTGTGGGGGCCGCTCGGGCTCGTCCTGTCGACGCCGCTCACCGTCTGCCTCGTGGTGTTGGGCAGGCACGTACCGCAGTTTGAATTCCTCGACGTGCTGTTCGGCAACGAGCCGGTGCTGGAACCGCATGCGCGGCTGTACCAGCGGCTCCTGGCCGGCGACCCGGACGAGGCCACCGATCACGCGGAGGAAATGCTCGAGGAAAAATATCTGGTCGAATTCTACGACAAGGTGGCTGTTCCCGCCCTTTTGCTGGGCGAGCGCGACCGTGTGCGCGGCGTTATGGGCGACCTGCAAAGGCGGCAGGTGGCGGCCAGCGCGCTCGCGCTGGTGGCCAATCTCGAAGATGATGCCAAGGAGGAGGCGGCCGAGGACGAAAGCCGGCATGTGGCCGGGGAAGGGGGCGAGCCCGGCGATGCCGCCGCCGAGGACGAGGCCGAGCTGCCCGACGGCAGTGGCCTATCGGTGCTTTGCGCCGGCGGGCGCGGCGAGCTCGACGACGCCGCCGCGGCGATGCTGGCGCAAGTGCTGGAGGTCCAGGGAGCGACCGTGTCGAAGGCTGACTTTGTCGACATGGAACCCGCCGGCATCCGCCATCTCGAGCTCGAGACCGTCGACACGGTGGTGGTCGGCTTCCTCAACCGCGATTCCGTCAAGCATGCCCGCTTCCTGGTTCGGCGGCTGAAGCGCGCGAAGGCGGCGCTTCGGGTGGGCATCGTGTTCTGGTCGGAAACCGGCAACGGAGACAAGGAAGCGGCGGCCAAGCTCGCCCAGGACATCAACGCGGATTTCGTCGCCCACGGCATGGTCGACGCCGTGACCGGCGCGCTGTCGAACGAGCCGCCGGTGGCGCTGAAGCTCGTCGCCAAACGGCGCATGCGCCGGCCGCGCGCCGCGCCAAGGAAGGTGCCGGCCGCGGCGGCGGGCTAGGGGCAGAAGCCGATCGCCGCGAGCGCTGGTTCGACCTACCGGTAAGGGCGCTTATAGTGGCTTTGCGCCGCATCCCGGTCGTCGGCGCCAGCGGATCATGCCCGGCAGGACGAGAACACATGATGCATGACGATCAGGTGGATATCGACATCGATATCGCCCGCCACATGATCGACGATCAGTTTCCCCAATATCGTCATGAGCACATCACCTCGGTCGGATCGTCGGGAACCGTCAACGCCATCTTCCGCATCGGCTCGAAGAGCGCTGCGCGCTTCCCGCTGCGGGCGATGAACCCTGCCGAATGCGCCGATATGCTTCGGTCGGAGGCCGCTGCCATGGTCGAGATCGGCGAACATTGCCTGTTTGCGACGCCACGCCCGATTGGCCTCGGCGAGCCCGGTCCTCGATATCCAATGCCATGGGCATTGCAAACGTGGATCGAAGGCGAGGTTGCCACGCCGCACGGGCTAAGTGGATCGACGATGTTCGCGCTTGACCTTGCAAGCCTCGTGGCATCGTTGCGCAAGGCGGACACACGGGGCCGGCGCTTCGACGGGCAAGGACGTGGCGGACATCTCCCCGATCATGACGATTGGATGGCTGTTTGCTTTGAAAACAGCGATGGCCTGCTTGATGTGGCCCGACTGCGCGATTTGTGGGCCCGGTTGCGGGAGTTGCCCGCCGCCGGGCCTGTCGTGATGAGTCACAAGGACCTTATCCCGGCAAACCTTCTCGTGCAGGGCGAGCGTCTTGTCGGCGTGCTTGATGGCGGCAGTTTCGGGCCGGCCGATCCGTCGCTGGATCTGGTGGTGGCGTGGCATCTTCTCGACCGCGAGCGAAGGGCGGCCTTTCGCAGCGGCCTTCAGGTCGAGGACCTCTTATGGAAGCGCGGTGCTGCCTGGGCGTTCCAGCAGGCCATGGGTCTCGTCTGGTATTACCGTGGCACCAACCCAGCCATGAGCGCGCTGGGGCGCAGCACGCTCGCTCGCATTCTCGACGATCCTGACATCTGAGCTCTGGTTGCCGGCGGCGAGCCAGAGCTAAGTCGGGTCTGTCGGAACATTACGCTCCGCCAACGCGTTTCATGATCCTGCAATGGACGTTTTTTTGGAGGCTGAACATGCGCAGCTTCGAACTGGTCGATCTGCTTTACGTGGTCGAGGCCTGTAAGCACGACCGCGTGGTCGGAAATTTTGTCTCGATGGCTGAAGGCGTGGAAGAGTTGCGGGTGCTGACCGGCGATTTCGTGTCACCGGACGATGTGGTGGCGAACGCCCTTTCCAAGGTAGCGCTTGCACGAGGCTGCCCGGTTTTGTTCGACGAACAGGCAGGCGCTGAAATCCAGCTTTGACGTCCTGGCGGCTAGATCCCCGGCCTTGTCCCCGAACACGGCAGCCTCCGCCCACAATTGATTCAACGGCAGATCTCATGGAAACGCCCGCCACCTGGGTGTGCGGGCGTTTCAGAGCGTTGGCCCAAGTCAGGTCAGGATAAGGACGATCTTCAACGTGTCTGGATCGACTATGACGATCCGACCGTCGGCCAATACGAAATACTCGTAGCTTTCATAGGCCGGAACAATCTTGACGATGCGCGCCGGCAGACGATGCAGCCGGATCTTGTGCCGTGGAACTTCGATGCCGACCGAAATGTCGAAATCGACATTGGACACCGGCTCGACCCGGGTCTCCTTGATGACCTGGGTGATCTGGGTTTTCTGTTCGACCGTCACATTGCTGATAGAAGCAGTCGAACCCTGATCAGTCTGTGTCGAGGTCTTGCCCTGAGCCTGCTGATCGGTGGTCGCATTTGCCTTGCCCTGGGCCTGCTGGTCGGTCTCGACCTTGGCCTTGCCCTGAGCCTGCTCGTCGGTCTTGAGCTTCGGCTTGCCCTGGGCCTGCTGGTCCGTCTGGACCTTGGCCTTGCCCTGAGCCTGTTGATCGGTGGTCGCACCTGCCTTGCCCTGGGCCTGGTCCGTCTCGACCTTGGCCTTGCCCTGAGCCTGCTCGTCGGTCTTGAGCTTCGGCTTGCCTTGAGCCTGCTGGTCCGCCTGGGCCTTGGCCTTGCCTTGGGCCTGCTCGCCCATCTTCATCTTCGAGCCTTTTTGACAGTTGGCCGCGCCGGCCGCGCAATTGGCGTCACCGCCCGACTGGGTTTCAGCCGGCTGTGTCTGAGCCACCGCGGCGCCGCATCCGATGCCGAGCGCGAGCATGCTGGTGATCAACATATGCTTCATGGGAGGTCTCCTCGAAAGCATCAGTCCCTTCGCGGGATAAACCTCGACGAAAAAATTTCGTTCCAGGCGAATTGGCAAAAGCGACAGGCGGAAATTTGAAGGAACAACCCACATCCGAGGGCGTTGCGGCGGGAGCCCGACTTCAACGATCCAAGCCCATCCGGGCCCGCCGCTTCCCCGTGGCGGGCCCTGCCGCTCCGATCTTCGACCGACGGTTTGCGACAGCAGAATGTCTGTCCGGCCATTCCTCGTGGTTCGCGGGCAGCTGCCATCGTCGGGCTGGGAGGCTTTGAGCCATCACCAATGGACTTCAGCGGCAGACTGCCGAGGAGAAAAGCATCCGCTTCCCGTATTCAATGCCGCTTGCGATGAACGCGCTGGAGCTACCGATCGACCATCGCCATGCCGCGCTCGCCATAGCGCGGGCCAGCGATTTTTCCCGGCGCCAGCGCCTCGTCCAGTGCGGCCATTTCGGCGGCGTCGAGTTTCAGCGAGGCGGCGGCGATGTTCTCCTCCAGGTATTTTCTGCGCTTGGTGCCGGGGATCGGTACGATATCGACAGCGAAATCGCCGCCTTTGCCGAGCAGCCAGGCCAGCGCGATCTGTCCTGGCTTGACGCCCCGGGCCGCCGCGATGTCGCGCACCGTGCCGGCCGCCTCGACATTGGCGTCGTAATTTTCGCCCTGGTAGCGCGGGTCGTTGCGGCGATAGTCGCCTTCCGGATAATCCTCGGCGCGCTTGACATCGCCGGTGAGGAAGCCGCGGCCGAGCGGCGAGAACGGCACCAAGCCGATGCCGAGTTCCTTGAGCAGCGGGATGATCTCCGGCTCCAGATTGCGTTCCCACAGCGAATATTCACTCTGCAGCGCCGAGACGGGAAAGACGGCATGCGCCCGGCGGATGTTGGCGCTACCTGCCTCCGACAGGCCGAAAAAGCGCACCTTGCCCGCGGCCACAAGCTTGCCGACCGCGCCGGCGACATCCTCCATCGGCACGTCAGGGTCGACGCGGTGCTGGTAGAGCAGGTCGATATGGTCGGTGGCGAGCCGGACGAGCGAGGCTTCCACAACCTCGCGGATATGCTCGGGCCGGCTGTCGACGCCGCTGAGCTGCTTGCCGTTTTCGATGCGGAAGCCGAATTTGGTGGCGATCGTCACCTGGTCGCGCTTGCCCTTCAGCGCCCGGCCGAGAAGTGCCTCGTTGGTGTGCGGGCCATAGACCTCGGCGGTATCCAGGAAGGTGCAGCCAAGTTCGATCGCGCGATGCAGCGTGGCGATGGACTCGGCCTCGTCGGCCGGGCCGTAGGACTGGCTCATGCCCATGCAGCCGAGGCCGATGGCCGAGACTTTCAATCCCTGGCTGCCGAGTTTTCGTGTCGCGAGGGTCATGGCTGCGCTGCTCCGGTTGGGGTTTGCAGCACCATATAGAGCACGCGCCCAATTCCCATAGGTGTGCAGCGCTGTCTCAACCGACTGTGATCAAGGGTGCCGGGCGCCAGGCATGCCCAGGCCGGAGCCAGTCCGGATGTTGGACGCGACGCCGCGACCGGGCGCGGCGTCAGGGCGACATCACTGGATCGAGGCCGGCTGCGAAAGAACGAGGGGGCTGATCGCCCGTTCCTCACCCTCGACGTTTCCAGACAGCGCCAACCCGCTGCTCATGGAGTCGAATTCGATTGCCGCGCCAAGCAGTTGGGCAGCCCGCAGAACCAGATATTCAATGTCCTCGAGGGCGACATTCTCGGCGAGATTCATGATCCTGACCTGCTCGGCCGTCACCGTGATGTTGACGATGCCGGCCGTCTTGAATGCCCTCTCGACCGCTGCATTGACGTCATCGTGCAAGCGCATGGAGTAATCGTAGCGCATCGAAACCTCCCAAAGGGAACGGTTTTCTGTTCAGGTTGAAGCATGCGCTCGGGGGTGTCGGTCTGGCAAGTGAAATCTGAAAAATATACAAATAAAATCAGTTGGTTAGTTAAATTACAGGAATGCGTATCAGGCGTTCGATGAGCATCATGCGTTTGATGTGCGGAGGCCTCACTGGCCGATCTTGACGCATAATGGGGGTCACCATACTTATAAGCTGAATGAGCTAGATGCTAACTCACCGTGTTTTTAGTCCTGAGCGAGGAGCGCGCACATGGCTGAACTGGAACGTCCGGAACGGCTGCAGATCATGCTCACCACGGACGAATTGGCGGCGCTGGAAAACTGGCGCTTCGAAAAGCGCATGCCGAGCCGCTCGGCAGCGGTCCGGGAGCTGCTGCGGCGCGGTCTTTCCTCGGACGGGTTCCTGACGGCCGAGCAGGGCGTCAAGTCGCAGCAGTTCGGGGTGCTGCCGGAGGGCGACGGCAAGACGGGCGATCAGCCTTCGGAGTGAAGCGGGCTTCATCCGGCGCGCCGCATGCGAATTGCACCCGGGGAGATTGTCTTGATCCGCTTGCGCACTACCTCATGCCGATGAGCGAAATCGTGGCGGCGACGGTGGACATTGCAACAAACAACCAAGAACAGGACGCGACCGCCGACGCGCGCCTCGCGGCCATCGTCGATTCCTCTTTCGATGCCATCATCAGCAAGGATTTGACCAGCATCATCACGAGCTGGAACCTGGCGGCCGAACGCATGTTCGGCTACACCGCCGAGGAAGCCATCGGCCAGTCGATCCTCATGCTCATCCCCGATCACCTCAAGAGCGAGGAGACCGAGATCATCAGCAGGGTTCGCAGTGGCCAACGCGTGGCGAGTTATGAGACGACGCGGAGGCGCAAGGACGGCGCGCTTATCTCCGTCTCGCTGACGGTTTCGCCGATCAGGAACGCCAATGGCGAGATCGTCGGCGCCTCCAAGATCGCCCGCGACATTTCCTCCGCAAAGGAGAGTGAGCGCCGGATCAGGCTGCTGATGCGGGAGGTCAACCATCGCGTCAAGAACCAGTTCGCGGTCATCCTGTCCATGGTCAGGGAGACGAGCAGGCGCTCGAGCGACCCGCAGGAGTTCGAGGAACTGATCCGCGCCCGCATCATGGCGCTTTCGCGTTCGCATGATCTGCTCGTCACCTCGGAATGGGCCGGCGCCAGCCTGTTCGACCTGATCCAGGAACATCTGAAACCTTTCGGCCGCGAGGAGCAGATCCTGCTCTCCGGCCCGGTCCTGACGCTGCAGTCGAATGCGGTGCAGAATCTCGGCATGGCTTTCCACGAGCTCGGCACGAATTCCTCCAAATATGGCGCGCTGGGCAGCGAAGACGGCAAGGTCGAGATCACCTGGACAATCGGCTCAAGCGACCAAGGCTCCGGCACCCAGGGCTCCGGCACCCAGGACTTGGGCGCCAAGGAATTGGGTGCCAAGGAATTGGGTGCCAAGGACTTGGGTGCCAAGGACTTGGGTGCCAAGGACTTGGGTGCCGGTGACTTGGGCACCAAGAGTGTCGGTGCATCGGACGGACGCGACTTCCAGCTGCTCTGGACCGAGACGTCCACGCCCCGTCCGGAGCGCGAGGAGAGCGCGCGCAAGGGGTTCGGCACCGTTGTCCTGCAGCGGGTGGCGCCGCAGTCGCTGGGCGGTTCGGCTCAACTGGAGCGCTCGCCCGGCCGTCTCAGCTGGCGGCTCAGTGCACCTCTGGCATCGATCATCGTGCCGCAAGCCGGTGTCGAAGCCGACGACGGCGCAGCGCAGGGTTTCGGCATCTGAACGTCCCGTATCCCCCGTAAGAGGAGATTGGCGTCGTCTCTCCGTCAGGCAACGGCAGGGTTTTGACTGCCACTGCCATCGCGGCACTGTTCAAGATCAGCGACAATCAGGCGATGCGCCTGGAACTGCCCGCCAAAGGCCGTCGTGCCCAACCGGGACGGGACGGCAGGTTTTCCGCCGCCCCGGCTTGCCGGTCACCGGTGATGCGGGAGATGCCTTTCGGCATCGACTTCCCCAACGGTGAAGCTCTGGAAGCCCGGCATGAGCTGCCAAATGGCTGCAAGGCCTATGATCAGATAGGCCAGGCGGGCCAGCATGGCGCCCCCAAGGACCGTGCCGATTACGTCATAGCCGGTCACCCCCATGGACAGCCAGTTGAGACCGCCAAGGATGATGAGGGCGAGAGTGACGAGGTTCATGATGCGCATAAACGCCTCCTGATGTTGCCTGACGAAAAGACGTCCGTAAAAAAACGCTTGCGGTTTCAGACGGTTCCGTCGATCACGAAATTGTGAATGAGGGTTGCGATCCGTGAATACGGCGCGGCCTACTCGACCAGTATATGCGCCTCGCGCGCGGCCTCGACCAAAGCCTCCCTGGCGATATCGGGAGGCACGTCGCCGCTTGTCGCGCGGCGGCAGGCGCGTAGCGCGGACTGATGTTTCAGGCTGCCGGCGTCGCGCCAATGTGTCGTCAACAATTCGATCGCCTGTTGTGTATTGGACAAGTGGCGGGTGGCGCCGGCCACACCGACCGAAACGACCACGGGCTTGGAGAACCACGCAGGTTGCATTGGAACCTCGACAAGGTTGCTGATGCAAAACGCGCGTGTCGGCCCAAAGTTTCACCGGTTCCAATCACTGGCGCGTGAGGCTGGGCTGTGGCGGCACCTTCGAATGTTCGCTCGGGTGCACGATCCGCGGGCTCCCTAGATCGAAAGCGGAACGCGTTCCCCGATCCGCGGCACTGGCTGGAAAATAGCGTCGGTAGCGCACCGTAAAGCACGCCTGGTAACTGTTGATTCAACCATTGCTGGTATTTTGTACGGTGTGGTAGCGGCTCCGGCAGTGCAACAGGGGCCGGGTTGCCGGAGCCGCCTACGCGGTCCGGTTGGGGTTTGACCGCGCTGTTCCAAAATAGGACAGCGCGGTCAACGATTCGTTAAAATCCAAAATGTCTAATTAAGTTTGCGCTAATTGAATGGCGATTTTAGCGCGACGGGAAACCGGCATTCGACGGGCTGATGGAACATTAGTCGTTTCTAATTGTTTGTGTTTGTCGGCAGGGCGGGGGCATTCCCTGCCGAAGATCGGGTTTCCGATCGGCCCGCGCGCCTCTGGCCGAGAGCGCGGGCTTTTATCCCTCAGGCGGCCCGGTACACCTCTGGTTGGGGTAAGCAGCGCACCGGGCCTAACCGGCCTGGGGCGGCTGCCGGCTGGCTATGTATGCGGCACGACCAATCCAACTGAAGCATTCAAATGAAGGAATGTATATCGCGATTGGATAAATTAACGGAACGTCCAATGGACGATACCGGAACCAAAGCGGTTACATCAGACCTTTGCGCGAGGGCCATGGGACCTTGGTCCCCATGGCAAAGCCCGCCACGGGAGCGACCCGCAGCAGGCTTTCGCAGTGGCTATGTCCCGAAGGAATCGACCGCTTGTGATTGCACTGTGACCCACATGGCCGCGTTGGCCTATGGTGTGATCGCGGAAGGCAGCCCGGGGCTCGCCCACAAACACGGATTTTGCGCTCCCCGATCAGGGGACCGCAAGGTGCGGCTGCACCTTGCGTTGCCGCCGCCGCCGGAGATCGTGCCATCTTGCCGAAGCGCTGGAGGCGTCGCTGCGGGAAAGCGTCTCGCGATCCTTTAGGCCGCCTCAAGCTCCATGGCCCTTTGAGCTGCCTTCGCGATAAAGCCGGATCGGGTATAGCCGTGCGCCTCAGCAAAGGCATCAATCCGGCGCAGAACATCTTCAGGGAGCGTGACGTTCACCCGGACAGCTTTTTTGGCCTCGGTCTTCACCGCTACCAAGATTGCAACGCCGTCTCGATTGGTGGCGTCGGCCATGACATCTTCCAGGCTGGAAGGTTCTGGAATCGCCTCGCCATCTTCCACAAGCCCTTCGATGTGGAAGGCAAGCGCTTCCTCCGCCATAGCGCGAGCGTCATCTAGATCGGCGCCGGCGGTGACAACGCCTGGAAAATCGGGAAAGGACACGCCGAAGTCGCTGTCGGCGTCCTTATGGATCAGTCCGATATACTGCTTCATGTCTCTCTACCTCAGTTTCAGACCGGACTGACGTTCAATGCTCCGCAAAGTTCCCAAAGGGATATGCCTTTTGGGGTGCGGGACCGAGACCCTGCCGGCTTTCTTCTTGTGTTTGAATTGTGCATGACTGCCCTTTCGAGCGACTTCGTACCGTCGGCCTCCAAGGCCTTGATAACGTCCGCACTTTTCATGTGTATAAATACACACTGGCTGCGAAAGATGCAACAAAAAAGAAAGTCAGCCTTTCAAACCGTTGCCTTAGATCGACGCATCATAGGCGTCGAACTCAGCCAGAACCGGCGCCGGCCGCGCCAATGCGGCTGGGGAAGCCGTTTGCGCGGTTGTCGAGCCACCGGTCTAGGGTGGTGTCGCAAATCCCGTAGCGTCGACAAACTGCAGGCGTATCGATCTCGCGCCGCGGCTTCATGATCCAGGACATCAAGTTTCCGAAGATGACGGAACAGGTTTGAGTTGGTCGTGTCCAAATGCTCGCGCCCTGCAGGCCAGCGTTCGCCTGATACGGACACGTTTATCGCTGGATATCAGACGATTTCGGTCGAGACCGCACCAAACCATTGACAAGATTGGTTCCCGCTCATGGGCTCGAACCACGATTCACGCCTTCAAAGGGCGCTGTCCTACCATTAGACGAAGCGGGAGAAGCTCCGATGCTTATGCCGTCAGGACGGCGAGGCGTCAATTCGGGAAGTTGTCGACCGGCTCTTGGCAGCGATAGACCGGGCAGTGCCCGTCGCGCGCCGGGATATAGGCCGACATCGGCACTTCCGGCCAGTCGCATTCATTGCCGAACTGCCTGACATAGTGGTCATAGGTGTCCGGTCCCGTGGTCAACACCACGGCGCGACGGCTCTGGATCATCGCCCGGATCTCGGCGCAGCTCATGCCGCGGCTGTCGGGGCGGGCCTCGGCCAGGCTGGTCGCGGCGAGCACGGAGCCCAAGGTGATCAACAGGACAGGCAGGCGAGCGGGCATGGCGGCTTCTCTTTTGTTCGGGTGCTGCATTGTCCCATAAAACCCATCATGTGTCCGCCCGTTCCGCGACGGGCCGCGTATTGTGCGGGGCAAGACGCGGCGCGAGGCCACCCGCGCAAATCAGGCATCGCGCATTGCTGGTCATGGATGGCAGGAAGCCCTACGAAACGCCGCAATGGTGGCCCGGAAACGAGGGTCCCGAAGCCATGCTGTTCCTTCCGTGGCGGACGCGACCACTGCTTTGAGGCGTGCCCGCAAAGGACCGATCCGCCTGCTGCCCCATCGCACGATGCGGAGAACCGTGCTGGCGCCTCCGGCAAGGTTGACCCCCTAGGCCCCACCCGGTTCGCCGAAGAAGTCCGCCAATGCCCGAGCGGTCTGTTGCGGCGCCTCCTCGGGGAAGAAATGACCGCCGGGCATGGCCCGTCCGCGGACGTCATCGGCCCAGCCTCGCCAAAGAGCCAGCGGCCCGCCGTCGCCCGCGTACCAGTCGGCAAGCGCACCTTGCCCGCTCCACAGCGCCAGCACCGGACAGCGGATACGCCGGCCGGCGGCCTTGTCGGCATGGTCATGCTCGCGGTCAAGCGTCGATGCCGCGCGGTATTCCTCGCAGATGGCGTGGATGTGGGCGGGATCGCGCAAGGCATCGATGTAAGCCTGGCGGACCTCGGGCGGAAACGTTGACGGCGACGACCCCCAGCCGCCGAGCGCGTTGTCGACGACCGCCTCGGCGGATCCCCGCAGCATCAACTCCGGCAAGGGCTCGGGCTGCGCCAGCAGTGACCAGGGCCAATAGCCCTGTGCCAGCCTGGCGTCGGCCCGATCCCATGCGTCGGCCGTTGCGACGATGTCCAGAACCGCAAGCTTTTCAACGCGGCCGGGATGATCGAGGGCCATGCGGTACGCCACCCGCCCACCGCGATCATGGCCGGCGACCATGAAGCTGCCGAAGCCGAGTTTGGCCATCAGGGCCGCCATGTCGGCGGCCATGGCCCGTTTGGCATAAGGGGCGTGAGCGCTGTCGGACGACGGGCACGCGCTGGCGCCATAGCCGCGCAGGTCGGCGCAGATGACGGTAAACCGCTCGGCCAAGGCCGGCGCCACGTCGCGCCACATCAGATGGGTCTGCGGAAAACCGTGCAGGAGCAGCAGCGCCGGACCGTTGCCCGCACGGCGGAAAAATATGCCGGCATCGCCGGCATCGATTTTTATCGACTGAAAATTGCCGAACATGGTGGTGCCTCCTTTCCGGCAACGGCCGGAGGCCGGATTTGGTTGCGGGCGGTCGCGTCGGAGCGCCGACCTTTGTTCGCCAACCTTTCGGGCGGTTGGGCGTTGTCCCTGCGAGGCAGGCTGCCGCGGGCGGCCGTCAAAGCAAAAGGAGGCTCAGATGAAAAAACCTCTGGCCATCGCGTCGCTGTTGCTGGCCCTGGCCGTGCCGGCGGCGGCACAGACGGATCAGCAGCAGGGCACCAACAACCCGACTCCGCAGGCCGACAAATGCCGGGTCGAGCCAGATCAAGACAAGCAGCAGCCAGGTGGCGGCAATCTGAGCGAAAAGCTCAATGATTGCGGCGGGGTGCTGAAGCCGCCGGCCACCGGCGACCAGGGCATGGCGACACCGGCGCCCGACGTGGGCAAGACACCGGTGATCAAGCCGGGCCAGGTGCCGGCTCAGCCGCAGGCCAAGTAGAAAGCCAGGCGCCGAAGAATTTTGGGTTCGAAACCTCTCATCCGATCGTGGATGGCGATCTGCCCCGCAAAAATAGGTATCGGCAGCAACAGAAAAGCAGGCGAGGGGCACCGCCTGCATTTCTGGGTTAGCGAACCAGCACGCCGGCATGATCGCACAGCGCCGTAAAGGCTTCCTGCGCCTGCGCCGTGCCGTCCTTGTTTTCCAGCGCCGCTTCGACCTTTGCGCGCGCGGCCTGGTAGAAGGGACCGCGGCTGGCTTGCGGCCAGTCGATCAGGACTTCACTGGCGTCCTGAAGGGTCGCCACCTCACGGATTGTGTCCGAGCCATGCGGCTTGATCCGCACCGGTGTCGTCAGCATCACATCGGCCATTGCTCTTCCAGCTCTGGTTTTTCCACTATTGGAGGATGCGGGCTTCGCGCGCGGCGTCGATCATCGCCCGCATCGCCTTTTCCGGCGGTGTCCAGCCGTCCAGCGCATCGCGACAGCAGCGCAGCGCCGCCTGATATCGCCGGCCTCGGCCGGCAGGCCAGTCGCCCAGGCATTCCAGGCCCTCCCAGGCGCTACGCACGACGCGTTCACGCTCGGGGGCGAATTTCAGGCGGATCGGTCGGGGAAAAATCTTGTCGTTCAACTGACGTCTCCGTGGCATGTCGCCCGACACTGACCGCGGTTGTGGACAACGGCACTTGTGAGGGGCGCCGGATAACGTCGTCGACAAGGGAGGGTTCCAGGCCCGAAGATCAATTTTCAGTCTGCGCGACGGCGTCGGACAAAGGCCTCGGTGGCGGCGGAGCGGCGTCTTCGGGCGCCGGCCCGTCAAAGGGCCGGTCATGCTCGAATTGTTCGGTGCCGGGCAAGGCGTGCAGCCAGGTCTCGCGGCGGCTGATCCACAATTCATATTGCGGCTCCAGGTCGGTCGGCGCGACGTCGAGGCTGCCGAGCATCACCTCGACTTCACCGTCGCCGACCCAGGCGACGCGGCTGCCGCAGGTCGGGCAGAAGCTGCGCGTGCCGTAGGAGGCGACTTCGCCCGATGTCTCGAAGGCGTCGCGCGGCCATATCGCAAAGGCCGAATAGGCCGAGCCGCTGGCCTTGCGGCAGTCCTTGCAGTGGCAAAGGCCGACGCGTGTCGGCTGGCCGATGATGACGAAATGCACGCCGCCGCACAGGCAACTGCCGGTTCTGCGTGTGGTGTCGGACATGATCGCGGCCCTCCCTCGGTCTGGCTTTCGTCAGTCTGGCACGCCAAGGGCCGGGCGGAACAGATGCTGGCCATTTCGTTGGCCAGAAACCGGGAAAATCCCGTTCGCACCGCCGACCGGGCTGGTGCTCCCGACCCGGCCGCTGCGGCCCGCAACATCCTTCAACGCAATGCCGGCGAAATGGTTGCAGCTCGCGGCCGCCCCCGCCTATCCGCGCGCGGCCATGTGGTTGTCGAGCTTCTTGCGCGACGGGCCGTAGCGCTTGATGATGGTCTGGGCTTCGCTCTGCGGGATGCCGTATTTGCGCGCGAAGGCGGCGACCTCGTAGGTCTCCTCGCTCGAAACCAGCTTGCGGTCCTGCTTGATCTTCGTTTTGTCGTCGGGCATGGCGTGCCTCGCTTTCTGTCAGCCGCACGGTCGCGGGGCATCAGTATATAGGATGCCGCGATCAGACATAACAGCGATCGGCGCTGCTGGTTCCAAGGCAGATGGCGGACAGAAGCCTGCCCGACGCGGATCGAGGCTGTCAGGCCGATGCAGGGGCGGGGCCTGCGGCATGGGGATCGGCCTCGCCGCATTCGGCGCAAGCAGCGCTGGCGCCGGGGCAGCCGCGCTGATGCGTGCCGGCGGGACAGCAAAGCCCGTTGGAGCTTGTCCAGCGTGGGCATTGGAAAACCTGCCCGGTGCCGCCACAGCCATTACACTCGAGGACCGGTGACCGGACCAGATAGGACCTCGTCCTGAACCTGACGCTCGCGCCCAAAACTCACCCCCAAAATGGTTGCACCGGACATGCCTGTACATTAGCCCAAGCTAACAATATCACGTCGCGGGTTACGGACAAGTTTCGGGATCGCTATTTGTTGGTGAAAGCTGGCGCCAAGTGCCAAACGCGTTGGCTGGGTTCAACCGCCTGGCAGCACCATAAATAGGAACGCCGACGCGGCCGGTCGCGATCGCATCCAGCGGCCCCATACCATCAGCAGGCAAACCGAAATAATCTGATTTCACTGGCGCGGACGGCCGAGGCACTCCACATCTGAGCAATCTTGCCTCCATGATTCCGCGCAATCGTGGGACCGGGCAATGACAACGGGGGTTGGCAATGACTGACACGCAAGGCAATTCGAACCGTGCCCTCCAGCACGGGGCCGTGGGCTCGCGCTCGATCGGCAGCGGCATCGTCGCGCTGGCCATCGTGCTGGCGCTGATCGGTGCCGTCATGGGGTCCTGGTACACGATCGACCAGGGTGACCGCGGCGTGCTGTTGACCAATGGCGCGTTGAGTTCGGTCGTCGATCCGGGCCTGCATTTCAAACTGCCGTGGTTGCAGAGGGTCGAGAAGATCAGCCTGCGCCAGCAGGTGTTGAAATGGGGCTGCGAGAACCAGAGCGATTGCGGCAATCTGCCGGCCATGCAGGCCTATTCGCGTGACCAGCAGCCGGCCGACATGCGCGTCACCGTCAATTTCCACGTGCCGGCGGCCGAGGTCTCGAACGTCTACACCAATTACGGGTCGATCGAGGCGCTGGCCGACCGGGTCATCGCCCGCAAGGCGCCGCAGGAGATCAAGACGGTGTTTGGCCAGTACGACGCCGTGTCGGTGATCCAGAACCGCGCCAAGTTCAACAAGGATGTCGCCGACGCCATCTCGTCGGTGACCGACGGCCCAGTGATGATCGACAGCGTCCAGGTCGAGAACATCGACTTTTCCGACGCCTATGAGCAGGCGGTCGAGGCGCGGATGACGGCGCAGGTGGAAGTGCAGAAGCAGGAACAGAACCTGCAGCAGGAAAAGATCAAGGCCGACATCGCGGTCACCCAGGCCAAGGGCCGTGCCGACAGCGTCAAGGCGGAAGCCGAAGCCAGCGCCTACAAGACCAAGATCGAAGGCGAGGCGACGGCCGAAGCGATCAAGGCGCGCGCCGCAGCGCTCGCCAACAATCCGCTGCTGGTCGAACTGACCAAGGCCGAAAAATGGGACGGGCAGTTGCCGAAGTCGATGATCCCCGGCTCGACGGTGCCGTTCCTCGAACTCAGCACGCCGGCGCCGGTGGCGAACTGAGGTCCAAGCGAGGCAACGAAGAAACCAATGATGATCCCGAACGGGCTTCGGAAGGGATCATGCTCTTGGTTCAAAAAGTTCGACCACGTTGCCGGACGGGTCCTCGCAAAGGATCTGGCGACCGCCGGGGCCATCGACGATCTCGTTGCGGAACGGCACGCCGGCATCGCGCATCCGGGCGGCGAGCGCCGGCAGGTCCTGCACCTCGATGACGATGCGGTTCCAGCCGCCGGGCTGCGGCGTGCGGCCATCCGGCATCGGTCTCGCCGCCGACGCCATCGGGCCGGCGAGCCAGAACGTCAGGTCGTCGCGCTTCAGGATGGCCATCGCCGGGCCGAACTGCTGCCGCAGCGCGAACCCCAGATGGCTGGTGTAAAATTCTATCGCCAACTCGACATCGCTGACGAGATACCGGACCGTCGCCATTGCTGGCTCTCCTCACAAACTGATCGAGCCCCCCTTGCGAGGGTAGCTTTCGGGGCAGGTCGCGGCAAGGTTTCAGGCCCGGCGACTGCGCCCGTCCGTCAGCGCCGGACCGGCGCCGGCGTTCGTTGCGGCCGCGCTTGGGGACAAAAATTCAGGCCGGTGTCGGAACCGCACGGCGTCGCTCGTCCTTGGGTCGATATCCATTGCAACCCTGGAGAGACAAAATGCCGGACATCACTCAATCGCCGTGGCAGACCGCGGCCCTTCTCATCGCCCGCCTGGTCTTCGCCGCCATGTTCCTGATGGGGGTGGTCTTCAAGTTCATGGACATGGGCGCCACCGCCGGCTACATCGCCGCCGCCGGCTTCCCGTTTCCGCTGTTTCTGGCGTGGTGCGCCGCGATCCTCGAGACGCTGCTGGTGATAGCCTTCCTGACCGGCGCCCTGCTGACCCCGGCGGCGCTGGTCGCGGCAGTCTATGTCACCTTCCTCGGCTTTGCCTTCCACGGCCCGTCGCACTGGGCCTCGAACCAGGCCGAGTTCGGCGCCTTCATGTCGCATTTTCCGTTCGCCGCCGGCCTGCTCTTCGCCGCCGTCCACGGGCCGGGACGGACGCTGGCGCTGAACCTTGGCTGGCCGGGCAAGGCTTGAGACGAGCTACAAGATCGGAGGAGTTCGCCGTTTGCGTGAAACGGTGAACTGCCCGGGCCTCACAGCTGATCGTTATAGGGCTCCTTCATCTGGCCGACCATGCGGGCCAGTTTCGAAAAGGACGGCATGTCCGCCTCCGGCTGGCACTGGTTGGCGAGTTCCAGCAGCCGGATCGGGAAGTTGACGGCGTCGCGGCTCGACGCCGACATGCCGTTGGATCGCTCCTCGCCGGTTTCGCTGGCCTCGGCCTTGCGCAGCGCGATGTCGATCTCCTCCGATGTCAGCACCCCCTTGCGAACCAGGACGTGGTTGATCGAGGCGACGGCCATGAGCAGGCCTTCGAGTTGCAGATTGGCGACGTTCATGGGGTTCCCTCCATTGACCAAAGGGGAAACGCGCCAGCGGCCTTTCCGATCCGAAGCCAGCCGCGGACGCGTCAGATCCTGTCGGAGAACAGCACGACCACCAGCAGCAGGATCGCCGCCGCTGTCCCTGGAGGCCGCCAGGCCCAGCCGCGCGAGCATGGCCAGACCGGCAACACGCCGACCAGGACCAGCATGACGGTGATGATGGTGAAGGCGCCGGCCATACCAATCCGCCGGATGCGGGCACCGGCTAGCCCTTCCGCTTCCGCTTCAGATAATCACCCAGCGGAATGTCCGGCGACTTGGTCTTCCACGGCGTCGATGCCTTAAAGTCGGCCGCCTGAAGTTTCGCTTCGTCGGCGTCGCGCAGTTCGCCTGTCATGCCGGCGACGGCGATCTTGGCGCCATGGCGGCCCTGGCGATTGGACCGCGCCTTGAACAGCGGAATTGCCTTGCGCTTCGACTTGTTGTTCTCGCCATAGGCATCCCTGCCATCGCGCTCATAGGAGAGTTCCTTGTCCGCCGGCGGCGAACGCTGCCCGCGACCTTTTTGATCTCCCACGGTAACGCCCTCCGATCCCGATAGCTGACTATAGACCGAATTCTCATGTCACCGCAAAACGACCCCGATTGCTTGTGTTGCCTTGAGGTGTCCACGTGAAGCGTCCGAGGCGCCTATTCCTGCGTCAGGCGCTCGCCATATTCGCGCCACACCGCCTTGACCTCCATGCTGCCGAGGCGCGGGATCGACGGATCGCCGCAGGTGATGGCGACGGCGCTGATGTCGTAGTTGGGGTAGGCGTTGGCGACGAAGCGGATCGCGTCGCCAAGCGAGTTCACGCGGATGATCGGATCAGCCTGGCCTTGACCGGTGCTGCGCACACCGGAAACCGTGGCTGGAGCATGCCGCATCCTGAAGACGGATGCCATGGCTGGTCTGTCCATCGCCCTCTCCTGCAAGGCCGTACGACGCGAATCATTCCATGAGCTTCTTCTGATGGTCCCACAGCTGCCGGCTGATGAAAAGCCGGCTATCCGGTTCGGGTTTCGGCGACGGCGCAGAGCTTGATCGAGAAGGAGGCTTGAGAGGCTCCATGATCTAGGAATTTTTTCCTTGACCGGGTGAGGGCAGCCATGCTACATATTTGTCCATGGTGCTGATTTGCGCCAACTACCCGCCGCCGAGGCGGGTTTTGTGTTTCTGGCGCCTTGGCAGCCGCCGGCCGCCAACTTCGTATGGTGGCGGGCCGTAGGGCGCGACCTTTGCGGGAAATCCAATGACCCAACGCTACGCCACGATCATCACCGACGATGACGGCCGCGAGATCGTCAGCGCCATCGGCGCGTTCGAGGGCGCGCCGCCACGCCCGCGGTTGGGCCGGATCGAGCCGGTTGCATCGGGCGTGCTGATCGGCATGGTGCGGGATGCGGGTGGCGGCTTTGGTTTTCCCCAGGCCGGCATCGGCGGCCACGCCATGGGTCTCGTCCTGGCGCGGCTCAGGGCGCAGGCCAGCGTGGCAAAACGCGCCAGTGCGCCAAAACCTGCCGCGACCGCAAAGCCGAAGCGCGCGAAGAGGGCCAAGGTGGCGAAAAGGAAATCCCGCACCAGGAACCCGGCCAGATCGGTGCCGAAGACCGGCTTGGCTGCTTCCGCAAACGCAGCCAGCACCATGGATCAAGTCGATGGCTGACGAAGCCGCCGCCGGGCCGGCGCGCCGCATGACAAAGCCGGCAAGGCGCAAGCCCGTCGCCAAGCCTGCCTTGGCACGCAAGCCTCGCGCGACGCGGACGAAGAAGACGCTGGGCGACGATTTTCTCGCCGCCGTGCGGGCTGATTTCCGCGCGCATGGCGCCGCCGTCATCGCCGAGGTGCGGGCCGGCAAGCCGGACCAGTATCTGAAGATCGTGCTGTCGGTGTTGCCCAGGGATTTCGATGTCGCCGTCAACCATCTGGACGCCTGGAACGATGAAGAGATTCGCAGCCGTATCCGCAGCCTCGAAACCGTCCTCAGGCCGTTCCTCGCAGAACCCGCCGATATCAGCGAAGACGGAGTATCTGGCGCTGCTGGCGGAGCTTGACCGCCGCAGACGCGGCAACCAGTTGGCGGCGTACAAACCGTATCGGCGCCAGGCTGAATTTCACGCGGCGGGGGCGCTCAACCGCGAAAGGCTGTTCATGGCCGGCAACCAGCTCGGCAAGACCAGGGCCGGCGGCGCCGAATGGGCCATGCACCTGACCGGCCGTTATCCCGCGTGGTGGCGGGGCAAGGTTTTCGCCACGCCCGTGCGGCTGTGGGCCGCCGGCGTGACCGGCGAGGGCACGCGCGACAACCCGCAGCGCGTGCTGGTCGGCCCGCCACAACAGCAGGCGGCCTGGGGCACCGGCATGATCCCGGCCGACGCTATTCGTCACACCATCATGGGCCGCGGCGCGCCGGGCGCACTCGACAGTGTCGTCGTGCGCCATGGCGGCGGCGGCGACGTCCAGGCCGGCGAGAGCGTGCTGTCGTTCAAGAGTTTCGAGAAGGGCCGCGAGAAATGGCAAGGCGAGACGCTGCACGGCGTCTGGTTCGACGAGGAACCGCCGCTCGACATCTATTCCGAAGGCCTGACCCGCACCAACGCCACCGGCGGCATCACCATCGTCACCTTCACGCCGCTGCTCGGCATGAGCGATGTGGTGCTGCTGTTTCTGTCGGCGGGGGAGGTGGAGCGGATGGTGAAGGGGTGACTTCTTCCTGTGGCGGCCATTCAGACGATCGGCTTTCAAGCCGAACGCTCAAGTTCGGGTCGAAGGCGCAGGGCGAGGCGCGAGTTGCAAAGTGCAGCATTTGGGTTAGGTTGTCCGCGATGCCGTGAGTTGGGCATAAAATTGTCAGGCAGATCGTGAGGGCAAGCCCTTGATTTTCCTTTGTTCCTAACCGCAGGATTGATCTGCAAGTCTTGACCAGATAGCCGAACTGTGGACACCATAATTACTACACAGGGTCAATGTAAGGAACCGCTTGTCTTCGGCATTACTTTCAGGCAGTGTCCAACTATATCGGAGGGGTGCTTCGCTTTGTCATTCATGCTGGCCACAAAATCATGACACGGCCAGCGGGTCTCCCTGACTTTGGCAATCCGCCTCTAGATGAGGTCGTAATGGGCGTGCAATTTGTACGACACCCCGAATACAACGATCTTTTTGCATGGGAGGTTTGGAATACCTTTCGGGCTGAATTTACCCACTTTCAGGAAGCCCCTCGGCTCGATCCGGCCTTTGAGGTTTTCGGCGGCGCAGAGACGGTTTCTATGCCTGCATTTCAGTTCTCGATCTCTCAGAGCGAGCCGAGCAAGCGCTATTGGTTTATCGCCGATGACGACAGCCATCTTCTTCAGTTTCAGGATGACCGGTTCTACATGAATTGGCGGAAGCGCCATCAGAACAAATATCCTCGCTATGAGGCCATTGCCGAACAGTTCGCCAAACATCTGGAAGGGCTCCGCGGCGTGTTCCAGGCTCACGGCGCACCGATGATTATCAAGCAGGCAGAGGTTGCCTACATCAATGTCATACCTCTCGTCGAGAAGACGGCGATTGCAGACTGGCTGACCATAGTCAAGCCGAGCGTGTTGAATGTCGAGCAGCTCAATGCCACATTCAGCGAGGTGGTACTTTCGGAGGACGGTAAAAAGCCAGTTGCTCGACTTAGGTACGAGTTGGGGCTTTCAAGTTCGCGGGAGGTTAGGCGGGCAATGAGGTTGTCGCTGATCTATCGAGGTGCGCCGACTGACATCAGCACGAAAAGCATATCAGATTTTCTTGCGGCCGGCCGGCAACGGATTGTCAAAAGATTTTGTGATATAACTACGGAAGAAGCACACAAAATATGGGCGCGCAGTCAATAATGGTTTCTTCTATTTCTGTATTCTCTGGAGCGTCAGGCTTCTCGCGAGTCGCTGGCACCGAGCGCTTGTCGGCGATCGACCGCTTGATCGTGAGAGACATCGAAACACAGTGGACAAAGGTTGTGGCAGCCAAGCTCAACGATCTGGTCAAACTACCCGAGGGGTGGGACGGCTATGACGGGAAGTCCGTCGACTTTCGCATCGCGCATTTTGCCGTTCAACTTCTACAACATGTTTACGTGGAGGGCGTGCCAAGTCCTAGTCTTGTTCCTGGATCAGACGGCTCTCTACAGATCGAGTGGCACAGCAACGGGCTCGACATTGAGCTAGACATACTGGGTGTCAACCAAGTTGACTGTTTGAGACGGGATGTCGAGACCGGGGACGAGGAGGAACTCGAGCTGACGGTAGATTTTAAAGCTGTCAGGGCATGGATCGAAGATCTTGCGGGGCGGGCGTCTGATGCTGTCACCGCCGCCGCATGATGCCAATGGCAACGTCGTCCCGCATGATCATCAGAACATCGAGCCAAACGATACTCTAATTCGCCGAGTTAACCCAATCCACCATGTCGTCGATGACGACAACAGAAAATGTCGCCGGCTGTCATCGAAGCTGATGAAGCCGACCGGTGGAGGCATGTCCGTCGATCACGAGCGGAGTATCCAAGAAGACCAGAAGGATCCCGTCGAGTTTGTTCGAACCCCAGTTTACACCGGAGCTGTTGCGATCTTGGCTCTGCACGTCAGAGGGGTTGGGCTGAGAGTCGGCTATGAACCGGTGCCTGGGAACCCCTATCACTGCGAGGTCTGGGGTGCCGACCCCCGACCAGACAAATTCACCAACGCGCAAAACAAGGCTCTCTTTGTCGCCTGCGGCTGGTATATCCCACTGGACGGGGTGGAAATCATAAAGGACTAGTTTCATACGAATTGACGCGCTGGGCTGCCCTCTTTCTCTCCCATCGGATTTCTTTCAAGCCGGGAACTTGGAGACCTTAGTAGGTCCCTGCCTGACGAGGTTTCTTCTGTCCAGACGGCTGGCGCCATCCCCCTCTCCGTCGCGGCTTCGCCGCGCCACCTCTCCCCACATTCGTGGGGGCGAGGAACCCAAGATTTTCCAAGGGCACCGCAATGACCCGTCACGTCACCTTCATGACCATCGACGATGCCGCGCACTATTCGCCCGAAGAACGCGCCGCGATCATCGCGGCCTATCCCGAGCATGAGCGCGAGGCGCGGGCACGCGGCATTCCGGTGCTGGGCTCGGGCCGCATCTTTCCGGTGGCCGAGGCGCTGATCGCTTGCGAGCCGTTCCGGCTGCCGCGCTACTGGCCGCGCATCGGCGCGCTCGATTTCGGCTGGGACCATCCTTCGGCCGCCGTCGAGCTCGCCTGGGATACGGAGGCCGATGTCGTCTATGTCACAAAAACAGCGAGGGCCTCGCAGCAGACGCCGGCGATGCAGGCGCTGACCCTGAAACCCTGGGGCGAATGGCTGCCCTTCGCCTGGCCGCGCGACGGCCGCCGCGAGACGCTGGAAGGGGCGGGCGTGGCGCTGGCCAAACAATATTCAGCACACGGGCTGAACATGCTGTCGCGCCACGCGCAATTTCCGGATGGCTCCGTCTCGGTCGAGGCCGGGCTGATGGAGATGCTCGACCGCATGCAATCCGGCCGCTTCAAGGTGTTTTCGACGCTCGCCGACTGGTGGGAGGAATTCAGGCTTTTCCATCGAAAAAACGGCCAGGTGGTCAAGCTACGGGACGATTTGATGGCGGCGACACGCTATGGCGTGATGATGCTGCGCGAGGCGGTGGTCGATCCGGCGGAGTTCAAGGCGGCGCGACGGCCGGCGGGCCAGAGCGATCCGCTGGGGGCGTTTCGGTAGGGGGCAAACATTGCTTCGTCATCCCACGGCGAAGCAGGAGCGAAGCTCCGTCGCGGAGACCCTGGGATCCATTCCGTTACCTCTGCCGTGGAGTGCCGCGGAGCGAAATTCTGCATCGTTGCGGCGCTCGAGAGCCGCGGCATGGATCCCTTGGGCTGCGGAGCAGCTCCAGGGGGCTGCGCCGCGTCGCTACGCTCCTTGCTCCACCCGTGGATGACGAAAGTCCGTTCGGGACGTCTCACACACCGGCACGTCTCTCAAAACCCTTCGATCCGACAAACCGCAAAACGCGCGCCTGCCGCCGGCGTGCGATCGGTCGCGCCGCGATCGCCGGCGCCGCGCGCCTTTGTTCAAAGTCATTCGAGCAGGAAGCCGCCAATGGTCCACGTCATCCCGCTTTCCATTGGCCAGCGCCGGCTCGATACCGGCAACGCGCCGCAATACCCGCAGGGGTCGCCTATCGGCGGCGCCATGCAGGGTTTTGGCGATCACCTTTCCGCTGCTGCCGAGCGCTACCAGCAGATGAAGGACCAGCAGGAGGCGTTCGACGCCGAGCTGACGCGTCGCCGGTTCAACGGCCAGATCGCGCAGGCGGAAGACGAGGCGACGGCGAAGGCCCCGGCCGACGGTGCCGGCCTGCATGAGGCCATGTACGGCCAGGTCGATCCCTACAGCGGCCGGCTGGTCAAGACCGGCCTGTTCGACAAGCTGTTTGCCGCTGCCTTGCCAAACATGCCCGAAAGCCAGCGCGCCGCTTTCGCCCGGCAGAAGGAGGCGATGCGTCACACCGGCGGCGGCGCATGGCGGCACGGCAGCTCCAGCGGCGCAAGGACTATGAACAGGCCGAGGTCGACACGGCGCTGAAGACCAGCGCCATCGCCATCGGCAACGCCAACCCCGACGATCACGCCACCTT
>NZ_VFTB01000022.1:0-76319 GCF_007003945.1 Mesorhizobium sp. WSM4307
GCACCCATATGTGCCCACGCGTCCATTCGACCATGGCTGCTGCGAAATCCAGGACAGCGTGTCATAACCGTCGTCCCCTATATGTTCCCTAGCGTATACGCCGCCGGAATCGAAGACGCCACGACGCTCCTGCACAAGTACAGCGAACCCTTGTCCAGCAAACATTCTTGCCACTTTGTGGCGAGGCTCAACCGGACAGCGATAGGGCGTCTTACCGTATGGAGTTCGGATAAGGATTGACCCGAGTTCCCCAGTGTAACCAATAGGCCGATACAGGTCCGTGGCGAGCTCAACGCCGTCCCGCATTGGAACGCGCAAGCCGGTCTGCAAAACCACTTCGTATCGCGGCGTTGGCGGTTTAATCGGGCCTAGTTCATTACACACTTCAGAGTGCCTCCCAGACATTGAGACTGATTCAAGATGGAGTGGCCAATTTCGACGGGTCTCAGCATTCTATCTGCATGGTGGTGTTCCAGCCCACCTGCCTGTGCAATACCAGATGGAATACGCTCATTGGGGTGGCGCTGATTGCATGCCTTTCACTTAGCGAGCCAGCAGGCTGACAGGTGCTGTGGTCCAACTTCGATCGCCGGCGGCTCCTCAGCTTTGCAACGGTCGAAGGCAAGCGGGCAACGAGGATGGAAACGGCAGCCCTTCGGCACGCGCGCGGCACTTGGAACCTCGCCCTGCAGGGCCGGCAACTCGGCGCGACCTGCGTTGCCGCCAATCTGCGGTGTGGCGTTGCGCAAGGCGACGGTATACGGATGGCGAGGGTTGAATGTGATCTCGTCGGCGCTACCAATCTCGACCAATTTTCCAAGATACAAGACCGCAATCCGGTCGGCGATCAGCCAGGCAAGGGGCAAATCGTGGGTGATGAACAGCAGCGCCATGTTGTGCCTGTCGCGCAAGTCAACCAGGACCTGAAGAATCTGAGCGCGTATCGAGACATCGAGCATCGATACAGGTTCATCAGCAACGATGAGTTCCGGCCGGACGGCAAGCGCTCCTGCAATCACGACGCGCTGGCGCTGCCCGCCGGATAGCTCGTGCGGGAAGCGGGCGAAGAAATCGCCGGGAGGATTGAGCCCAGCGGCCGCAAGCGCTTCACTCACCCGGTCGGCGAGTTGAGTGGCGTTACCGACCAGCCGCAGGGACTGCAACGGCTCCGCCACGATGTCGAACACGGTGTGTCGCGGATTGAGGGCCTGATAAGCGTCCTGGAAGATCATTTGCACGCGACGCCGGTACGGACGTAGAGCCGAGAAGCCCTCTACCGACCTCATGTCGCGGCCTTCGAACAGCATTCTGCCGCCAGTCGGCTTGGCAAGCTTGGTGATGACGCGGCCCACAGTGGTCTTGCCGCTTCCCGATTCGCCGACCAGGGCGACGATCTCGCCCCGCCCGACGTTGAGGTCGATCCCGTCTACCGCGCGCATGGCGCCGACAGATCGGCCCAGGACACGGTCGAACAGACCGCCCTGGATAGGAAAATGAACTTGCAGGCTCTCGAGACGCAGGATGCCGGCAGTGTCAGGCATGAACAGCGACCTTGTCTTCTTGCGTCAAGGACCGGTGAAGGTGACAGGCGACACGTCCCCGCCCGAACTTATTGAGGCTGGGGACTTCGGTCGCGCACCCCCCCATGACCGACGGGCAACGCGGATGGAAAGCGCAGCCCGAGGGTCGATTCACCAAGTTGGGAGGATCACCCGGTATTGGCCGGATCATCTTTTTGCCGCTCGCTGGGTTCGGGATCGATTCGATCAGCTGTCGGGTGTAGGGATGTTTGGGCTGGGCGAAAATCTCGGCGACAGTGCCATCCTCGACGATGCGGCCCGCGTACATGATCATTACGCGATCACAACACTTAGCCACCACAGAAAGGTCGTGGGTGATCAAAATCAGGGCGAGGCTCAACTGCGATCGCAAGTCGCCTAGCAGGTTAAGGATCTGAGCCTGAGTGATGACGTCGAGCGCTGTGGTGGGCTCGTCACCAATGATAATCGAAGGTCGACACGCGAGCGCCATGGCAATCATCACCCTTTGTCGCATTCCGCCCGACAACTCGTGAGGGTAGGCGGAACCACGATCCGCCGGGATGCCGACCAGTTGAAGCAACTCACTTCCCCGCTTGGTCGCCTCGCCCCGCGACATGCCGAGCTTCAGCATGCATGGCTCGGCGATCTGCTTGATAATGCGGTGAACAGGATTAAGTGCGTTCATCGCGCCCTGGAAGACAACGGACGTTTCGCTCCAGCGATGTGGCCGCATCGCCGCATCATCGTCGATCGGCAGTCGGTTGCCACGATAGCGCACTTGGCCGCCGCTGACCCGCGCGTTGGGTGATAGTAGACCAGCGATCGCCATCGCGGTCGTGGTCTTGCCACTGCCCGATTCTCCGACGAGGCCCACGGCCTCTCCGGCTCGGAGCGCGAAGCTTACGCCGTCGATTGCTCGCAATGAAACGCCCTTGAGCCCATAATCGACAGAGAGCCGGTCTATTTCCAGAAGCGGTGTTTTGTCCTGGGAGGAGCTGGTCATGGGATCACCCTCCGCCGTGGATTGAACGTGTCGTCAAGGGCACTGCCAATCAGGACGAAGCTAAGCGAAACCGTGAGTACGCACAGTCCTGGGGCGCCGAGGTACCACCAGGCTCCAGCACTGGCCGCGCCGGCGCGCTGAGCGAGCGAAAGCAAAGTGCCCCATGAAGGCTGCAACGGGTCCCCGAGTCCAAGGAATGAGAGCGATGTCTCGACATAGATTGCGCTGGCGACCACCAGCGCACCATTGGCTGCGATTTGCGGCACGAGATTGGGGAGGATGTGCCGCACCATGATGCCGAAATTACTGCTACCCGCAACGCGCGCACGATCAATGAATGGTCGCTCCTTAAGCGACAGTGTCTGACTCCGGACGATACGTGCAACAAAGGACCAGCTTGTCATGCCTATAACGACAATGATCACGAAAAGAGAAGGACGGAAGCCCAGGATTTCTCCACCGCGCCCCATCACCTCGAGAACCACGGGTGTAATGACCAGCGCCAGCACGAAGGACGGCATGACAAAAAAGAAGTCTGTCAAGCGCATCAGCCAGACGTCGACCCTGCCACCATAGTAGCCAGCGGTCGTACCGATTGTAGTCCCAACGACGAGGCTGATCACAGTCGCGAGTAGCGCAATCGTAAGCGAGATCCGGGCACCATGGAGGACCAGATTGAGCACGTCCCGCCCGATTTCGTCCGTGCCGAGCAGATGCTCGCCTGATGGGGGTGCGAGGAAATCGCCAGTTGCATTGATCGCAGTCTGGAGCGGTCCCGCCAGAATATTGGGGACCGCTCCCACAACAAGAAAGAATACCAGACATACGAGGCCCACCTGAGCACCGCCATAGCTGAGAAATTGACGCAGAAAGCCTTTTATTGCGCGCGCCCGGCCTCGCGGGCAATATCGAACAATATTGTCGCTCATTGTCGGACCCTCGGATCTAGAAGGCTGTAGGCAAGATCGGCTACGAGGTTTGCGAGAACAATTGAAACGCCAAGCAACAGGAATATGCCTTGAAGGACTGGGTAGTCCCGTGCGTTGAGTGCTTCCACCGTCAGCCCGCCGATACCCGGCCAGGCGAAAACGGCTTCGACAGTGATGGCCCCGGCGACCACATAGCCAATATTGAGGGTGATCAAGGTCACGACCGGTAGCATTGCATTGCGAAATGCATGACGCATCAGCATTTGACCGTTGGTCAGCCCTTTCGCCCGTGCGGTTACCATGTAATCCTCGGTGAGTACGTCACTCATTGCGGCACGAGCGACGACGACGTACTGGCCGATTAGCCCAAGCGCCACCGCAGTGGCGGGAAGCGTGAGATGTTGCAGGTAGTCGAGGAACGAACCAAGAGAGCCCGTGATCAGGCCGGGCGAGTATGCACCATAGCCCGGGAGCCAACCCAATGCCGTGCTGAAGATTACCACCAGGATCATGCCGAGCCAGAAAGCCGGCGTAGAATAGAGCGCCAGAGAGGCTCCGGTTGCGATACGGTCGCCGGCTCCTCCCCGGCGCCAGCCTGCGTAGATCCCAAGCATCACCCCAATAACGATTGCCATTATCTGAGCAACCCCGACTAGGACTATGGTGTCCGGCAGGCGTTCCGCTATCAGGTCTGCGACATGCCTGCCCCTGAACTTGAAGCTGTAGCCGAAATCGCCGCGGAGTGTTGCCGACAGGTAGTCGACCGCCTGGTCCGGGAACAGCGGCCGGTCAAGGCCCCAACGTTGGTTCTGCGCCTCAATCTGCTCGGCGGTGACGCTGACGCGCGCCCCGCCAAGCAAAAGAGATGCAGGGTCACCTGGAATAACTCGGAATAGGATGAAGTTCAGGACTGCCACCATCAGGAGGGTTATAGAGGCCCTGACGATGATGCGCAGGATGTGACGGCTCCCTCCCCCTCCGTTCACGGCGCGGGCACCGGCTTCAAGCGATCGAATGGGAAGTAGCTGTCCATCGACATGATGCCTTGCTTTCCCCAACCCTCGAAGCAATCCCTCCGGTGGGCTTCGAGCAGGGTGGGGTAACATAGTACGATGTAAGGCGCTTCAGTATAAATTAGTCGCGCTGCCTGGTCGACCAGCTTTTGGTTTTTCTTGAGGTCAACGGTGACCTGCACCTCCGCGAACAGTTTGTCGAACTCCGCATTCGTCCAGTACGCCTTGTTCTTGATGCCGATGGAATTGCTGCTGCCGAAGATGAGCAGGTCTTTAGGTGTTGGGCCTTGCCAGGTATCGGAAATGAGCAGATCCCACCCTCCGCCGCCTTTCGCCGGAGCTGCGGCGCGGGCGCTCAGCGCACCGGAGTCGAGCCGAGTCACCGATACAGGGATACCGATTTGCTCCAACCAGCCAGCGATAAACTGCACTGCCGCGACCGGCATCTCTATATTTGCTGAAGGTCCAGACACCAGCTCTAGCTGGAAACTCTTCCCGTCCTTGTCCTCCCGAATGCCATCGCCGTTCGTGTCCCGGTACCCTGCGGCGTCAAGCCGGCGGTTGGCTTCGGCGAGATCGAAGTGGCGCCTGATGTCGTTCAGATCTGAATAGTAATCGGCCGCCACCGGCATTGCGAGTCCGACACCAGGGTCGGCGTGTCCGCGCATGGCTCGATCGACGATGGCCTTCTGATCGATCGCGTAGCCGAGCGCATCGCGAAACGCCGGATCCTGCAGAGCCTTGGTGCTACCTGCGCCATCTCCCGAAGCGGTGTTGAAGGCGAGATAGGTTTTCTGAGCTATGCGGGATTCACCGACTACAATGTCGGGATCCTTCGAGAGATCAGCCCACTGGGCGGACGTCAGGTAGTTGCCATAATCGAGTTCCCCGCTCTTAAGACCTTGCGCAATCGGATCGGCGGCATCGAAGGACCGCAGGATCACCCCCGCGATTTGGGGCTTCCCCGTACGGAAATAGGGGTTCGGCGTCAGGCGTGTAAACTGGCCCTGGTGAAACTCCGAAACGATCATAGGTCCCGTACCCACCAAAGGCGGATCGTTGCGGAAGGTTACGCGTGCGTCAGCATAGCTGATGTCCTTCCAAATGTGCTCGGGAACGATCATTATGATATTGTCTATTGGCCAGGTCGCGGGGAACTTGGTCACGATCTGCAAAGTCTCGTCGTCGAACGCTTTGATGGACTCGACGTTCTCAAGACCGCTGGTGCTGTTCCACCCGACGTTTAGCTCGTCGGGCTTGCCTATGGAATCGTGCAAATAACTATAAGTGAACGCCGCGTCCCTAGCGGTAGCAGGCTGGCCGTCCGACCACTTCATGCCGGGCCAGATCTTGAAGGTCCAAGTGAGGTTGTCGTCGGCGACGGACCAAGATTGGGCAAAGCCCTTTCGATCGTCGTATCGCTGGGCGTCTATGCAGACCAAGAAATCATAGCAAATAGCCAAGGGCCAAAAGGAGCCCCAAGTGGCGAAGGGGTTCATCGAATCAGGGCCTCCACCCAGTCCGCCGATTCGCAGGATGCGATCGTCGCACGACGAGGCGAACGCCCTCGAGTTAATCCCCCAAGGGGTCGCCGAAATCGCCAGCATTGCCTTCATAAGCGCACGACGATTATATGAGTATTGGCTCATTTTATCCTCCCTGTTTGCCGGCTTTATCATCACTTCATGTTCACACGACCACGATGATCTACGGCCTCAACCCGGAACATCTGGCTTCCTTTTGACGGAAGCTCCACAGTCCCCTCATTCCAGATAAGTAGCAGTGCCCAGGGGGGTGGTTCCTGCAAATTGGCCGCTGTGCCTGCATGAATCCGGCGTTTTTCTCGATTCTGGGCACAGCTAGCCAGAATTAAAGTCGATTGGCCGGTTCCAGCTCCTGGCGGCGCCCACGGACAATTCGCATATAGCAAACGAGGCAGTCATTCAGGTTCTGTTCGCGACCTCGGGTTGGAGGGTCCCGTCGAGCCGCAAACGCCTTTATCACGGATGTGTGATGTCGGAATGTCGATGCCGAAATTCCAGAGGATATCCTCTTCCGGCACACGACGGTCTAAGAGGCGTTCGACAAGCTGCGCGCCGCGCAACAACACGGAGCTTGAGCCGCCCGTTGAAAAACGATGTAAACGCTGATGGATCTCCAGCCTGATGCGTGGCCGCCAGCTCGTCGACCGTGAACTATCCGCAAGCCATTGATCTGGCCTTTTGATTGAGGCGGATAGCGTCTTTTGAATTGCAGGATTAGCGGTATTTGGACGCTGTTTTCCTGCAATTCGGTTTTGCGATTCCCTTGTGCTGCGGAGCGTGATTCACTCGGTTCGGCGGCGGCGAATCGAGGGGACGGCGAATGTCCAAGCCACGCGAGACGGGAGAGCAGGACCTGTTCCGCTCCAGGCTCGATCAGATCATCAACATGAAGCAGGCGATCGACCGGCCGGTGCTGGAGGAGCGTTTCGGCGCCGTCTATTCGGACGGCCCCGGCATGCCGCCGCTGCCGACCCGGCTGATGGCGGGGCTGGCGATCCTCAAGCACACCTTCAACCTGTCGGATGAGGTGCTGTGCGAGCGCTGGGTGGAGAACCCTTACTTCCAGTATCTCACCGGCGAGACGTTCTTTTGCCATACGCTGCCGTTCGACCTCTCGTCGATGACGCGCTGGCGCAGCCGCATGGGCGAGGAGCGGATCGTGGCGCTGTTGCAGGAGAGCCTCAGCCTTGCGGTCAAGACCGGGGCGATGAAGCCGGCCGACACGCGCCAGGTGATCGTCGACACAACCGTGCAGCCGAAGAACGTCATGTTCCCGACCGACGCCAAGCTCATCAACCGGGCGCGCGAACGGCTGGTGCGGCTGGCCAAGAGGGAAGGAGCTCCATTTGCGCCAGAGCTATCAGCTGGCGCTGATCAGCCACCAGCGCTATGCCCACGCCAAGCAGTTCAAGCGGGCCAACAAGGCGCTGCGCAGGCTCAAGACCTATCTCGGCCGGACCATTCGCGACATTTCTCGCCAGATCGCCGGCGATGCGGGGCTGGACGCGCTCTTCAAATGGCCGTTCTACCAGGCCGCCACCGTTCTCTAGCAACGCCAGCGCCAGCGCGGCCGCAAGATCTACAGCCTGCACGCGCACGAGGTGGAATGCATTGGCAAGGGCAAGGCGCATATGCCCTACGAGTTCGGTGTGAAGGTGTCGGTGGCCACCACGCTGAAGCGCTCCAAGGGCGGCCAGTTCGCCCTGCATGCAAAAGCGCTGCCCGGCAATCCCTATGACGGCCACACGCTGGCAAGCGTCATATCGGCCACATCAAGAACGAACACCGCATGGGCCGCAACTACCTCGCCGGCCAGCAGGGCGACGCCCTCAACGCCGTCCTGGCCGCCGCCGGATACAACTTCTCCCTCCTGCTCAGGTGGCTGAAGTGATTTTTGTGGCCCTTGATCGCCCTGCTTCAACTCCGGCCGAAGTCGGTCGCCGCTTAGCGTCTGGATCACGGTCGACCAGCACGAGTTCCAAAAATCCAACCTGCATCTCAGGCACCGCGTCCTGACCTCGGAAATCGAGGATCCAGTCTCGACAGAGTATTCGACAAGATGCGGACGTGTGTTACAATAACGAGCCGCAACTCATACCAGACATGAGCTCATATTTTGGGATAGTGGCCTCCAAGCGGTCAAGCCACGGACGCGAATGTCATCCGATAAAGGGTCGCGGCGTCATAGATGGGCAGTCCTGTCCTACGACGGATTGCTGACGTCACCATCGGGAACAATGTACATTCAAATAGGAGGGCGGCAATCCCCGGATGTGCGGCGCCAAGTCGCGCGACACAGGCTGCAACCTCCGACTCCATTTCAACAACACCAGCCGGCCACGCGTCACCTTCAATGCCGCCGATGACTACTCTTGCCTCTGCGGATGAATCTATGCCCAGCAGCTCTTTGCCGCAGTGTCTTGAGTCTGCGGCCACAACGGCGAGCTTTGCGTCAGCTGGAAGCTGCCGGAGTAGCGTGGGCGCCAGTAGCAGGCTCGACATGGCCACCGGGACTTCGACAGACGCGGCCACTGCAGCCTGGTACCGGATACTGAACCCGCAGTCCCCGGTTATCGCGACTGCTCCGCGCTCGACCAACCGCCTGGCAGCTGCAATGTAGGCCGGCTCGAGAGAAGCATCACCGGGAATGACCCTCTCCTCCAAAGCCCCGGCCGCGGTCTCTATTATAATTGGGAAGTCGAAAGTTGCCGGGTTGAAGACCGACTCCGGTTGCGGTGGCGGAAATTCACGAGGCGGAAGTCCGATCTCCAGCCCAATAATTCCGAGGGCCCTTTGTTGAGTTGTCACGGAAGCATCCTTCTTCTGGAAGCAGCTAAGATGGTGATTTCGGCAGCAAATGCCCATCACCTGCGCGATACAGGTTCTCTCTGAATGCACGAATTTAACAGCGTCGAAACGGCTGTTTCAGAGAAACATGCCTTTCCAGGCGCAGTAAGTCGGCATTGTTTTGGTGCATTCGCATGAAAGCCGTAAAAACTGGGAAACCGCAGAACGCTTGTGCGACCCTCCCCGGGCCTGTAGGATACCGGGTTTGCGTCCGCCGTCAGACAATCGTGTTAGGGCACTTTCCAGAGCCCAGATGCCCTGAATGGCAGATTGAACGCACATCAGATCTTCAAGCTCGCAACTGCCGAACGGGCAGCGCTATTTACCTAACTCGACCAATCTGGGGCTTGGACCGGACGATCCTAGTTATGCAGTCCTGAATGAACTGGGGCAGTAACCTCGACATCAACCCGGCCCTGAAAAACCGCGCGTAGGTTCGTCGCAGGGCAGCCTGCTCCGAACGGACCAGTTCCTGCCCGGAAGCCACCCACGGGATAACTCAACTAGCGGCACAACCCGCAACTCACCTCGTCTCCAGCACCGCATTGAGAAACTGCTGCGTTCGCTCGTTTTGCGGATTGCCTAAAAGCTGGCTGGGCGGGCCTTGCTCGACAATCTTACCGCCAGAAAAGAAGCACACGCGATCGGAGAACTCCTTGGCAAAGCCCATCTGGTGCGTGACCATCAGCATTGTGAGGTCATGTTCGGCGCTGAGCTTGCGGATGACGTTGAGCACCTCTCCAACCAGTTCCGGGTCAAGCGCTGATGTCACCTCGTCAAACAGCATCACCTTGGGCCGCATGGCCAACGCCCGAGCGATCGCCACGCGTTGCTTCTGGCCCCCGGAAAGCTGGATCGGGAAATGGTTCTTCTTGTCGCCGAGGCCCACCAAGTCGAGCAGCTCTGCCGCTCGGGCCTCCGCCTCCTTCTTCGAGAGCCCAAGGACGGAGATCGGCGCCTCCATGCAGTTCTGCAGAGCAGTCATATGCGGGAACAGGTTAAAGTGCTGGAACACCATACCGATCTTGGCACGCACGCGACGGAGATGACGCTCGCTCGCCGGCACTATTTGGCCGTTCTTCTGCGTATGCGTCAACGGTTCACCGTCGACCCATATCACCCCCCCGTTGATGTGCTCAAGCGTCATCAGCATGCGCAGAACGGTGGTCTTGCCCGAGCCGGACGGACCAATGATGGACACCTTCTCGTTGCGTGCGATCTCGAGATTGAGTTCGTCCAGCACCGTCAACGCGCCGTAGCGCTTTGTGACGTTCTCGAAGCGAACTATGGGTTCGTTCATGACTTTTTCGCTGCGCCTGATATCGAGGTCAAGCTCGTCCCGCCTGGCTGATGCCCTAGGGCGCTTCGTGAGATCGTCCTCGAAGCGAAGCACAAATTCGCTCATAGTATAAGGCCTCCCTATTGCAGATGGTAGCGGCGGTTGAGCCAGACGCGGACCGACTGCACGATAGCGGAAGCAACCAAGCTGAACACGTAGTAGAAGAAGCCGCACATAGTGATCGCTTCTATGTATCGATAGTTATTGCCCCCGAAATTTTTCGCCTGCTGCAGCATCTCGAAGATCGAGATTGCCGCCAGGACCGGCGTGTCCTTGAACATGCCGATGAAGTAATTGCCCAGAGCTGGCACCATGGGCGGGATCGCCTGCGGCAGAATGATTGTTCGCCAGGTCCGCGTTCGCGAAAGGTTTAGTGCCGTACAGGCCTCCCACTGGCCGCCATCCACATTCTCGATGCCGCCGCGGAAGACTTCGGAACAATAGGCTGCATAGTGGATCCCCAGCACGCCAACTCCCGCCGTCCAGGCAGGAATGAAGATTCCGATCTGCGGACCAACGAAATAGACAAAGAACAACTGCAGCAGCAAGGGCGTTGAACGGATAAACTCCACGATCTCCGCCATGGTGGTCGAGACGTAGCGGTTTGGCGACTGGCGAATCATCGCGAAGACAAGACCCAATATCAGCGCGATCGCAAACCCGAGCAGCGTAGCCTCAATGGTGACGATCGCTCCCTGATAGAGATATGGGAAAGCCTCCCATACGTAAGACCAATCCCAGATCTTCAAGCCACCTGCTCCCGAACGAAACCGCGCGAGACGCGGCGTTCCAGCCAGCGCACGAAAGGAGTGATGAGGGCGCGCGCGATGATGTAATAACCGAATAGTGCAACCGCAAAGAACAGCATATAATCGCCAGTTGCGTCGGCCGCCTGCTTGGCGGCGCTAGTAAATTCGGGAATGGTGATGAAGAAGACGAGCGAGCTACCCTTAAGCACATCGATGAGCATGTTACCCCAGGTCGGCAGCATGGCGCGCATTGCCTGTGGGAGGATAATACGCCGCATCATGGTGAGCCGCGAAAAATTGAGCGCTGTAGATGCCTCATACTGGCCCCTATCAACGGCCTGAATGGCGGCGCGGACATACTCGGCTGCGTAGCCAGAGGCATTCATTCCGATCCCCAAAATTCCGACAGTCCACGGCGACAGGAAAATACCGAAAATCGGCAATACAAAGAACCACCAGTAGAGCTGAACCAGCATGGACGTCCCGCGGAAGAATTCGATGTAGGCGATACTGAACCAGCGCAACTGCCGACGGGGAGAGACTCGGGTCAGGCCCACGAAAAGCCCAAGGACGATCGCTACGACGCAGGCGCCAAGAGTGACGATGACCGTAGTCATGACGCCCTTGGTGAGCACGGCAAAGATAAAGCTGAGATCGACCTTACTCATATGCCCTCCCCACTGACCGCCTACCGGCCAAGGGCCGGGGAGCGGTCAGACGCATAGCTTCAGCCCTTGCAAAGATCAGCGGTCTTGCTGCCATCCGGGAGATCGCGTTTGGTGTAACCATATTTGCCGACCGCGGCCATCATTTCGTCAGAGCCAATATAGTCTTTCAACACAGCATTGAACGCGTCTACCGCAGCCTGTTCGCTGAGCGGGAAGGCTATGGCGGGATGTTCATTCGGTCCCGGCGGGGTATACGGGTCAGCCACCTCAATGCTGGGATCCTGCTCGGCAAGAGTCGTCGCGTTCAGACTATAGAGCGAGCCGGCAGCGGCGCGGCCGGCCTTTACAGCCTGTACGACCTCGGGCGGTCCGGCGACCTGCATAACCTTGTCGTCAGGGAAACCTAATTTCTTCGCCTGCTCGACTGCGGTGGTACCCGTCATGATGGCCAGGGTAAGCCCCTTCTTCTGAGCGTCATGGAGGGAATGCAGCGCTTCCGGATTGCCCTTCGGCACGATCATCGAATCATTGCTCGATGCGATCGGTTCGCTGAACAGGACGTTGCGGCACCGCTCCGGCTTAATCCACATGCCGCCCGTGATGATGTCAAAGCGACCAGCCTGGAGGCCCGGGACAAGGGAACCCCAATCGGTTACGACCGGCTCGATTTTGGTCGTTCCCATCTTTCTCAGAACGTCCAGTGTCATCACATTGACCAGGCCAAGCGGCTCGTTGTTCGCACCAGGATAGGCACTGGGAGGCTCATTGGTGAAGCCAAGACGGATCGTTTCTCCGTTCTTAATCTTATCGAGCAGCGACTCCGCCGAGGCCGAACCGGCAAAGGACGAGATTGTCATCGCCGCCAGGCCGAGCGCGGCAATCCTCTTCAAGATTGCAGCCTTAAAGCATTCGTCGAGTTTCCACTTGACCACTGGTTAGTCCTCCGTTTTCGCATCGCCGATGGTCTCCCGATATGCCTCGGGAAAAGACCATTGCATCATTTGTTGAGCTTGTAGTCCGGCGGTTCCCATCATCGTGTGAGCTGCAGGGTCCCCACTTAGGTATAGATTCCTCCAGTCGATCCTTTGCTACGCCACTTGTGCATGCTTCGTGAGCGTAGCAGCGCAGCTGTGGTGCTTTGTGCGAGAAATGCAAGTTATTCGCAGAAATTCGGTGATTTTTGGGTGCATACGCACATTTCCGTCATCCCCGTGGTTCGTTGGAAGTGAACAATCGCGAGCTGTGGTATGGCCAACTGAGGCACACCACGTCTTGCATGACTCCTGCCCTGCCCGGTTGGATGGGCGCCACCGCCTGGGCTATGCCCTTGTTGCCATGGCAGGGCACAAGTTCGTCGTATGCGACACGCCGCTGAGAGATTCGCCTCGGAGACGCTGGCCCGAGCATTGTTCCCGTCACAGTTGATCATTCGTGCCATTGACGGATGAGTCTGTTCACGGCTTCGCTCCGGATCAACCTGGACGGAATCGCCGGCATTATTGAGCAGATGGAAATCTGAATTCCTGATCAGCTTCGCCAGGTTGATCCCTTGCTCCGGCGTCGCGGTAGGGTCGTTCTTGGACCAGATGATCAACGTCTGGGCCTGAAGCTGATCAAGGTAGGGGAAGATATACTTCTGCTGCAGCAGTGGATAACGATGCAGGTTTGTCTCGTCTTCCGGCAATCTCTGCCAGATCTCCCATTGTCCCCGAGCCGCGGCCCGCCGATAGGCTTCTCGCTCGGCGCATTCCACATCCTGCCCGTGGGCGCGGCAGCTTTTCCGCCGTGCGGTGATGTATTCCTCTTCGCTCGGCATCGGGCCGGAACAGCCGTAAGCCTGCCGGCAGGCCTCCAGCCAAGCTTCGTCACGGTCATCTCCGAACGCCGGCGACACGGAGTTAGCGGTCAGCAGGACAAGCTTAGAAACAAGATCGGGACGCACGATCGCGACCCGCGCGTCGACGAATGATCCTTCTGAATGGCCGACTAGCGTGATCTGCTTCAAACCCAGTTGTTGGAGGAAGCTAATTACATGATTCACACGACCGAGCCGGTTAATGTATTTGCAGTCAGCAGGATAATCCGTTCCCCCAAAATGGAGTTGATCAATCGCTACTACCGTAAATTGATCGGATAGCCCGTTCAGCTGCCGAACAAAGGAACTCTTAGCCTCTGCACGGAAGCCCGCCCCCTGCAGGAAAACAATCGGCCTACCAGCTCCGTTCTCGCAGTACGATGTCTCGACACCATCAACCGATACGCGATGCTTGGTGATCATCGGTTCCTCGGCAAAAGGAGGGGCATCAGGTCGGCATTGCGACATGCGAGATGGACTGCCATTGCTCACTCCTGAGCGTAGCAGCCTCACATGCCACGTTGCCGAACTATCTCGTCTGAATACCGGAAATCGGCACCCCGGAGCCTCGCGTCTTGTCACTTTGCTCTGTCGTCGCCCAGCCACTGCGGCCGGGAGCCTTTTAGGTGCATGGGTGGCATTCCCCGCAAGATTTCAACCCTTGCACAGGTCGCCGGTCTTGGTGCCGTCCGGCAGATTGATTTTGGTGTAGCCGTATTTTGACCGACTGCATCATTTGGTCGGAGCCGATATAAGTATTCAATACCTCGTTGAAGGCATCGACCGCCTGCTGATTGGGCAGGAAGGCGAGACTTGGGTAGCCGGCCTTCCCAGCCGGCGGGGTGAACGGATCTGCCATTTCAACGCTGTCGACCTTGTCAGCGAGCTCCTTACCGTGAAGTAGTTTAGCGACCCCGCCGCCGCGCGGCCGACCTTCACTGCCTGCAAGAATTCGGCCTGGCCGGCGACCTGCATGACACGATCCTCCGGAATGCCCGCGTCTTTGGCGGTCGTGACCGTGTCGGAACCGGCGGTGGTGACCAGCGTTAGGCCCTTATCACGAATATCGTCAAAGGAGTGCTGGTCTTTTGGGATTGCCATTCGGCATGAGCAGGGCTTCGGTGAACTTAGCAAGCGGCTCGGTGAACACCACATTGCGGCAGCGCTCCGGCAGAATGTACATGCCGCCTGGCCTAGCTCCGTCTGCCGTCTCTCAAGGTTGTGTCGGCCAATTTCTCAGCCACCATAATCGTCGGAATGTTTGTGTTCGCCCGAGGGCAAAATGGCATGACGGAAGCGTCGGCGATCCTCAAACCCAAAATACCATGAACGCGTCCCGACGGATCGGTCACAGCGCCAGGATCCGCGGCTGCCCCCATCCTGCAGGTCGACGTCGGATGCCAACTTGGGATGACGTTCTGGCGAATATACCGATCCAGATGTTTCTCGTCGTTGACGAGATCGGAAATGCTATCCCCATCCGTTATGACGCGCCTAATCAGCCCACGGCGCAGCCGCGGCGACGCGTCCATGAGCAGCGCCAGAAATGACGTGAGTGCATAGTTTGTGCTTGTGACCTTGCTCACCAGCTTCGCTCGCGCATTCAACGCTGACGGAAACGGGTCCAGCGCCACAGAGGACAGCGAATCTTGCTGCAGCAGGCGGACTATGAAGCGAAAGCCCTGCTTGAGGCGCTCGGCGTCCCGCTTGTCGCTCAACCAGTTGAAATCGACCTCCGGCTCTATTTTATGCGAACTACCCTTGAGCGCCACAGTTCCCGTCGAGTAGCTGCGATTGACCCACACGGCGAGAGTGCCGAGGCGCCTCCCCAGCGGGTGCCAGGATGATTTGGCAACAGTCGATATTGCCATATCGGTCGACGGGCAGCCTTCGTAACCCGACGAGTAGCGGGCGTGCATCTGAATATATTCGCTCACGCCGGGTGACAAGCGATCGGCCGGCTTCAAATAGGCCGAAACGCAAATCGTGGGGTGTTCCTGAAGATTCTGGCCCACACCTTTCAAATCTGCAACGATAGGGATTCCGAATTGTACTAATTCCTTCGCGGGGCCGATCCCGGAGCGCATCAATATGGCGGGTGAATGGAGTGCTCCTGCGCACAGGATAACGCAAGAAGCGCTATACGATTGCACGCCCGATTTGTTCTCCGTCTCGACCCCCGTTACCGTTGTTCCCAAAAAGGTCAGCCGCGCAACTGTCGTTTCGGATAAAATCGTTAGATTGCGGCGAGAGCGGACGGTTTCGGGTAAGTACGCCATCGCGGAGGAGACCCGATGACCATTGCGGTTGGTCAATGGGACAACTGAATAGCCATCACCGAATGCACCATTGAAGTCTGGCCTGAAATGAAGCCCCAAAGCATCGTAAGCATCGGAGATTGCCCGGATGAAGCCCGACCAGTCTGATTGGCGCACACGTTTGATTGGCAAGGGGCCGTTCGTGCCATGAAATTCCCCGCCGAAATCCAAATCGCATTCTAGACGACGGAAGTAGGGCAGCACGTCTTCCCAACCCCAGCCCGTTGCACCGCTTGAGGCCCACTCATCGTAATCTCCGGGCCCGCCGCGGTTGGCGACTTGGGCATTGATGCTGGAGCCGCCACCCATGACGCGCGCCTGTTCGTAATGGACAGGCTTGCGGCCACCTCGCACCGTTGTCGCGTGGAGTGACTGCCATCGATAACCGGGATTAAGGTAAGCACGCGTTGGGTCGCCATCCTGGATGTCGTCAGGAATGGCATTCGGCGGCGTATCAGGGCCAGCTTCAATGAGCAGCACGCGAGCGCCATAGGCGGAGAGCCTGCTCGCCATCACGCATCCAGAGGAGCCACCACCCACGACGATATAATCGAAAACCACGCAAACTCGCAAATGTCTGAGTCGGGCAAAAATCTAGCAGACGGCGAGCAAGCAAAAACGCGCAATTATCTTGCAGGACGCAGGAAATCAGCGCATTCTTAAGAGATTCGCATTATGGCGGCCTCCCAACGGGGCGGAACGTTTAAACATGACCTTGCCAGCAGTCCATCAGGGCTGAAGGCGATGCCGGAGCGTCGTGACTTAAGTGGACAAAGCGCATCGCGACTGAAGGGGACAAACCTATCGCGAGATACATCAGAATGCAGCCCGGTAGGTCCAGAAGTGCTTTTGCAGCATCGCGCTGACGAGGCCGTTGTAAGGAGCAGAATGATGCTTCGCCTTGCGCTCCATCGCCGCTTTAGCGGTACGAAAACTCCCGTCCCAATCATGGCCGGCGGGCAAGGCGGCTGACCCTTGCGCCAGTCATCGGTGAATCGGATCAACCAGTTGTTGAATGCGCGTAAGATTGCGCGTTCTATACATCGATTGGCACCGCCAAGGTTACCTTCGTGCGATCCATCACAATCATCGTGCTGTAATTTCTAACAGCCGGGCTATCAAAGAAGAAACGCCTCGAGAATGCGTCGTACTCTGCCAAGTCACGCACGGAGAGAAGGAGAACGAAATCGGCGTTACCGGTGACCGCATACGCGCTCATTACTTCAGGCGCCTTCTGTAGAGACTGCTTGAAGCGATCGATGACGTCGGAACGATAGCGCTCAATGTCGACCAAGACCAGCATCATCAGGGACCTGCCCACCGCCTCAGGCGACACGATTGCAACATCAGCCTCAATTACGCCAATTTGTCGCAACTGCTTCAATCGCCGCTGACAGGCCGTGGGCGATATACCGGCCAGTTGGCCCAATTCTTCCGTTGTTTGGCGATTGTTGCGCTGAACAGCGCTTAAGATTTTCAGATCTATCCGATCCAATTCCATGGTCATTCTCCGGAATAGCTGCAATTTGCGCAGAAAAACTGCGATATGCACTCGACTGTAGCCTCAACCCCGCGCAGACGGAAGCCCAAACGATCAGGCCAGGCATGGGACCAAAGTCGGCTATCGTCCTCGACGTCAGTTATAGCCATTGGCCGAAGAGTGCTGTCCACCATCGCCCAACTGACAATGGCAGCCGACGGTCAAAAGCCGAGGCCTTGCGCCCAGTTCGGCCGAGGAAACGTCTCGGAACTTAAACGCTAAGCCGACTGGACGATGATGATAGGGGGGACCTCTATTTCCGCGCTTCGGCTTCCATTCGTTGGCTCACGCTGCCAAGAGTCTCATCTGTGTATAGGGAATCGAGCGCTAGGTTCGCCTGCCCCGGTTGCTGCATCAAATGCAGCCGTCTTGAGGTGGTTGGGAAAAATCGTCACCGCAGCCACACAAACCGCCGGCCTTATGCAACCTGCCGGCAATTTCGCATAATTACTGCATCCCGCCGCTCAGAATTTGCGCAAGGCGCCCAATGTAGCGCGCTATTGTCTCACAACGGCACCTACACGCCACTTCATAAAGCAGAAGAGGCCTGGCTTTGCAGGCTTCAGATTGAGGAGTTCGCCTATGAGCAAGCAATTCGCACCTGAAATGGATGCAGGTCTCGCGGTTTTCAATCGCCTGGAGTCTGAGGTGCGCAGCTACGTCCGCGCCTTCCCCGCCCTATTCGATCGCGGAGTCGGGACCACTCTCATCGCTGCAGACGGTCGGGAATATCTCGACTTTTTCGCCGGTGCAGGCGTTTTGAATTATGGGCACAACAACCCCGTCATCAAGAAGGCGCTGCTGGATTATATCGAGCGCGACGGAATTGTGCATGGGCTGGACCTTGCCACGACGGCCAAGAAAGCCTTCATCGAAGCTTTCGAGCGATACATTCTCAAGCCTCGTGGTCTGACATACAAATTACAGTTTCCCGGCCCCACAGGTACGAACGCGGTCGAAGCGAGTCTAAAACTGGCTCGCCAGGTGACCGGGAGATCGAACATCGTCTCGTTTACCAACTCGTTCCATGGGGAAAGCGCTGGAGCATTGGCAGCGATGGGAAACAAGGAGCACCGGGCCGCTGCCGGGTTTCCCCTCGCCCATGTGACATCGTTGCCATACGAAGGCTACCTGGGGGCGTCAGTTGACACAATCGATTACTTCGAAAAGCTTCTCAATGACCCCAACAGTGGCCTCGACAAACCTGCCGCGGTGATCCTGGAAGGGATCCAAGGTGAAGGCGGCATCAATGCTGCGAGCGTTACTTGGCTGCAACGGCTGCGCGAGCTAACGTCGCGGCACGGAATCTTGATGATCCTCGATGACATCCAGGCCGGGGTCGGTCGCGCGGGCAGTTTCTTCAGTTTCGAAGCGGCTGCAATTGTGCCGGACATCGTTACCCTGTCCAAATCTTTGTCGGCGATCGGAACCCCAATGGCCCTTATTCTCATCAAGCCTGAACTTGATGTCTGGGCCCCGGGCGCACACACCGGGACCTTCAGAGGCAACAACTATGCTTTCGTCACTGCTCGTGCGGCCCTCGAAGCTTACTGGTCCGACTCCAAGTTCGAGGATGAGATCGCTCGCAAGTCTGCGATCTTGGTCCAAGAACTCAACGCGATTACCGAGGAATTCCCCACCCTCGGCCTGAGCGTGCGAGGCCGCGGTCTGATGTACGGACTCGTTTCACCGAAGCACCACTCCTTGCCAGGTCTGGTCTCCCAGGAGGCTTTTCGTCGGGGCTTGGTGATCGAGATCGCCGGCTCATACGGTGAGGTGCTTAAGTTCATGACTGCCCTCACCATCGCCGAGGCTGACCTTCGGCGTGGTCTGTCCATCATTCGCGACAGCATTGGCGCAGTAGCGACTACCCTCGACGGTGGAGGCGCGGCTCGCTAGCCGACAAAGCACCGGGCCACTAGCAGGTCCAAAATCGGGCCGCTCGCAGTCACGGAACGGGAAGGCCGTTCCGTGGCATGTGGCAGTGGGCGAACTCGGAGCGGCTGAACGGCAGACTAGGGCTTTCACTGCCGGACCGATACCACGGTTGCCGTTCTTCCTGCGGCGCCGACCACTGTCGCTGCGCCAATTCGAAGAAAATCGAGCGATAAGAAAGAGGACTGGATGGCCAGCAACGACGTAGTCAAAAATTATATCGATGGCGAGTGGCGGGATTCTGTGTCCGGCACACGCATCGAGGTCGATGACCCGGCGAGCGCCGAAACGATTGCTGTCGTAGCTGAAGCAGGACCCCAAGACATCGAGCTTGCCGTTACTGCTGCTCACCGCGTTTTTCGCGACCGCGTGCTGATAGACATGCATCCGTATGATCGCGGTCGCATGTTGTTTCGCGTTGCCGACGCCCTTGAAGCGCGTTTCGACGAGATCGCAGCCATTAACTGCGCGGAGACGGGGAAGGCATTGGAACTTGCCGATGGCGAGGTTCAGACCGCCATCAGATACCTGCGATACTATGGTGGCTTGGCCGACAAACTTGAAGGGCGCTCGATCCCGCGCGGGGCCAACCTGGTCAACTACACAGTCAGAAGTCCCTTCGGCGTGTCCGCCCAGATCGTTCCGTGGAATGGTCCACTTGAACTGACGGCCCGCTCGCTGGCCTGCGCCATCGCAACCGGCAACTCAGTCGTGGTGAAGTCGCCGGAACTAGCTCCCCTTTCCGGAGTTGAACTTGCGCGTGCCTGTGAGACAGCGGGGCTGCCTGCCGGAGCGGTCAACGTGCTCACTGGATACGGCCAAACGGCAGGCCAGGCGCTGATCGAACATCCCGACGTTCGCCACATCGTCTTCACGGGCTCGATTACTACTGGGCGGACGGTGCTCAAGACGGCAGCGGATCGGATCGTGCCCTGCATAATGGAACTGGGCGGAAAGTCGGCTGCAGTTGTGTATTCCGATGCCGACCTCGACTGCGTTGTGGAAGCGGTACGCGTCGGGACCTTTCTGAATGCAGGCCAGAATTGCAACAACCTTACACGTCTTATTGTGGAACGTTCTATTGCAGACAAACTGGTGGAAAGAGTGAGGGTCTGCGTCGAAGGACTGTCGGTCGGTCCAGGACGCGAAAACTGCGACATCACCCCGTTGATCTCCCGAAACCAACGACAAGGAGTTGAGCGGGCCTGCCAGACGGCCCTCTCGCAGGGCGCGCGACTCGTAACCGGCGGGACTGCGCTTTCGGAGCGGAGCGGTTACTTTATGGCGGCCACGGTGTTTGCCGATGTCGCGCGAGACAGCAATCTCTTCCAGCAAGAAGTATTCGGTCCTGTTCTTGCCGTTACCACGTTCGATAATCCGGGAATGGCCGTCAATCTCGCGAACGACACCGTTCACGGTCTGGCAGCGGGCGTGTTCACGCGGGATATTGACCGGGCCCTCTGGACCGCCGACCGCCTTTGGGCCGGTCAAGTGTACGTGAATGGGTGGTATGTGGGCGGGGTGGAAACACCGTTCGGTGGGATAAACCAGTCCGGCTACGGCAGGGAGAAGGGTCAGGAAGCGCTGGACGGCTACGTTCAGACGAGAAACGTTGGTATCCGCCTCTCGCAGCCACCATCTGGAAATTGAACGCTTGCTGATCCCTACCGACGGCGCGGCTGTCGGGCGATGCAGGATTCAATGACCTCGACCAAATCGAAATAAGCCCGGCGAGAGAATCCGTATCGGAGGTCATCGAGAACAACTCTAATCATAGGATTTTTGGCTGCGGACGGGCTTTACCCACCACGGACATGTAGGAGCGCATTGCCTAGCCCGCTGCGTGGGTCGCATGGGTCAGGAGAGGATCACAGTGCTTCAGAGACAATTGAGATTCGCAGAGCTGCCGCCGAAGATTTCGACAAGTTGGCAATGTTGAACCGCGAGTTGATCGAGGCCGAGAAGCATCGAAACCCCGATGACGGTTTCAGAACTCAAGGAGCGGTTTATTCAGTTGGTGAATCGCGAAATTTGGATGGTCGACCTCTTCAGCCAGAACGGCGAGATTGTGGGCCTCGCCACTCATCGTTTGGAGCCAGACAATGCGGAGCCGAGTGGGCAACGCGTCTTTTTGAGGCAATTCTACGTCAGCTGCCAACACCGACGTTCGGAGATTGGCTGCAGGACCCTTGAGCTGCTTATTCGGTCTCGTTTCCACAACAAATCAAGGATTTTCCTCGACGTGCTGGAGACCAATCCTGGCCGCAAGACCTTCTGGTCTCACACCGGTTTTGTCGCCTACAGCACGCTCATGGAGCGTCTCGTTGAAAAAGCGGACACCAAATAACCTGCGGTGCTGGGAATTAATTTGGGGATCGGATTGTCTGGCATTTGCGTGCGTCGCGCAAAAACACGAGAATAGAATCGAGCCGGTCGTAACCGAATGGGGCTCACTTGTCCCCGGCCTGCAGGCTAGCCGCTTCGACTTCATCACGGCCGGCATGTGGATCAAGCCGGAGCGCTGCCGCAACGTGCTGTTCAGCGAACCGATCGCTACGGAGAGAGGCGCACTGCTGGTGCCTAAGGGCAACCCGGAAGGGCTGCATTCTTATGAGGATGTGCGTGACAAGGGACTCACCTTCGTCAGTGATACAGGCTACACCGCGGTCCAGGACGCGAAAAAGTCAGGCATCGCCGACGACAAAATCATGCAGGTCGCCGGACCGCCGGCGGACAGGCTGTCGCGCCGCCGCCGGTGCCCTCGACTACTTTACAGCGACTGGACTTGTTAAGAAGGACCACAGCCTTGAGCTGGCCGATTCGTTCATCGCGCCAGCCAACTATCCTGCTATCGCCTTCGAGCTCAACGAGCAGGCTGCGGTCGACGCGTTCAATGCCGTATGCAGGACTATGTTGGCTCTGGCGAAATGATGGCAGTATTCGGCAAATACGGCTACGGCAAAGACAACCTGCGGACGGCAGCAAGACCGCTGACCTCTGCAGAGGCTGAAGGCAATGTGCCTTAACACGTCCCCGGTCATGGCGGGGACGTGTTCAGTGGGCAAGCGTCTGTGAGGCGATTTCAGGTCCACCGTGGCGGTGCTCACAAGACGCGCCTCATTGCCTGAAACAAACACATCTACACTTCATCGGGTGCGCACATGTGAGCGTCGCGGCCCACAATACGACGGCCAATATGCGGGCTGGCTCACCTGCCACATCAGGCAACTGCGCAAGCAAATCCCCTGACGTGTGCCGGAACGAGAAGCAGGAGAATACTGTGGAAATCAGAGTTGTACGCCCGGGCGACCTTTCTCAATTGCGCAAGATTTGTGACGAACACATCGACTTGGAAGGGGTGACAATAGCGGACCAGGACCTGAGTCCTTATTGGAACTCGGCGTTTTTTGGAACACCTGCCCAGTTGTTCGGTTGGGTTTGTGATGAAGGAGGGTGTGTGCTGACAGTTCTGCAAATTCGCTGAGAGAGGGCGGTCATGGCAGGCTGGTGATTGTTCACGTCACCGATTCCCGCGAAGGAACGCCACCATGACCAAGATTGAAAGTAAGACCGGCAGCGCTGCCATCAAAGACATTCTGCTTTCGGACCCGGACGGACTTCACGAAGTGATCCGTGCGGTGATGCAGGAGGTACTCGAGGCCGAGATGGACGAGGCGCTGGGGGCTTCGAAGAGCGAGCGCACACCTGAGCGGCTCGGCTACCGCTCGGGTTATTACGGCCGCACCCTTGTCACGCGGGTCGGCAAGCTTGAGCTGCGGGTTCCGCAGGACCGGGCCGGCCGCTTCTCGACCGAGCTTCTCGAGCGTTACCAGCGTTCGGAGCGGGCCTTGGTGGCGACGCTTGCGGAGATGTATGTGCAGGGCGTGTCGACCCGCAAGGTCAAGGCGATCACGGAAGAGCTGTGCGGCCATGCGTTCTCGGCCTCGTCGATCTCGGCCATCAACAAGCGGCTGGACGAGAGCCTCGCTGCCTTTGCCAGGCGCCCCCTTCAAGAGCCGTTTCCTTACCTCATCCTCGATGCGCGCTAAGAGAAGGTGCGTGAGGCCGGCGTCGTCATGAGCCAGGCGGTGCTGATCGCTGTCGGCATCGACTGGGACGGCCGGCGCCAGATCCTGGCCGTCGAGATGGCCAATCGCGAAAGCCGCTCGGCCTGGAGGGATTTCCTCGTCGCGCTGAAGGCGCGCAGCCCCAAGGGCGTCGAGCTGGTTGTCTCCGCCAATCATGCCGGCCTGGTCGCGGCGATCGGCGAGGTGATCCCCGAAGCCGCCTGGCAGCGCTGCTACGTCCACTTCCTCAGGAACGCGCTCGATCACCTGCCGAGAAAGCACGGCGCCGACTGCCTGCAGGACTTGCGCTGGCTCTAATGACCGGCGCGATCTCGCCGAGGCCAAGGCCGATCTCGCCGCATGGCTGTCCAAATGGTCGGGCCGCTATCCGCGACTGACGAGTTGGGTGGAGGAGACCATCGAGCGCACGCTGACCTTCTTTTGCCTGCCGCGCCAGCATCACAAGCATCTCAAGAGCACCAACATGCTTGAACGGCACAATGAGGAAATCCGCCGGCGCACCAATGTCATGCGCATCTTCCCCAATGAAAGCTGCCTGCGCCTCGTCAGGGCGCTGGCTGCGAGACCAACGAGAACTGGATGGAGGCCAACCGCTACATCAACATGGACGATCTGCGCGAGCACAAGAAGCTCGCTCTACGCCAAGCCGCATGACCAGCATCGTGGCCGCCCCATTTTGCAGAACTTGACGCACACAACCTGAAGGAGGTAAGCGTCATGACAACTCTTAGAGGATACATGACCGCGTCGATCCGGCTTTTCCTTGTTGGTCAGGGGCGATCCTCGGGTACGCCTCCGGCGAGGGCCGCCTTGCGCGATCATGGCACGGTAGCGAGGCTGGGCTCTTAAGGTCGTCCTTAGGAGCGTAAGCCCCGCGACCATCCCATCGCTGAAAACAAACCCTTGATCAGCGGGCGCCCGACGGACCGCCTCTGTCGTCGTGGCGCTCCCATGAAGAACCTGGCCCATAGTGCATCCTTTGATTCGGAAGATAAGGATGCCCCATCAAAACCTGAGATCAAACATTTAGGCAGGCCTCGACTGGGACAAGTAAAACGGCCGCATTCGAGGCATGAGGCTGCACGCGTCTAAGATCCGAACAGCCAATACCCGAGCGTCCTCGACATCCCCGCCGCCAGAAGTCAACGATGCCCAGATCGGCCGCACGACCACCAGCAGAAGGGCGCCACCTCAACCCGTCCTACACTCAACATTTTGTCGCGTCCGCGACGTGCCTTCTTGATCCGATCCGTGGTCTGCTCACCTAAATAGCTGAAAGAGATCACGCATTTCTGTTTCCGGCCTGATTAGCCAGTTTGGCACGAGGTTTGCAACTTTGTGTGCGATCCAGTTGAACGGGCCGATTGGCACAGTCACCTGAAATCACAACTAATTAAAGGAACGGAACATGTCGGAACTGTATCGGATGGCATTACCAATGGGGGACAGCCGGCCGGCAATGCCTCCGCCCACCACAACCAGCCTTCGCCTGACTGTCTCGTGCTGGCCACGCCAGAGTAATCAATTTTGTCCTAAGAACCACAATACGACAAATCGCAGAACGTCCATCCATCCATCCTGAAACCAAGACACAGCAATCGCTTGTCGACGCAGTGTCCCACCGCCGAGAGGAAATGTAGATGAGAAAATTTGTTGCCGCCAAGCTTCATGGAATAACTGTGACCGACGCGAATTTGAACTACCGGGGCTCAATAACTTTGGATCCAGATCACTGCGACGAAGCCGGCATCCTTCCAATGGAATTCGTTGAAATCTGGAATAAATCATCGGGCGCTCGAATCAGCACTTACGTGATTTATGGAGAGCGGGGTTCTCGTTGCTGCGTGCTGAACGGAGCCGCTGCTCGCACCTGTCAGGTCGGGGACGAAATAATCGTTTGCTCCTCCGCATACATCGAGGAGCATCAGATGGTGGAGATCAAGCCGCGAGTGCTGACTTTCCACCGGGATAATTCTATCTGCGACCACATGTTCTACGAGGGTGCAATAGACGACGATGGAAGGATAACGTTCTCGATTCGCGAGGGCTCTCCCGGCGATAACGCGCTAAAACTCACTCCCTAGTAGGGCCTTTCGGTGACAGCTCGTGGCGCCGGGTCCCGGTCAAGGGCGTACTCGTCCCCAGTACTCTGGTACGCGATACAGTGCATTATCCCACTCGGCCACTATTCGGTCAGTTGCCATCAAGCCCAATCGGTTCTGCCCAGATCTGGGAAGACGATTTTGCTGCGCCAAAGGCAACTTCAGCTTCAGCCAGCGGCTGCGGGTAGAGGCGACCAATTTCACGGAATGTTTGGCCTTGGATCGTTGTCTTTAAGTCTGAGGTCCACGATGGCAAAACGACCTATCGACAAAAACGCAGAGTGGAGAACAGCCAATGTCAAGGAAAGCTCTCATCCTGGTTGAAGGCCATGCAAGAGGTAATGGAATACGATACATCCACGCGGCCCGGCGTCTTGGCTTTCATCCAATTACACTATCAGTTGATCCAACACAGTACGAGTATCTTGCGGCGGAAAGAAGCGAGGCAATCCGTGTCGATACAACCAATCTTGATACCTTGATTCGCGAATGTTCCAGGCTGCGTGAGACCAATGACATCGCTGGTATCACGGGCTTCTCGGGCATCGACGAGTCGGTCTATGCAACCGTTGGCAAACTATGTCGGCATTTCGACTTACCGGGACCCAACCCCGAATTGATTGAACGATGCTGTGACAAATTCTCTCAGCGCCAGCTACTTGCGGAAGCCGGAGTTCCGATACCCGCTTATCGCATGGCGCTGAATGTGGCAGAAGTAGAAAGCGCTGTCGCGGAGATCGGCTTTCCCGTAATTGTTAAGCCGGCAATCGGCAGCGGTAGCATCGGTGTCCGATTGTGCCGCAACGCCGATGAGTTAGCTGACCACACGACCTATCTGTTGGGTGGGAAGCACATCTGGCCGTCTTCGCCGAGGATATTGGTTGAGGAATTCGCGCGCGGCCCTTTTTATAGCGTGGAGATAATGGGCAATGAGGTTATTGGGATTGTCGCCGTTGATTTCGGCCCCCCACCGCATTTCGTCTTCCGTGAAACGACCTTCCCGGCCCCGCTTGCGGAAGACGATCATGACCGTATCGTTGATGTTTCGCTGAGGTGCTTGCAAGCTCTTGGCCTTAATTGGGGGCCAACGAACATCGAGCTCCGGTTGACTAATCATGGCCCGGTTGTAATCGAAGTGAATCCGCGTCTTGCTGGTGCGCTTGAGCCTGAACTGGTCCAACTGGCGAGCGGTGTCGATCTGGTCACCGAGCACATCAAGCTTGTCGTCGGCGAGGAATGGGATTTGCGCAGAAGGCATTTGCAGACCGCAGCCGCGCGGTTCCTAGTTGCTGATTGCGACGGCACCCTCGATTGGATCGATGGCGGCAGTCAGGCGATCGCGGTACCAGGTGTCGCTGAAATCAAATTGTATGTTGAACCCAACGCGCCGATCTTCAGGAAAGGCGATTTTCGAGACTGGATAGGACATGTCGTCGCCGTTTCACCCAGCCTTGCTCAGACCGAAGCGATACTCCAACGAGCTGTCGACTTAATCGCTTGGTCTATCACACCGCCGTCGGGCGAACAGGAGCGATCTGCAGCCCCACGACTCCCCCCCAACTGAGAGGTGATCCGTCGCCAGCATAAGAACTCTTACCCGCAATAGCTCGCCTTGTTGTCAAAAGCATAGCTGGAGTTCAAACTTATGAATATATCCAAGGGACCCCAGGCATTCCCTAGAAGTGAATACCTTCGCCGGCTCGGCTCGGTGAAGTTCGAAATGGGTCGGTGCGATATCGACGCGCTCGTCGTTTCCGACCAACATAACATTACCTATCTCACGGGGTACACCGCGCTATCAGCCTATGTTCCTCAGGCCGTTGTGGTTTCGATACGAGAAGAGGAACCGACGTTCATTCTGCGCCGCTGTGATGCGCCGGCAGCCATTCATCAATGTTTTATGGAGCGCGACAAAATCGTCGCATACCCCGAAGCGTATATTGGAAATCCTGACAAGGATGGCTATGACGCGGTAGTCGATTACTTGGAGGACGTCGGCCTCGCGAGTCGAGGCATAGGAATCGAGCTATGCTGCCTTCCATCGCAATCGGCGAAAAAGTTTAGGATGCGCCTGCCTGGTGCCACGATCGTCGATGCTACTAAGGCGGTCACTTGGAAAAGGCTCATCAAGTCAGATCTCGAGATAGCTGTAATGCGGGAGGCGGCGGCAATCTCAGACGCCGCGATTCGACGCGCTGCTGAGGTAATACGCCCCGGGGTGCGTGAAGCAGACGCGTGCGCGGAAATTGTGGCAACGTTGGTGCGCGGCGCAAACGGTAAGCCAGGAAGCGGGATCGAGGGAATAAGTTTGTGTTCATCACCGCGAACGGGAACGTGCCACATTCCGTGGAGCGAGGACGTTTTTCGCTATGGATCGCAGGTGAATCTCGAAATCGGCGGTGCGCGATATGGTTACTGTGCTGGGCTTATGCGCACTTACACGATCGGCTCACCCTCCGATCGTCTACGTCGCGTGCATGAGATCCAAGTCGCCGGCCTTGAGGTCGCTCTTGATGCGATACGGCCAGGAGCGACTTGCAGCGATGTTGCCAACGCCTTCAATCGCAGCATCGAGAAGCGGGGCCTCAAAAAGGAGACGCGTTGCGGCTATGCACACGGCATTGGTTGGTTGGAGCCGACCGCAAGCCTTAAGGATGGCGATATGACAGAGTTGCTACCAAACATGACCTTTCACCTGATGTTAGGTAATTGGATCGAGGAGGATTTTGGATACGTCATCAGCGAAACGTTCCGTGTCACAGACTCCGGCGTCGAGGTACTGACCACTGCTCCCCGGAAGATTTTTGAGATCTAAATTAGAATATGGCTTGTCATAACGACAGCGCGGACGTCCGGAATAGATCTTGCCGGTCGACGAGATGTCGCCTACCTTGTTGAAGTGCGGACGGCGAGCGGCGGTCGGCATGCGGGGCCGATCCGTGTCGAGGCGAAGCCGAACGCACGCTGGTCGCTGTACGACCAGTTCTCCTGCGGCCGATCAACTCGTCGACGACGTGACGCGCGAATGCCTTACGCGATTCCGGACACAGATCTCTGGTCGCCGCGTTGCTCGCGAACTGACGACCTGATCGCCCAGCGCGGCAAGCCCGGCATGATCGTCGCAGACCACCGCACGGAGTTTACCTCGAACACGGTCCTTGCCTGATCAATGGATCATCGCGCCGAAAATACATTCCGCTGCAAGCCCATGTGCGCAACATAAATGGCTGCACCTCTAGTCTACTCGCCACTGTTTAAAAGACTGGGGCAGGTCAATGCGCTTTCGTTACGACCTCAGAGCAAGTCTACAGGTCATAGTAGTAGGTAAGGTATGGACTCAATTTACCGATCTTGTCATAGAGCGCCCGCGCATGATAATTTGATCTGTCCGTATTCCAATAGATTCTCAGCCAGCCTTGGTCGCGACCGTAGGAGGCCAGATTCGTGAGCATGGCTTGGCCAATCCCCTGGCGCCGCGAAGACTCGTCGACATAGAGATCTGCGAGAAAACAGACCGGACGATCGCTAAGAGTATACGGGTGAATGACAAAGGTAGCAAAACCTATGGTAACGCCAGTTGCTGAGACCGCGATCAGCGCGTTAATCGGTTCGTCTGGGCGCTCGATGCGCCGCCAGATCCTATCTGTCGCCTGTTCTGATGAATTGAGACCTTGGTCGGCGCAATATGCGTACCAAAGGGACCGCCATGCATCGCGGTCGGCAGTGCCTGCGAGACGAATCTCCATGAGGGGCGGGCTCCGGCTGAGAATGGGCTCCAGGGCGCGAGGTGTTCGGCCTGAAAGGTTGACGGCTTGCGATAACTGCCACCGGCCCGCAAGACGTGCAGCACGCGACCGCCGGGTGTTATAAGATCTTTCCGCCTGTGACGGCGTCGTGGTCGCGCTGGAACTGGTTCCCGGGAGCTCGGTTCGCGATACGTCAAGCGCGAGTTGGGCGAGCGTTATCATGGGATCAAGTTCCCTCAGGTTTTCCCGCAGCACGTTTGCGACAGCGGTGCAGATCTAGTGCGATCTTTCCCTGCGACCACACGATGCAAACAATCTGACACCATAGGTGCATTCATCCCGAAGCGGGCTTCCGACCGCCGCGCTACACGCGCGACGGCGGGACAATCTAGCGGATGCGAGAGTTCTTCCAGCTTACCACGGAGATCTGCACCGCGTCGGCGCCATAATTGCGCATGCTTTAGAAAAGCAGACAATCATTGCAGTTCGCGCGCGCGTCCGGCGCCATTCCCAGTCACCCATATTGACTCAACGTTGCGCAGCATCATTTCTACAACACTAACTTGCTGCCCTTGTCGCGAAGTCAGGCGAGCGTCGATCTCGGGATAAATAAAGAAGGGCAGCGAAATTCGATCAGTCGGACCACTATGCACGACCTGGTGGGGCGTACTCTTGAAGCGGCCGTCGCTCAAGACCTGAAGGAGGTCGCCCAGATTGACTACGAGACTATCGGGCAGGCTCGGCACCGGCATCCATCGACCGCGGAACCACACCTGCAAGGAACGCAGGGGGAGTTCCTCTTGCAGCAGCAGCGTGAAGAAGCCATGATCCGTGTGCTTTGCGCAAGTGCCGCCGCGAGCTGGATACCGTATCACGCGTTGCCCAAGCGTCGGCGTGCTGAAATGGCGTTGGAACCATGCCTCTTCCATACCTATCAGGTCCGCCAGCGCATCCCCGATCTGGGGGACAATCCCGGCGAGCACGGTAGCCTGCAAAGCAAGCAGGTTTCTTGCGAAGCCAGGAGCCAAGGCTTCATCCGGAAGGCGCGTGCGGCCGGAGAACGGACGCCGGTCGCCTTCGTTCTCAATTCCGAGGTCGAATACCTCCTTTGGATCGAAGCCGGCCTCAGGATGTAGCATTTCGCCGTGTAAAGGACTGTATCCACGGGCGGCAGTGGGGTACACGTCCTGAAAGGCGTGCCCGTAGCGTTCCTTAACCGACTGTGGCAATGCGAAGAATCGCCGGGAAGCCTCAATGGCTTGCGCGATCTGTTCCCCGGGGATGCCGTGCTCGACAAGGTAGAAGAACCCGTATTCCTGGCATGCCATTTGCAGGCGCTGGCGCTCGTCACGTCGCGTTGCATCGTCTCTCAATTTCGAAAGTGAAATTTTCGGCAGCGTGGTCATAGTCAATCCCCTTTTTGGGCGCTTAAGTTGATTAGTGTTTGCCGCGGCTCTCAAAGTCGACAGTTCCTTGGATGTGGGCAACGCGCCGTCTCTTCCAATAATAACGAAAGTCGACATGATGTCCCATTCTAAGGCTAAGCCGATGGCTGGGCGGTGATTCCGTCTTAGCAATTGATCTCTAGCGCTTCCTGGTGAAGATAACAACGATTTGTATGTTAATATAGTTGTATATATTGTTACATCCGTCGCGGTTAGTTTAACATTATCACGGCCAAGATACTAAGAGCGATTTACAATTCTGAATTGCTTTATGACTTCCAGGCTCAATCCAGACCAGCGCCGACCTCCGGGTTTCATGGCAGGATCGGCCATCTCGAAGAGCTCTATGACGCGAGGTATCGCCAGCTACCTGAGCTCGTCCATCACACACGCCGTCCCGGACGATGGCCGAATGGCAGAAACCGACCGCTCGAAATTTTCCTATCCCATAGTCTTTTTCGACGCTATCCGGGTCGAGCGGTCAAGCTCAGGGACGAAGACTTCGTTCGCAAAAAAGCCATCTACATCGGGTTCGGCGTTCTGCCTGGCGGCACCAAGGAGCACATGAGCTGAGGAAGCGCTTGTCGACGTTATCCGCCGTCTCGACGAGACGACTAGCCGAGCAGCAAAGCAGGCAGCGATTTAGCTCCGTCTGCCGTCTCTCAAGGTTGTGTCGGCCAATTTCTCAGCCACCATAATCGTCGGAATGTTTGTGTTCGCCCGAGGGCAAAATGGCATGACGGAAGCGTCGGCGATCCTCAAACCCAAAATACCATGAACGCGTCCCGACGGATCGGTCACAGCGCCAGGATCCGCGGCTGCCCCCATCCTGCAGGTCGACGTCGGATGCCAACTTGGGATGACGTTCTGGCGAATATACCGATCCAGATGTTTCTCGTCGTTGACGAGATCGGAAATGCTATCCCCATCCGTTATGACGCGCCTAATCAGCCCACGGCGCAGCCGCGGCGACGCGTCCATGAGCAGCGCCAGAAATGACGTGAGTGCATAGTTTGTGCTTGTGACCTTGCTCACCAGCTTCGCTCGCGCATTCAACGCTGACGGAAACGGGTCCAGCGCCACAGAGGACAGCGAATCTTGCTGCAGCAGGCGGACTATGAAGCGAAAGCCCTGCTTGAGGCGCTCGGCGTCCCGCTTGTCGCTCAACCAGTTGAAATCGACCTCCGGCTCTATTTTATGCGAACTACCCTTGAGCGCCACAGTTCCCGTCGAGTAGCTGCGATTGACCCACACGGCGAGAGTGCCGAGGCGCCTCCCCAGCGGGTGCCAGGATGATTTGGCAACAGTCGATATTGCCATATCGGTCGACGGGCAGCCTTCGTAACCCGACGAGTAGCGGGCGTGCATCTGAATATATTCGCTCACGCCGGGTGACAAGCGATCGGCCGGCTTCAAATAGGCCGAAACGCAAATCGTGGGGTGTTCCTGAAGATTCTGGCCCACACCTTTCAAATCTGCAACGATAGGGATTCCGAATTGTACTAATTCCTTCGCGGGGCCGATCCCGGAGCGCATCAATATGGCGGGTGAATGGAGTGCTCCTGCGCACAGGATAACGCAAGAAGCGCTATACGATTGCACGCCCGATTTGTTCTCCGTCTCGACCCCCGTTACCGTTGTTCCCAAAAAGGTCAGCCGCGCAACTGTCGTTTCGGATAAAATCGTTAGATTGCGGCGAGAGCGGACGGTTTCGGGTAAGTACGCCATCGCGGAGGAGACCCGATGACCATTGCGGTTGGTCAATGGGACAACTGAATAGCCATCACCGAATGCACCATTGAAGTCTGGCCTGAAATGAAGCCCCAAAGCATCGTAAGCATCGGAGATTGCCCGGATGAAGCCCGACCAGTCTGATTGGCGCACACGTTTGATTGGCAAGGGGCCGTTCGTGCCATGAAATTCCCCGCCGAAATCCAAATCGCATTCTAGACGACGGAAGTAGGGCAGCACGTCTTCCCAACCCCAGCCCGTTGCACCGCTTGAGGCCCACTCATCGTAATCTCCGGGCCCGCCGCGGTTGGCGACTTGGGCATTGATGCTGGAGCCGCCACCCATGACGCGCGCCTGTTCGTAATGGACAGGCTTGCGGCCACCTCGCACCGTTGTCGCGTGGAGTGACTGCCATCGATAACCGGGATTAAGGTAAGCACGCGTTGGGTCGCCATCCTGGATGTCGTCAGGAATGGCATTCGGCGGCGTATCAGGGCCAGCTTCAATGAGCAGCACGCGAGCGCCATAGGCGGAGAGCCTGCTCGCCATCACGCATCCAGAGGAGCCACCACCCACGACGATATAATCGAAAACCACGCAACTCCCCATCAAGGTACCAAGTGTGATGGGCTTCTTCAGCAAAGCGCTCCTCCTACCGCCTGAGATATGGTCACTTACGGCGCGGCAGCTCCACATCATGCCGTCTGTAACGGAGCGATTTGATCGCCAAATCGGTCGAGGGCATGCCCGAAGCGAGACCGAGCGACCCATCTGAACTATCTCTGAACCGACAAGCTCTCAATTCCAGGGCACATGCATCTCCGGACACGCCGGTGCGTCGGTGTGAATGATTGCAAGTTCGTAGGGCGAGAGCAGCGCTCGCCTACGGTTTCTTGCATCACCGTCTTCCGAGAAACAATGATACTAACAAGAGATAACGACGACTTTTTCGATTTTTACAGCAGTCAAGACTGTCACTTCAAAATATCGCATAACTACGTTATTGTAGACCCGGTCTCTTACATAGCGAAGGCCTACTTTCGGTGCTTTCCGAAGCGAACGCGTGTTCGTTGGGCGAATGAATGAAGTGACCTTCTCGAGCGTTAGGTTCTCGAAAGCAAACTGGATCGCTGCCCTGCCGGCCTCTGCGGCGATCCCCTTACCGGAAGACGCAAGGTGGAGGCACGATACGGTTTCCACATTAGTGGGATCTTCGGGCAGATACGGGCCACTGTACATCAATCCACAGTAGCCTGCGAATTTTCCGACTTGGCCTTCGCCTTTTACGAACACCATCCATAAGCCGAAACCATTGCTCTGCCAATGATGGATGAACTGTTGTAGTTTAGCTTTCGATTGCTCTCGGGTCGGATAGACTCCATCCCACATGGCATTTACCACAAATGGATCGCTATGAAGCTCATGTAGAAGAAGCTCGTCGCTATGCGACGGTGGCCTTAGGATTAGGCGCGGCGTTTCTAGAATGTACATGAGAAGCTCCCTTCTAGCCATAAGTTAGAGCCGCACTTACCTCCAACGCGGCCATGATCTCCTAGCATGAGCGTCAAGGCCGCAGTGCTTGATTGAAGGCGTTCGACGAGGTTTATGCTTAAGGTAGCGAGGTCTACACAAATCAAGCTTTGGGCGCCTAACCGTGTCAGTGTTGACGGCACCTGGAAAGCCGGCCCGAAGGCGATAAAAAAATTAGGCGCCTCCTTTCAGAATGGAAGCAGGCGACGCGCTGGTGAGCGGGCGCCTGATACGCGCAACATGCTGCGGCGGCGTTTACGCAAGGGGTTGCTTACCCCAAGGGGGGGGTATGGTATTGGCCCAAAACCGGCTAACTACATTGTTCATTTAAAATACGCGCCTCCTTCAAGCTTAACCTGCACTGGTCACTTTGCGAATGCCCGCCAGTGGGTTCTTCAGCGTGCCGACGGTGTGCAGGTATTCTCCCGGATCACCGAAGTCCACCATTTGCTGGTTTTTTTGTATCTGCAGTCGATTCATACATCGTCGCAGAAATTCTGGAGCGAATAGGTCATGCTGCCTGTATTTTTCGTCATATTCCGGATGTTTCGTCTGGTAGCCAAGGATGGACTCGCTTACGAGCTGCCAGAAGTGTGTCGACGGAAAATCAAGATGTTCTTCGAGTGTTACAGCCAAGTAACGAAAGAAGCAGTCGAAAACGTCGGTGAAAATGAAGTCGTGCTTCATGTCGCGATTTACTTGAATGCAGATCCTCTTAATCTCCTCCGGCACGTTGAGATCTCCGCCTAGAATACGAAGCTCCTCGCCAATGTCTTTCATGATAACTCGCGTCGGAGCGTGATCTTTCATAACTAGAATTATATTTTCTCCATGTGCCATAAACGCTAGATCGTAAGCATAAAAGCAGTGGAGAAGCGGCGCCAGATAAGATTCAAAATAGCGGCGTAGCCAAGCGGCGGCGTCTAACCCCGAGGCATTGATGAGGGCTGTCACGAGTGCTTCACCATTGTAATCGACATGAAGCAGCGACGCCATTGTCATCAGACGTTCCCCTTCTTTCAACTGCCGAAGGGGGCTTTCCCTCCACAGCGCAGAAAGCATCTGCTTGTAAGGGGAGTCCTTCTTGAGGGCGGTGTTGAAACAACGATTGCGATAGCCAATCGTCGCGACCTCGCGAAGGATGCTGAAGCCGTTGGCGGCTAAATAGGAGTCACTGTCGAGCAAATTCTTCAACCATTCGTTGATGGCGGGCGTCGCCAGCATGTGTGTCGGTGACAAGCCGCGCATAAACCCCATGTTAAGTATCGACAGCGCCGTTTTCACGTACCGTTTATGCGGATCGCTTATATTGAAAAGTGTGCGGATCGATTGCTGGGCATGATATATGTCCTTCCCCTGGCCTAGGCAGACAATGTGCCGGTTGGCGATATCCGCCGCGAAGATAGTTGAGAGCCGATTGAACCATTGCCAAGGATGCGCTGGCATATAGATGTAATCGGTCGAGTTTAGTCCCTTTTGACGCAACGCTGCGTCGAACTGTTCCAGCGCCTGTCGACCGAGTTCCTCGTGCATGAGAAGGTCGTAGTCGAGCGTTGAAATGGACTTAAACGTTGCCATTTCTTTATGGACGGCCAGCCATATGAGTCTTATCGAACTGCCCACCTCCGGCGCATAGCGACTATAGTCGAGCGCGTCAAAGCCAATGCGACCGTTATTCGCGATAAAGGTCGGGTGGCCCTCCGTCATGCCAGCCTCAACGATCTGGTAATCGGCAAAAGCCAGTTCTGCGGCGGATATCTCTGTTTTGGCCTGCTTGTACGCGCTGCCATACAGCGTGCTGCTGATCTCCTGCAGGTAAACCGGCATCATCTCTTCCTTTATGCCAAGATGGCGGCTGAACTCAATAACAAAATCAAGCGCATCCAGGGGGGCCGGCCTGCCCTCAATCCTTTTCTCCAGAGAGCCGGCGTCCACTTGCCAGTGATCTAGCAGGAGGCGCCGAGCCTGGAACCAATACTCCAACCCAGGGGTCTCGCTTTCCAGCACATACTTCCCCCAGTCGCCTTCCATTCGCTGGAGTCGAGGAGCAATTAGCAACTCGTGTGCAAATTCGCTGATTGCTTTACGGATAAGGAGCCGGTTGGCCTTTGCCCATAAATGCGGTTTCAAATGCTGCGTTACGCGTTCGGCTAGGCTTATCTCATCGTCTCGGGCTGTCATATCACTCACGATCTCAACTCCTTCAGAACGTAACGGTGTAAGGTTCGCGAACGCGCCTTACACTCGTCTCGCCAAACTTCGACGTCGCACAAAATCCGTTCTATTTTTCATCAGAAAGGATAAGAAATACCGGACCTCTTATACAAGTTAATTTCTAATGTGTTGTGTACCGTTCGTCTTCGCTCGTGATAAACCAGCAATATTACCATCTTACTTATATAATATATTAGAATACCGGTTTCACCGGCCCTGGACGTCGTCCTTCATCTTGCAACGAGCAAGAAGTGTGTATTGATTTGCACATGCCGTACTGTCGTTCGATCACGTCAAGCGGTCGGTGTCCATTGTTTGAGCTCTCCGAGTGTCCATTTTTGCTGTCCGTCTCCATACAATCGCATACGTCTAAAGCGGAATTTCCTTTGCTTGATAAGCCCAGACTGGGTAGGGGGGACTGAGTGAATGCCTACTCCGCTGAAATGCTGTCCTGCACCGCGCCAATGCTGTCGCGTACGATCGACAGACCACGGCGCAGTTCAGCCTCGGTTATGGTAAGGGCTGTCATGAACTTGAGCACCTCACCATACGAGCCAGCGATCTCGATCACCAAGCCGCGACGAAAAGCTTCCCGGGAAATGAGCCCCGGCAATGAGTGGTGCTTTGGTGATACGAGTCCATACATCAAGCCGCGGCCTCGGACATTCAGAGCAAGGCTGGGGAAGTCGTCTGCGATCGACTTGAGTTCTTGAGCCAAGATGGCTGATTTGCGAGCAATCTCATCTTCAAACTTGGAGTCGGACCAGTAAGTCTCAAGGGCCGCACGAGCAGTGACGAAAGCATAGTTGTTGCCCCTGAACGTGCCGGTGTGCGCACCCGGCGTCCAGACATCAAGTTCAGGCTTCATGAGGACAAGGGCCATAGGCGTTCCAATTGCAGACAACGACTTTGACAGGGTAACGATGTCCGGCACGATCTCAGCCGCCTCGAAACTGAAGAATTTCCCTGTGCGACCGACACCAGCCTGAATATCATCGAGGATCATCAGGATCTCGTGCCGAGAGGTCAGATCACGCAGCCGTTGCAGCCATTCAACGGTAGCAGCATTGACACCGCCTTCGCCCTGCACTGCTTCTAGGATCACCGCAGCGGGTTTGCCGAGACCACTGCTAGGATCATCGAGAAGCTTCTCGAAATACTCGATCGTGTCTGAAGCGCCGAGATAGCCCTCGTACGGCAACGATGTCACGTGCGCGAGGGGAAAGCCGACAGCATCTCGGAACTTCGTGTTTCCGGTTGCCGCCAACGCCCCAGCGCTGACTCCGTGAAACGAGTTCGTAAACGAAACGATGTTTGACCTGCCGGTCACTTGGCGAGCTAGCTTCAGAGCCGCCTCGACCGCGTTCGTACCTGTGGGGCCAGTAAATTGCAATTTATAAGACAGACCGCGGGGCTTCAAAATAAACTGCTCAAAAGCTTCGATGAAGGCCTTCTTGGCGGTCGTAGCAAGGTCGAGCCCGTGCACAATTCCGTCGCGCGCAATGTAGTCCAACAACGCCCGCGTGAAGGCTGGGTTGTTGTGCCCGTAATTCAAGGCTCCCGCGCCTCCCAAGAAGTCGATGTATTCCCGACCGTCTGTAGCTATGAGGGCAGTGCCGACGCCTCGATCGAACAGAACTGGGAACGCACGGACGTAGCTCCGCACCTCAGACTCAAGACGATCAAAGATCGCGAGGCTTACATCGTTTGTAGGAGTAAACTGCTTCTTCATAGGGCGAGTCCTGAATTGTAGCCTGCAAAGGCATCAGCCCAAACTGTCTGGCGAAGGCCATTTCAATCGGTTCGAGGTTCGGCTTGTATGACGGCAGCATGAGCAGTCACACGCCTGGCCACGCCAACTCACGGCCCAAGCCAGTCGATCGCTGCGAGGTCCAACGTCACGTCCACCAGAGAACAAGATCAGGCCGCGCAAATCCGAAAAAGCAATTCAGCACTAGGCGACGCTTTCCGTCGCCTAATTGACCGGTAACCCCGTGAACGAAGCCGCCATCGATTAGGGCGATATCCCCGGTTTTGAGCTCGAACTCGCGGCAAGGGACGGCTTCCAGATAGGCTGCCGAATAGGGATATCCAGTGGTCTCCACACCTTGCGATATCCGGTCCGCAACCGTCGGCTTGTGGCTCCAGAGCTTCAGATTGCCGCCTTCCTCAGGCATGCTGGGATAGAGGTTGAGCGCTGCGACCGTATTGTGCGCCACCGCAGAAAGCTCGTAATCATCGCCAGCACGTAAGACTTGAGCGACGTCGTCGTGGGGATCCAAGGAAAATGTGCCTGTGCCCGACCAACTGAGGCCGCGACAAACATTGGCCTGGCCGTGTTCGGAACGGGCTAGCCGCAATTCGATTCCCTGGTTGTGAAGCTCTCGCTTCAACGCCCTGAATACTGCTCGAACCGGGTCAACCAAATTCTTAAAAAGGGCATCGACGTACGGCCGCGCGTTTTCGGCGTCTGCGAAATAGGTGGCTGCATCCTTCCTGTAGTGAGATGCGCCGACATATTGTCCGGGCACACCATCTTTACGCTCTCTGAGACCAGAGCTTCCAATAAAGTTCGTAGTGATCTCCTCGGCTACTTCGGTGCTGAAAGCTTGCTTGATGTGCAGAGCGGTGAGCTCACCTTTCAGGACCGAGATGATCTCCGCCGTGTTGATCGACCCGGTCCGTTCTTTGATCGAAACCGGCGAGATGGCTGGCACTTGAGATATCTGACTAGGCATTGTCTTGCTCCTGTAGTGCGTGTTCAAGGATGGTGATGCCACGATCGAGTTCGGCATCGGTGATGGTTATCGGTGGGAGGACTTTGATAACGTCGCGATTTGGCCCCGAGGATTCGATAAGAAGGCCATTTTCGAATGCGACATCGTGCACGCGGCCGACAACTGCCGGTGAACGGCATTTCAGGCCGGCCATCAGACCGCGGCCGCGCTTCTGTTCGATGTATCTTGGAAATTTCGCAACCAGGCGATCGAGGTGCGTTTGCAGCCTGACGGCTGTCCGCTCGACACCTGCAGTAAATTTCCTATCCGACCACATCTTGCACATGGCTCCTGCCGTCACGAAGGCGAAATTGTTGCCTCTGAAGGTCCCGCTATGTTCTCCGGGCTTCCATATGTCCAAGTCGGGTCGAATCAGAACGATGGACAACGGACTACCTGAACCGCTTAGGGACTTGGAAAGACACACAATATCCGGTTCGATTTTCGCGGACTCGAATGAGAAGAAATCGCCAGTTCGGCCCGCACCCGCCTGAATATCGTCGACGATAAAAACAATGCCGTGCGTACGGCAAATGCGCTGAATTTCCGTGAGCCAAGCTGCGGATGCGGCGTTCATGCCGCCTTCGGCCTGGATGGTCTCCAGAATGATTGCGGCAGGCTTTTCTATGCCGCTCCCCGGGTCGCTCAAAACGCTGTCGATGTAACTGGCGGAATCGAAAGCTTGGCTCGGATAGCCGTCATAGGGAACACGGATCACATCGTGGCGAGCGACGCCTCCCAGTTCCCTGGTTGAGGCCGAGCCCGACACCGCTAGAGAGCCGAGCGACATGCCGTGGAACGCATTCGTAAAGGCCATGACGCTCGAGCGGCCGGTGTATTTTCGCGCCAGCGCCAGCGCCGCTTCGTTGGCGTTCGTGCCGGTCGGCCCGGGAAACTGAATCTTGTACGAAAGGCCTCTGGGTTTCAGGATCCAATCGACGAACCCTTCAATGAAGTCACGCTTTGCCGCCGTATGCATATCAAGCGACAGAAGAATGTTCTCACCGACGAGATATTCAATCGCTGGCGCCATAATATCCGGATTGTTGTGCCCGTAGTTGAGTGCGCCGGAACCCACCAGGAAATCGATAAAGGGCTTACCCGTCTCGTCCCAGATCGTCGCCCCAAGGGCCTTCGTAAAGACGGTGGGGAACGCCCGGCAATAACGACGAACGTTAGATTCATGAGCCGTGAAAGCGTCGGTGTCCATATCAAGTCCTCTGCACATAGTCTTTCAAAGAAGAGAGCTGTTTAATGGCTAGTGGTTTGCGGCAGATGTTCGTCGCTTAACGTTGAAGCAGAATGCCGGAGGCAGCTTTGTTTGGTCTGGGTTTGGTCTGGTGATGCCGGCATCCTCATCAAATATTGTTGGGTTGCGTTGCCCTCCATTCGGATGCTTTCGAATGTGCTGCAACAGGATGGCTTCTAAAGCTTCCGCGAAAGCATCGCTACTATGGCATCAGGTAGTTGACGTACCCACCCTTCGCTGCCCATAGCGCTCCGGACAAATGAATGAGTCCAAGGAGATCAGCAGGGTCGCGTCGCCAGAGGTTGTGTCGCTCGGCGGTAGCGAAGCCGCTCGCGAGCGCGCTCCTCAATAGCGCCGTAGCGAGCGAGCGGCTTCGCGGCGGTCATCAATATTCGCCGTTCAACCTCGGGCTGCGGACACCAACCTGATTCAAGAAACTATTTGATGACCGATGACACAGCGAAAGCCACGCTCTCTTTGAGAAGAATGCGGATTCCGATCTCTTGCGCGATGACTGGCCCGAGCCGCCGGATCAAGAGGGCGGGGCCGCCGTGGACCCCCTTGACGGAAAGCCCGTTCGTAGGCCAGGCGGAAGCAACCGGGAGACGCGCTGGCGAAGGGCCGCATCGGTTTCGAGAACGTCCACTACCGCGACGGCAACCATCCCCGGCCGCAGCTGGGCTGCTGCCTTCAGGCGAGTCGAAAAGGAGATCGTCCGGGAGGGTGAAGGCGTTGACGAGGTGAGCCGTGAGTAAGCAATCAAGCTCTGATCGGGATCGACTAACACTGTTTCCATCCGACCGATGGTTGACCTGTGATCGGCGTTACCTCAAGCTAGGCAGGCCGACAAGCTCGGTTGGAAGGCGAAGACCTTTCGATGAGCTCGTCTCCGAAATGCTCGAGGCCCACTGCCGCGCCTACAGGAACATACTGGCGTAACGTGAAAACACGATGGCGTCGCGGGCAGGTGCATCTGTCGTGGGGCCATCCGCACTGCCAGGCACGCCCTCTCGGCCGGCATGCACTCAGGTCCGGTCGTTTGGGTCGGCGAATTCACACATCCTGCAAAGCAGAAAACCATCTGCTCCATTCATGCGGTCGACGATTTCGCGAAAAACTGGCTTTTCAAACAGAGCGGAGTAACCCTCATATAGAAGGTTGCCCAATACGTGACGCCGTTCAAAATCCATAGAGCACAGGGTAACGTCGCCGTTTGGAAGAAGAACATTCCGATACTGTCGTGCGTCCACGCAGGTTAGGGCTCCGACCACTGGCTGACGTGGTGCAACGATCTTAGGGTCGACGCTTCCACCCCTACTGCTCACCGGCCGCGCTTTTATCAGGGCTTCGGTAGGAATAATGTCGGCTATATCTGGGTGGGGCTCGCCCAAGGCCACGAATCGGATCAAGGGGATGTCCGCGTCGACGAGTTGACGAACCAGATCGCGATACTTGTCTCCGACCAGGCGGCTGTTCATGTAGGTGCCGTCATCGAAAACATGGACCACGAATACGCCCAAGCGCAAGGCTTGCAATCGCTGCAGGTCCTGCCCGTTCATTCCCACCAGCGTCGTAAAAATCCTGATGCCATGGCCTTTGGCGAAGGCGTGCTCCACCATTTCGGTACAGTCCGGATTGAGCCAAGGTTCGGAGTATCCCGCAAAACCAATGTCGACGGAAGTCGGTACGCGGGCCAGACACCGCTTGAAATCTTCAAGATCCAGATGACTCGCATGAGACACTTTTCTTTGCCGGACCGCGAACTTGTCCTGGGGACAATATGAACATCCTACGACGCATCCCGTGGTCGTCGTTATCTCCAAAACCCTGCCGGCTGTGTTTGCTGAGCGAAGTTCCGGTAAAATCACTGGTGATTACTCCCATCTACTTCCTGCGAAGCGCCACGATGGTGTGCGTGTGCCTTTGGCTTTCTGATACCGCCTGCTGATCTACCGAGGCAACGCAGACATCTACCCTTTTTGGCAGCCTAAGCCGCCCGGTTCACCGATTTGCCGGGCCGACCCTTCACAAACTTCCAGCGCGTCGGACCAGAGACAGCATTGCATCTTTCGAGGCATCACTCGCTCCGGAGATGTAGCCTCAACCGTTGGTCGCTGGCCCGTCGCCGAGATGCGCGCGCAGCACCCTCGAACCCGCCGGAGAGAAGCTTTCTGGATGCCGTCGATCATCCTTCATCGAGCGAGTTCCGTGTTCTCATGCGGGTCAGCCCTCACACTATATTGCCGCACATCGACCAGCAAAGGCCGAGCTAGTGCGCCTGGCGCGCAGTTACTGCGAGATAGGCTTCGAAAAGCCCGACAGGGCTAAGACGCTCCGCTGTATTGAACCCGAAATGTTTTCTGACAGCTGTCAGATTTTGGACACACATCACTCATCGTCAGTCGCTTAATACGGATGGTAATTTCTTCCAGGAATCGGTGACATTGAACACCACCCTGTCATGACCGCCCAATCTCAGCGAAGCGAACTCAGCATCGCCACCAGGACCAAGCCTGAAGATAAATCCGCCGTAGCAGCGTCAACGACATTTTGCTTTCGAAGCCGGATGGATTGCACGAGGTGATTCGCGCCGTGATGCAGGAGGTGCTCGAGGCCGAGATGGACGAGGCGCTGGGTGCTTCGAAGAGCGAGCGCACGCCGGAGCGTCTCGGCTATCACGCGCGCTACTACGGGCGGAGAACTAGCTGCGCACCTACGGCGGTTGGATAATCCCAAGGTTCAAAGCTTTTACAACAGCTACCGTTCTGCTGGTCGCATCCAACTTCCGCATTACATTTTTTAAATGGAAATCTATCGTATTTCGTGATCTGCCTAAAATAGTTCCTATTTCCCAAGATGATTTTCCTTGTGACACCAAATCAATGCACTCTATTTCTCTCGGAGACAGGTTATGAGCTCGTTCCGACGCAGTCGTAGTGTCGAACTTCGTAACCATCCGATGAAACCGCAGCGCGGCCATTTGCAGGTAGGTGATCGCTCTATTCTGCAATTCGCAGTCCGAGGATTGAGCAAAACTCACAAACCTAAAGCTGCCACCAGGGCCATGTAATGGGACGGTAACGCCTGACCTCAAGCCGAATGTTGCTGCTTCGTCCAAGACGCGGCGTCCATCTTCAGTTATGTTTTCATCAGTATACACCTCGCTCCATCGAAAGGGTCCCGCCTCCTTTCGACCTTTCTTGATGAGGGGGTCTATTTTGGCATAGCCCATTCTCGAGTAGCGCTCCTGCCATTCAGCAGGATAATTCCACATCACCACAGAACCCTCCCGGTTCGGCTTGAAAGCCCTCTCTGATGCGAGCGGCCCATAGGCAATCCACGGGCAATCGAAATTCAGCGCAAACGCAGACAACAGTTCGAACAACTGTTCGGATTGAGCGACATCATCAGTCATCTTGAGGAATAGGTCTAACTCCACCGCAATCCGCCGGAGTTCCATGATGTCTCCTTCATTGCGTTCTCATTGGTGCACAGTTTGCTCCAACCCAGCCTCGCAACATCCGAAGTCAACGGGACTCGAGCCGGAGTTCCTTCCGCCACCTGGAGTACCCTCAAGAGTCGTGCCAGCTTGCGAGCGAAGCTTCTCCTTCAGGTCGTCAATCGACGGGGGAGGTACCCAGGAGGCGAACCGACAGCACTGTGTCGGGGAGCGCACAATCCGACAGTCGAGCATTCGATTGACGGAATATGGGCAGGAAAGTATTCGCGGCGCGCTTTTGAAATCAGCACCTAAGTGCCGGGCCTGAGAAAGCTGCATTGCAACTGTACTTATTTGATCGAGGCAAGAACAAGCTCAAAATTCAATCGATACATCGACCTTCTTTTCCAATCTCCCGAGTTGAGCAGCCGTAGCAATCGTATCGACTGGATGGCGGCTGACTTTCTCCAGGCTCGGTAACCTGCTGAATTTGTCCTTCGGATGTTCCCGCTCAGTTGGCACGACTTTTGAACTCACCGTCGTGAGGCGGCAAGAGCTGCCCGCCAAAATTGATGCTGTTATGGGGGAGGTCGAAATTCCAGTTTTGTCTTTTATCGTCTTTGGGACCGAGCGTGTTGATGCGCCCGCTTGGAAACTATGAGACGTTTCCCCGTCCATGGGCGCGGCGCCACTTGTCGCGACGTTTTCGCCTTCACTGTTCGCCTCTGGAACAGGCAGCCGGCCCGGCTCGCGATCATCATGACCGCGATGCTCGCCTCCACGCTGGCTGACGTGTTGATGCCGCTCTATTCTGGCCGACTCATCGACGCTGTTTCTCGTGCTGCTAATGCGGCAGCACCAGCTTCGGATTCAGCTGTTGCAGCATTCTCTGTACCGATTGCATTGGCACTCGGTGGCATTGCCATGCGCCACGTCGCCTTCATTGGCCTGAGCGACCTGGTGTTGAAAATGATTTCCGACGTCGCGACCGAAGCGTTCCATCATGTGCAGCGCTTTTCGACAGACTGGCATGCAAACAGCTTCGCCGGCTCGACAGTGCGCAAGATAACGCGCGGCATGTGGGCGCTCGACCTCCTCAACAGCACGATACTCGTCACGCTGCTCCCGTCGTTTGTCATCTTGATCGGCTCGACGGTGCTGCTCGGCTGGCACTGGCCGGTCATGGGCGTGATCTTTGCTTGCGGCTCTCTCGTCTACCTTGCGTTTTCGATTTCGCTGTCGCTCGGCTATGTCGCGCCAGCGGCGAGCCTTGCCAACCGATGGGACACAAGGCTCAGCGGCGCGCTTGCGGACGCGGTCAGTTGCAACGCTGTGGTCAAGGGCTTCGGCGCAGAGGTTCGCGAAGACGAGCGGCTTGCAAATATCATGACGAAATGGCGGCACCGCGCGCGCCGGAGCTGGGTGCGCGGAACGATCATCGGCTCAACCCAAGGCGTAACTTTGGTTGCGCTCAGGGTGGCGGTGGTCGGATATGCCCTGCTTCTGTGGTCGCATGGACAGGCAACGCCGGGCGAGATAGCATATGTTCTCACGTCCTTCATCGTCCTGCAGGGCTATCTGCGTGATGCCGGCATGCATGTCCGCAACGTGCAGCACTCGGTTAATGATATGGAAGAACTGGTGGCCATCCACAATCAGCAGGTGGATGTTGCCGATCGTCCAGAGGCCAAGCCGATCCGGATCACGAACGGCCGTATCGATTTCGAGAACGTCCACTTCCGCTACGCCAACCATCCCCTGCCGCTCTATAGCGAATGTTCGCTGTCGATTGAAGCTGGCGAAAGGGTTGGGTTGGTTGGACCCTCCGGTTCCGGCAAGACAACATTCGTGAAGCTGATCCAGAGACTCTACGACCTGAGCGGCGGCCGGATCCTGATAGACGGTCAGGACGTCTCGGAGGTGACCCAAGAGTCCCTTCGTTCGCAGATCGCGATCGTGCAGCAGGAGCCGATCCTGTTTCACAGGTCGCTTGCCGAGAACATCGCCTATGGCCGGCCTGGCGCGAGCCAGGCCGAGATCGAGCAAGCGGCACGACTGGCAAGTGCCCACGAATTCATCGCGCCCCTGCCGAAGGGCTATGGGACATTGGTCGGCGAAAGGGGTTTGAAGCTCTCCGGCGGCGAGCGCCAGCGCGTGGCGATCGCGCGCGCCTTCCTCGCGAACGCGCCGATCCTTATTCTGGACGAGGCCACATCGAGCCTCGATTCGGAATCCGAGGTGCTCATTCAACAAGCGGTGGATCGGTTGATGGTGGGCCGAACCACACTCGTCATCGCACACCGGCTGTCGACGGTCCGCTCGCTCGATCGGCTGCTCGTCTTCGACCGTGGCCGCATCATGGAGGACGGCGATCATGCCGCCCTGATCAATCTCGATGGTGGCATTTACCGCCGCCTCTTCGAACGGCAGGCGTTGGAACTCGCGAAGGGCCTGGCCTGATCGCTAAACCGGCTTGCGCGATGCGCCGAGCCGTTGCCGGAGAGGGGTGTGGCAGTGACGAGCGGCGGGCGTTAGGCGGCAAAACCAGCACGGCCGGAACTGTCCGCCAAACGGGCGAGCGGGAATGCACCACGTCTAAGCTTCGGCGAATGCGCGCAGTTACACGCGGGCACCGAATTGTCGCGCCTAACGGCGCACGCACCAAAAGGGCGGGAATGTCGACGGCCCGGGAAGAGTGCGGCCCTCGCCGTTACCCACATTTCGCCAAAGGAAGCGAAGTCAACGCACATTGAGAGGGCGGTGCTTCCCGGCCGGCCGGGATCCCTGTCGCTGGCCCAACCTACCGCACGCTGGCCACGTCAACGGTTCAAAGTCCCTTCGGTTCGCAAAGTCGTCCCCTTGGAGACCCGGAAGCGCAGGAGCTCCGACCGCAGTCTTCGCTCAACTCTGGCCATCTGCTCCGGGATTGGATTCCGTTCCCTTGCTAGCACAGTGGCAGCTGAGCACGAACTCGCCGGCCCCGTGTCTTTCGATTACGGCCAACGGGCTTAGGAAGAGATTGGATTCGCCGGCCCTCTGCGGAGCGAATGAACAGTTCTACAGATCATCGACGTCCGCGAAAAAGAGCACGCAGCCGAAATAGCAGGCCTGAAGCAGCAGCGAACAGGCCAGCGTCGTGACGACTGCCACACGGATCGAATCCAAAGCGAAGTAAACCATCGACGCATTGCTGCACAGGACCAGCCCCACGAGCCGACAAAAAGATGAAGTGCAACGCCGTTCTCCTGGTTTTCGCCAGATCATGTTGCGAGCTCGTCGGCCGCAACATGCGTCTGGCAGTTCTTGGGGCAGACGCGGCCGCAGGCTCCGCAGCCTATGCAGCGGCCGGCATCATCGACAACCATGATCATGCGATTGAGCTTGCCGTCGAAATCGTCGTCCTCGTCATCGCAGGGGCCGAGGATTTCACCCGCATCATCAACGCCGTGAAGATGCATGACATCGCGCGAGCAGACCTTGAAACAACGGCAGCAGCCGATGCAGGTCTTGCTATCGATGGAGGTCAGGTACGACGGCATCCAAATGGAGCCGTCACGGGTGGTGAATGTGCGCATCATCCTAAATTCTTCATTGAAGCGAGTTCTCTCTTGGCAACATCCAACTCGGCATAAACGGCTTGGGTTTTCTCGGCGACTTCCTGTATGTCGGCCCACTTGCCCGGCAGACCCTCGACAAGGTCCTGCAATGCCATCTTGGCAATAGCTGCACGCAACTGGAGCTTTCGGACTTTCTTCCTCATCTTATCTAGGTCTGACATAGATCCTTCCTGGAACAATGGTTTTGTTGATGCGCTCCATCTCGGGCTAGGCTTCAATGGCTGCAGTCGCATCGTCGACCAGTTTCGTACCGGCCTCAGCAAGTTTGCGGAAAGTCTCGAAGCCGAACCGGTGGACGTCTCGACAGAACGCCCAACCGCTGGAAGCCCGCAGGGGCTTCATTCCAATTATTGGCGACGTCGACACGCCGGAGCGCTCCTCGATCGCAAGCGCTACGGCGGTGTAAACATGTCGAGCCTCCACAGCGCGTCAGGATCGGGATCGCCGCCAAAGGGTACCGCACGTTGCTGTTGCTTGGTGATGATGAACTCGGCCAGCAGCTCGGCATCCGAATGGCCTTCCCATAAGCCGAAGGAATCCTGAGTACGAATGAGCCGCAGGAGGCATTTGACGAACGGGGAAGCAAGGGCCTCGTCGTCATTGTTGACAGCAGGGCCAACCGGAGGAATTTCGTTGTTCGTCATTTCAGTCTTCGTCTTCGAGGTACGATTTCCTTTTCCTGCGATGCCCACTCCGGGTCCGCTTGCGTGGCCGACGAATGGCTTGGGCGGGCCAACCCCAAGAGTGCCCCGTGGCCGACCTCGACATGTCCACGAGTGCGAGACCTGCGGCGCGAATTCGCGGCGCACATCGTCTGCGCCGCGATCCGACCGGTGGTCAACGCAATTGAAATCCAACCTTCCGCAAGCCGCCGCCCTGCTGCATCGACATACTTGCTGCGAAGAGAGCTTCGATGGGCGGATTGGCCAGTGTTCAATTCCAATTGTCAGTCCCTTCGCGATTCTTGCTCAGGAAGTGACTTCGTTTTGAGTTTCGGGTGCCTTCTTTTGCGGAGCCACACAAAGATCCGCGTGACAGGCAGGCTCACCCGTGTAGTTGGCCAGTGCTTCGAGCAATGGGGTAAGATAGTACTGTTTGGTGTGGTCCGGAATTGGCCCCAGCCGGTCCACCGATTTCAGTGCCACCTCGATCAACTCGATTGCGCGATCTTTGTTGCCGCTCTCGTAATAATACTGAGCTACCGGGAGGTACCGGAGGTATTTAAACGGGCCATCGCCGTTCGGGGGATTGAGTGCCAGTATCTGTTCCGAGAGCTCGTTGCCCATCGCAAAGCGCTCCGCGCGCGGAAGATGGGAATTGTCCATCGTGGGATCGAAGAGTTGGTTGAGGGCCAAGGCCATCCACGACACCGCGTCGGACGTTTTGTCGATCGCGTCCTCGACCAATTCTCGCATGACCGGCATGCCGGTCTTGATGTCGCGCAGCTTGTGAAGCAGAAGATCCGCATGAATCTGCCGGAACTCACAAGAGTCTGGCATCAAGGCGAGGCCTTCTTCGATGGCCAAGAGCGCCGCCGTCCAATCCTCGGCCTGCATCGCCGGCTCAAGTTTGGCGTATATCGGCCCGGTAAGCGACATTTCGCGCGCTGCAAGTTGGTTATGCGCGATGCGCTTTGCATCGGCGGCTTTCGCTTCATAGCTGCTGCGCCAGCTGCCGTTAAGGACTTTCGGCAAAACGTCATCGAGTTCCGCCGGGTGGCCGATAAAAGCGATGTGGCCGTCGCGGTCGACCACGAACGAGGTGGGAATCCCAATCGAAGAGCTGGGATCCATCCAGAGCTTGTTCATTTCGCCAATGTAATCGAACCCGATACGATAATTCAGATTCGGGAACTCCTCGGTCAGCCAGGCATCCACGTTGGTCCGCGCCTCGTCTGCGGTAGGACCCTGTTCGCAGGCGGCAACTCCGACCGCCTCAAATCCGCTGCCTTCATATTTCTCCTGCAGTTCGATCAAATGGGGCATGGCGTCGACACATGGTCCGCACCAAGTCGCCCAAAACTCAACGAGGTAGACCTTGCCGGGCCGAAAGTTCGTGAGGGGCTCGCCACGCAGCCAGTTCTCCACTTTGATCGCAGGAGCCGGGGACCCCATACGCAGTTCCATCTTGGTGTCCAAAGTCATTCCACACCTTTCGTCTCTTTTGTCGCGGAATATTTTCCAGTCAAAATCGGACACGGTCTCGAGGGCATCGCTCCCTCTGGCTTGCTTCAGCGAAGCTCTCACCGTGTTGCCGCACATCAAGCTGCAACGGAGGTGCCAATTCCCTCAGCTCCGGTAAGCGGCGGGAAATGCTTTGAAATTCTCCACGAGGCCAAATGCGGCCGATTGTCGTGAACCCGACATGTCTTCTGCCGCTGTCGGGTTTCGCCCTATCACTCTTGAGAGCTTGGACGGCTCGCCTGTGATTAGACTGGCCTCGGCCCTCGAGCAGTGGCAGTTTGGCGCCAGTTCGAAAGCGCGAACTCGCCGGCTTGGTCCTCGTGCCGCCACCGCCGCGTGTGGATTCTTGCCCCGGAGTCAAAATTCGCCTCGCGGTTGCCAACGGCGGCATGCGCTCAATGCGCGTGGCGTTGAGCACCGACAGCACGTAATGGTACCAATTAGTGGATGCCCGTCGCTGCCTCCACTTCTCCAGCCAAGCGCTCGAACGACGCTACCTACCCACGTTCGAGCGCGACCGCGGAATCGCAGACTGCCGAACGTCAGCCGTTGCGAAAGGTGTAGCCGTACCCGTTGATCGCCGGTGCGCCGCCTAGATGTGCGTAGAGGACCCTCGATCCCTGTGGAAAGAAGCCCCTCTGGACGAGGTCGATCATCCCTTGCATCGATTTGCCCTCGTAAACGGGGTCCGTAATCATGCCCTCGAGCCGCGCGCACAAACGGATTGCCTCTTTGGTTTCCTCCGATGGAACGCCATAACCCGGGTACGCGTAGTCCATGAACAACACCACGTCTGCCTCGACAATTTCCGCTCCGAGGTGGACGAGCTTCGCTGTATTTTGGGCGATGCCAAGCACCTGCGCCTTGGTCTTGGCGGGCATGGCGGAGGCATCGATACCGATCACGTTGCGCTGTCGACCATCCTTGGCGAACCCGACGAGCATGCCGCCGTGGGTTGAACCAGTCACCGTACAGACGACGATATAGTCGAAGGCAAACCCAAGCTGCTCTTCCTGGGCACGCACCTCCTCAGCGAACCCCACATAGCCCAGGCCGCCGTATTTGTGGACAGAGGCGCCGGCAGGTATCGCATATGGCCTGCCGCCCCTTGCCTTGACTTCATAAAGTGCCTTTTCCCAGCTGCGGCGGATGCCGATGTCAAAGCCCTCGTCAACCAGGCGCACCTCTGCCCCCATGATGCGGCTCAAGAGGATATTGCCGACCCGGTCGTAGACAGCATCATCATGTGGGACCCAGCTCTCCTGGACCAGGAGGCATTTCATGCCGATCTTGGCGGCGACCGCAGCGACCATGCGCGTATGGTTGGACTGCACGCCACCGATTGTGACGAGCGTATCGGCATCTGACGCGATCGCGTCGGGCACAATGTATTCGAGCTTGCGCAGCTTGTTTCCGCCGAACGCGAGACCGGAGTTGCAGTCCTCGCGTTTGACGTAGATTTCCACCTTGTCGCCCAGATGCTTGCCGAGGCGGTCGAGCCTCTCGATCGGCGTGGGTCCAAAGGTGAGCGGATAACGTTCGAATTTTTCCAGCATGCTATCTCCAGCAAAAAAGTACCTGAACCTGCTACGCACCGGTCAGCCCAGGGGTATGGTCGCGTGTTAGCCGAACACAGATTCCCTATACGATCAGCTCAGTCATCAGAGGGTGACCAAAATTGGTGTGGGTCTGAGCACTGATCCTGTCATCCGCGCATCAAAGCAGCAGCACATGCTGGGCATTCGACCAAGCCGGGACACAGCTGAAAATTGCATTCCGCAGTTGATCAGAGTCAGACGACTGGTACCCGAGCTTTCCTGTAACCATCGGCATGCTGGCCCCTGTGGCGAGTTCCACGAGCGCGGCTAGAGGACTGCCAGATCAGAAAGAGCACGCGGCCGAAGTAGCCGGCCTGAAGCAGCAGCGAACAGGCCAGCGTCGTGACGACTGCCACACGGAGCGAATCCAAAGCGAAGTAAACCATCGACGCATTGCTGCACAGGACCAGCCCCACGAGCCGACAAAAAGATGAAGTGCACGCCGCTCCCCTGGTTTTCGCCAGATCATGTTGCGAGCTCGTCGGCCGGAACATGCGTCTGGCAGTTCTTGGGGCAGACGCGGCCGCAGGCTCCGCAGCCTATGCAGCGGCCGGCATCATCGACAACCATGATCATGCGATTGAGCTTGCCGTCGAAATCGTCGTCCTCGTCATCGCAGGGGCGAGGATTTCACCCGCATCATCAACGCCGTGAAGATGCATGACATCGCGCGAGCAGACCTTGAAACAACGGCAGCAGCCGATGCAGATTTGCTATCGATGGAGGTCAGGTACGGCGGCATCCAAATGGAGCCGTCACGGGTGGTGAATGTGCGCATCATCCTAAATTCTTCATTGAAGCGAGTTCTCTCTTGGCAACATCCAACTCGGCATAAACGGCTTGGGTTTTCTCGGCGACTTCCTGTATGTCGGCCCACTTGCCCGGCAGACCCTCGACGAGGTCCTGCAATGCCATCTTGGCAATAGCTGCACGCAACTGGAGCTTTCAGACTTTTTTCCTCATCCTATCTAGGTCTGACATAGATCCTTCCTGGAACAATGGTTTCTTGATGCGCTCCATCTCGGGCTAGGCTTCAATGGCTGCAGTCGCATCGTCGACCAGTTTCGTACCGGCCTCAGCAAGTTTGCGGAAAGTCTCGAAGCCGAACCGGTGGACGTCTCGACAGAACGCCCAACCGCCGGAAGCCCCCACGGGTTTCATTTCTATTGTCGGCGACGTCGACACGCCGGAGCGCTCCTCGATCGCAAGCGCTACGGCGGTGTAAAACATGTCGAGCCTCCACAGCGCGTCAGGATCGGGATCGCCGCCAAAGGGTACCGCACGTTGCTGTTGCTTGGTGATGATGAACTCGGCCAGCAGCTCGGCATCCGAATGGCCTTCCCATAAGCCGAAGGAATCCTGAGTACGAATGAGCCGCAGGAGGCATTTGACGAACGGGGAAGCAAGGGCCTCGTCGTCCCCGTGGACAGCAGGGCCAACCGGTTCATGAGGAATTTCGCTTTTCCCCAATTTCAGTACTCCTCTTGAAGGACGATCTCTTTTTCTGCGATGTGTGGTTCGGGCGCTTGCGTGGGCGGGGAATGGCTTGGGCGAGCCGATCCCACGCAACAGTGTCCCGTGGCCGACCTCGAGCACGTCCACCAATGCGAGACCTTTCACCGCGGCGCGAACGCCTGCGCCGCGGTTCGACCCGAGGTAAACGCAATGGAAATTCCACCTGCCGCAAGCCGCGCACTTTTGCGGCATCGACGTTATTGCTGCGAAGTGCGCCTGGGCGGGCGGATTTGCCGGTGTTCAATTCCAATTGTCATGCCCTTCGCGATCCTTGCTCAGGAAGTGACAGCGTTTTGAGTTTCGGAAGTCTTGTTTTGCGGAGCCACACAGAGACCCGCGTGACAGGCAGGCTCACCCGTGTAGTTGGCCAGGGCTTGGAGCAACGAGGTGAGGTAGCGCTGTTTGGTTTGGTCCGGCACTGGCTCCGAATGGTCCAGCGATTTGATTGCCACCTCGATCAACTCGATCGCCCGGTCCTTGTTGCCGCTCTCGTAATAATACTGAGCGACCGGAAAGTAACACCCGAATTTAAAGTCTCCATCGCCTTGCGGAGGATTAAGTTCCAGGATCTGTTCGGAGAGCTCCTTGCCCATCGCAAAGCGATCATCATGCGGAAGATGGGAGTTGTCGATCGTGGGATGGAAGAGTTGGTTCAGCGCCATCACCACCCAAGACATCGCTTCGAACTTTTTGTTGATCGCGTCCTCGACCAATTCGCGCATAAGCGGCAAGCCGGTTTTGATGTCGCGCAGCTTGTGAAGCAGAATATCCGCATGAACCCGCCGAAAATCAAAAGAGTCTGGCATCACGGCGAGGCCTTCTTCGATGGCCAATAGTGCCGCTGCCCAATCCTCGTCCTGCATCGCCGGCCCAAGTTTGGCGTATATCGGCTGACTCAGCGACGATTCGCGCACACGCGAGATTCGCTTTGCATCGACGGCTTTCGCTTCATAGCTGCTGCGCCAGCTGCCGTTAAGGACTTTCGGCAAAACGTCATCGAGAGGTGCCGGGTGGCCGATATAAGCGATGTGGCCGTCGCGGTCGACCACGAACGAGGTGGGAATCCCGAACGAAGAGCTGGGTTCCAGCCAGAGCTTTTTCATTTCGCCAGTGCAATCGAACGCTGTCCGATAATTCAGATTCGGGAACTTCTCGGTCAGCCAGGCATCCACGTTGGTCCGCGCTTCGTCCGCGGTTGCAGCCTTTTCGCAAGCTGCGACTCCGATAATCTCAAATCCGCTGTCTTTATATTTCTCCTGCAGTTCGATCAAATGGGGCATGGCGTGGACACATGGTCGGCACCAAGTCGCCCAAAATTCAACGAGGTAGACCTTGCCGGGCCGAAGGCTCGTGAGGGGCTCGCCACGCAGCCAGTTCTCCACTTTCAGCGCAGGAGCCGGGGACCCCATACGCAGTTCCATCTTGGTGTCCAAAGTCATTCCACACCTTTCGTCTCTTTTGTCGCGGAATATTTTCCAGTCAAAATCGGACACGGTCTCGAGGGCATTGCTCCCTCTCGCTTGCTTCAGCGGAGCTCTCACCGTGTTGCCGCACATCAAGCACGGCAAAGGGCATGCCAACCCTTCTTAGCTTCGGCAAGCGCCGGTACCGCCTTGAATAAGCGAGCCCTAACACGGCCAGCTGACGTTAACCTGAATGTCGGCTTTCGACGGCTCACCTTAGCGGCTGCCGTTTAGGAAGGTGAGAGTTTGGCTGGCCCGCTGGCGATAAGACCGGCTTCGGCGTCCTGGAGTAGTCGCACTTCGGCGATGGGGTCGAAAGTGCGGGAGAGGCTCGGTACCCTTGCAGCCACCGCCGCATGTGGCCCGGCGTCATAATTCGCGTCGCGGTTGCCAACGGCGGCGTTGGGCTCGATCCACGTGGCGTTGAGCCCGACAGCACGTAAAGCTGCATCGTGATTGAATGCCCTTTGCTGTTTCACGCCAAGCAGGAGTCGCGCGACGCTACCTTGCTCAAGCGCGAGCAGAGCGATCTGACGCCGTAGGAATATTGCTCGTCCCGCTTTTGCCGCCAGAGGCGGAAATCTTTCCTGAATGCCACCGCCGATCATCAATATCGACGAATCATATCCCGCTGCCCATTTGTTCGACTCCGAGGTCGGGCCAGCACTCCGTCAAGGGACGGTTGATGAACCCTAGATGCTCGGGATTGGCGCATGGCGCGCGCCGCAGAAGGCTGTCAAGGATGCGGCGCGCTCGCCAGGCCAGCAGCCCAAAGTTCGGATCAGCCAGCCCGCGCTGTCCAAGGCAGGCGTTCTGAACGAAAAGGCGTCGGTCTCGCGGTCCGTCCCAGTACACCGAAAAATCCTCGCCGATGGCGAGCTCATTGCCGATCTGTTCGAGGCGATCTGCGATCGGTTCTAGGAAACCCGGCAGCGGTTTCTCGTACCCGGTGGCCAGGATGACGATATCGGCGGTTACTTCTCCGATGTTGTCCAAGCCGCGTTGCAGCGTGAGCCTGTGCCCTGCTCCGGCATTGATGCAGCGCGACACGTTGCAACTTGGCCGCAATGTGATCTCGCATTGGTGTGGCTCGAGAAAGGCGTGGTGGTAGAGCGCCTGATAGACCGCGCGCAACTTGCTTTCTGAAATGCCCTCGGAGGCAAGCGCGAAACGCCGCAGGAACAGCTGTCGATGCACCTCGCTCATCGCAGCAAAACGATCCGAGAAGCATGGCGTGAACAGCCCGTTTGTGAACGCGTGGTCGTCGAAAGGCATCTCGCGCGTCAAGACCCATGTGATCGCCGCGGGCCGCCGTTCTTTCGGCCGGCCGACAAGGTGCAGTAGCAGCTCGGCTCCCGACTGTCCGCCGCCAACAACGCAGACATGCTTTTTTTGCACCTCAGGATTGATGTGGGCCAACTCAGATGAGTGGAACAGGTTGGGTCCAGTCCAGCCATGAAACTGAGGCGGAATTTGCGCCTGCTTGCCTATGTCGATGACGAGGTTTCTTGCATCAAGGACCGCGTTGTCCGTCCGCACGCGAAACTCGCCGTCAAAGCGGATTTCGCGAACGGCCTCGCCGCCACGGACAAGCGGATTCTTCTGGAACGCCCAGTTGAGATATTGGGCGAACTCGGCTCTAAGCACCCCGTGAAATTGCGCATTGAGGAAATTGTAAAGACGCCCGTTCTCGTGGAGGTAGTTTACGAATGTGTAGGCTGATCGCGGATTGACCAGAGTAACCAGATCCTGGAAGTGGCCGACCTGGAGCTCCGCGCAATCGAAAGCGCTGCCTGGATGTCCTCGGAAATCGACCTCCCGGTCCAGGAACAGTGCCCCTTGCGCAATCTCTTCCTGTATCTGACACGCAAGGCTCAAATTAGATGGTCCAGCACCCACACCAATACAAAAGAGGTCCACTTATCCTTACTCCTCTAGGAGTGTTTTCCAACTCAGCGGCATGTTGACGTCGATTGCCGGGCATTGAGCAATGCGAACCTCACAGGCATGCTTGAGCCGCGGTCCCGACTGAGAGGACAGCAAAAGCGTGTGCCGCCTTCCAGGTCTTGGGCTCAATGTCGGCGGCATCGACAGCGGCGCGGCGTGATCCGAACCCAAGAGCAGAAGGAAAGTGTGTGATGCTGTCGCGCGGCTCTTCCGGATCTTACGGCGGCTTCTAGCGCCGGCCTCCACCCCAGGAGTGGCTGTTTCCCTGCCACGACGGAAGCGGCTCTTTCTTTCGAGGGGCGTAACCATGGATAACGGCTCTTAATGCTTTCGGAGACTCCCATGCATGCGGCGTGCCGGATAAAGACCTGTCAAACCAACGAGTTCGCGCAGTTCCAGCTCGTCTGGAATCCGACATTGTCGCACGCCCGACGATCGGGCAGGGGAAGCTCCGCGGCAGCGGCCCTTGCACACCGCAGGCTGACAGGGACAGCCGCCGATTTGACGCGCGTCCGGGTACTGATAAGGGGCCTTCCAACAGGGTTCGCGCACGAGGCGGGGTCTCCTGGTACACCCGCCCTGTGGCTTGGCTGCGGTCTGCTGCAGCCGTTCGTCTTTACTGCCCGTTGCGGACGATCTCGCACGAGTTGGTTCACGAGAGCGTCGTGAAGCAGTCGAGGCGTCCGGTTTGGCTCTGACAAGCGTCGCAAGATGTTCGCGGATCCAGCCATGTCTCCGCAATCCGACCGGTAACCGACGACGACTTCGGACTGGTTGGCGGTCCTACGACCTGATCGGTGTTCCTACGGAGCTGATCAGCGAGCCAAAAACAGCGGCAATGTGGTCTTCCCAAAGCTCCAGCTCGGCGGACCGCCGAAAATCCGCTCACGCAGCCCACGGCTGCCATAAGCACCCATAACCATCATGTCAGCACAGATGTCGTTCGCGTGCTGGGTCAGCACTGTGCCCGCCGATTTGCCGGCGCTCTTAAGCAGGTCAACGGAGACCCGAGCACCGTGCCGAGTAAGATAGGCAGCGATGTCAGCTCCAGACTGCGCGCCTTTCCCGTTGTTTTGCGCCTTTGGATCGACCATAGCGACACAGACTTCCTTGGCAGCGGATAGGATACTAAGAGCTTCCCGAACCGCACGCGAGGCCTCTACACGCGAATCCCAGCCGACCAGCACGCGTCGAGGCGACAGCGTCGCCTTAACGCCCTTCGGCACGATGAGCACCGGCTTTCCGCTATCGAACAAGCAGCCGTTGACAACAGGAGGTCCGAGAGTCTCATCGTTGAGGAGGTCTCCTCCAACGATCGTCAGGTCAGCGCAGAGCGCCCGCTGTCGTGCCACTTCACCGAGGCTAGCCGGATCGCAATAGTCGGTGTCAACGTCACAGGAAAGCGACATAGCTTTCAGCCTTTTGAGGATATCCGCGGACCGTCTTTCCATTCTGGTCACGTCCTGTGAAAATTTCTCGATTTGCTGAAATCGATAGTTCGGTACTGCAATTGCCTGTGCACGTCCTGTATTCCATTCGGGGGGCGGAGACGACATCAAGAGCAATGGAGGCGGTATAATGAGTACCGATAGGTGCGCGCCGACCTCGGCACACAGTCCGGCAGCTGTTGTGAGGTCCTCATCAGAATGATCAGCACCCGTCACACTGAATATGCTTTTAAATTCCATTTGCCTGCTTCTCCTGGTCTTCGTTAGGAGCGCCTCAAAGCGGCAACACCGCTCTCAGGAGGAAGAGAGAGCGGCACCACGTTCGATCACCGATTTCAGTCGTCCGGCTTCTCGAGCGAGTAGCCGGCCGACCTGACGGTGCGAATGACGCTGCCGGGCAAGGCCGTTTTCAGCGCCCTCCTGATTCGGCTGATATGGACATCGACGGTGCGTGCACCGACATGAATGTTGGGCAGCCAGGCCGCCCCGATAAGCTCGTCCCGGCTGAAGACCTTGCCGGGGGCCTCAATCATAAGCCGCAGCACGTTGAAATCGATCCGTCCGAGATGGATGTCGTGGCCATTACCGCGAACCCGATGGGCATCGAGCTTCATCTCCAGGCCTCCACAACAAATCCAACTGTCGTTTTCAACCCCGTTCGGACCACGCTTGGTCAGCCCGAGCCTCGCCCGCAGGCAGTCGAGCAGCTTGGCCGGAGCCACCGGCCGCACAAAGCTCTCAACGCCTGCCTTCAAGAGATCGAGGTGCTGGTGCTCGGCGCCAGGCGCGATCAGGGCGATGATAGGCAGGTCGGTGGTGCGCGGTTCCCGCTTGAGGTGGGCGCAAATTGCGGACCCGTTTATGCTGGCTGGGTCGCAATCCAGCACTACGGCCTGAAGCTCCCGTTGTTCGGCCAAGGCCAGCGCAGCCTTCGCGCCGTCTGCCGTCTCACTGCTGAAACCGTCAACCTCCAGTATGTGGCTGTAGAGCAGATAGAACTCGGCATCTTGCGAGCAGATCAGGACCAGCGGCTTCTTCATCGGCGATACCCCAACAACCTGGTCGGCCTCGAGTCCCTGGATCGAGGGGACTGGCCAACATAGTTTCTCGGGTCCGTCATGATGGCCTTTCTCGAAAATCGCGCCCATCATGCCAGCGCCACGTGGGGAAAGGTTTCGATGACTGAAATCGCATCGTCGACCAGCTTCGTACCGGCCGTGGCGAGCTTCAGGAGCGTCTCGAAGCCAAACCGGTGGACATCGCGCAGCGTTTTGGACAAAACGACCAGCCGTCCGGTCGTGAAAAGCACCCGACCAAAACCCTCATGGCTCACCTGGATCATCGGCGATGCCATAAGGCCGCAGCGCTCCTCGATCGCAAGCCCGATGGCGGCGTAGTACTTGTCGAGCCTCCACAGCACGTCGGGATCGGGATCTCCGATGATTGGGATCCCTCGGCGCTGTTCCTTGGTAATGATGAAGTCGCCCAGCAGCTCAGCGTCCGCTTTGCGTTCCCACGAGCCATAGGAATCCTGAGAACGGATCAGCCGCACGAGGCATTTGACGAACGGGGTGCAAAGAGCCGCCTCGTCTTCGGCGACAGCTGGGGGGATTGCGGGGTCAGGCATTGGCGTCCTCCTCTTTTCAGTCCTCGTCCTCGAAGGACGGTTTCTTTTCGGCAATGCCCGCTCGCGCCAGCACCTTGCGCAGCCAAGGCGGAGGACACGTCCTGAGCATCATCTGCGTGCGCAAGAGCACCTGTGGGATCGATTGGGGCTCCGCCACTTTGATCGGGTGGATTTTTGCCGCGACAAGCTTGGCTGCCGAAGGGCCGCCAATTGCCAGACAAAACAGGATCTGACAGCCCTTGAGCGCATCCACCTTTGGCGTGATGCGATCATCGCGCTCGGCCCGATGCTCCCCGCTTTCATCGGACACGTCATCGAAGGCCACGGCTTCTACGAGATTCCATTCCTCGCGCGTCACGTCGTAGACAGCAAAGCGCCTGGCCGACCCGAAATGGGCGTTGAGGTCCTGCATGTCCTGAGTGGCGATCGCAACGCGCAATGCGCCCTTACGTCGTTCAGGCATCGGGGCGAAAACCTCACTACTGACCAGCGAGAGGCGGCGAACAGCGTTCATCGTGATATTTCTCGATTACGGAGTGGATCAAGCGCCTCAGGAGTGGGCGCGTGTTGGTTGGCCTGGAAGATGCTGGCGACCTCGAAGATCATGTCGCGGGTGCCCTGATAGAGAATTGCGAGCTTGTGCTGGCTGCCTAGTCGATCGAAGACCGGGAACCCGATGCGCATGAGCGGAATTCGGAGCCGCTCCGATGCTTGGCGCCCGTGCGAATGCGTGACAAGCAGGTCAGCACCGACGGCAAGACTTTCCAGATCGCCGAGATCGCCGATCTGAACCGAAACCGCCGGGACTTTCTCGAGAATTTTAGACCTGTCGGTCGTTGTGACGGCCGCGGCTATCTCGGAGCCGAGGCCAGCAAAGAAGGTCGCAAGTTGGAACAGCTGGTCTGGTTCGGCAGCGATGGCAATTTTCTTGCCGCCGAAATGGAAATGTCCGTCGAGCATCGCGTCCTGCAATTGCGCCCGGCGCCGGCGCACGCGGGCCGGTACCGCCGCGCCCGAAATCGCAGACAGCAGCGACACGAAGCGGTCCGTGTCCTGCAGCCCAGTCAGTGACTGGAACAACACGTAAGGCACGCCGGTCAACCCGTGCAGCGCTTTCGCCGGGCGGCGCATGTGCTCACCGATGGCGATGCATTGCATGGCCGTGCCCAACTCGCGAATGTCTTCGACGCTGGTGCCGCCGTATGTGGTCGCTACCCAGCGGTCAGGAACCGTACCGTCGAGCGAGCCTGAAATGTCGGGCAGAATAACCGGCTTGAGCCCAAAGCTTTCAACCATGTCACGCATATGCTCGATGTCGGCGACAGTGAGGTTGCATCCGGGCAGGATCGCGATCTTCTTCGGCTGCCGCGCACGTTCGCCCGAGCCTGTAATCCCTTTGATCATTGCGGTGACTGCCTTGGCCCAGCCCTCTTCGATCGCGCCGTCAAAATCCGGCGTGTTGGCCAGCACGACCTCCGTACCCGCAAGCTCTTGCGTGTGCTTCAGCTTGATGTTCGCAATATCACTCGCGCAATCTTCGCCACGCGTCTCCACCAGCGCGGTCGTGCACACCCCGATCAGCTTTGGCTTCGTGCGGTTCTTGAGGTTGAGGATGGCTTCTTCAAGATGGTCGGCAGCGCCGAGGATGGTCGCCACCTCATCCATCGCTGTTGTCTGCAATGGAATCGTTTCTTTGAAGTGCCGTACGAAGAGCACGAGCGCGAAGCTTGTGCATCCCTGGCTGCCGTGGAACAGCGGCATCGCGCCGTCGACCCCAAGAAAGGCAAAGGCGGCACCCAGCGGCTGCGACGACTTCAGCGGGTTCACCGCCGCGGATTTGGTCTGGGGAAGGATGCGGGCCATCGGTCGCCTCAACACTCGCTGAACTCGTGTGCCGTCGCGCCGGCGAATTCATCGAACAGGTGCCCGGACTCCTTCTTCGTGCATGGCAGTTCGTCTTTTAGATCAGGCTGGCAATCCCACGGGGCCGGCTGGCGCACCTGAGACCAGACCGGATTGTGAATGGCGAGGTCGATCTGGCGTACGAGTTCCACCATGCCGGCATAGCCGGCATAAGGGTGCTGGCGCTCCTGGTTGATATCGAGCCAGGGCGTCTTGGCCTTGAGCGCAATGAATTGCGTGCGACCGCCCGACAGCATGATATCGGCCCTGTGTTCAGAGAGCATGGCGTACAGCTCGCGCGCAGCCATGTATTCGAACATATGCTTGTCGTGCTTGAGAACTTGTTTGATGCGCTCCTTGTCCTGCACCGTAGATTTCTTGACCGAGGTGCCGACGATCTCGATTCCGATCTCCATCAGCGCACGGACAACCGACCAGGACTTCACACCGCCTGTGTTGAGCAGCACGCGCTTGCCTTGGAGCCTTTGCCGGTAGGATTCGAGTTTCTTCCACGCGATCGCCTCCTGCTGCGCGATCAGCGTCTCCGTGCGCTCGAGGATCTCCGGATCGGCGCCCTTCCTCACCAGCAGCCTGACAAGGTTGCGAAGAGCTTGCGATGTGTCGGAGATGCCATAGAAGGAGCCCTCGAAGAACGGGATGTCCCAGCGCTCCTCCATCTTGCGGGCAAGACTGATCAGCGCGGTCGAGCACACGATCATTGCCGCCCGGGCGCGGTGCGCGGAAGCAATGTCGCGGTAACGCGCATCGCCGGGAATGCAGGCGCGCACCCGGATGCCGAGCCGATCGAGGAGCGGCTTTACAAGCCAGAATTCGCCCGAGAGGTTGAATTCGCCAAGGATGTTGATGTCGTAGGGCCCGGGGTCGTCGGGTTCGACCGTGCCGATGACATGATCGAGCAACGCCTCGGCGGCGAGCTTGTTGCCGAGGTTCTTGGAGCCTGCCAGGCCAGGCGCATTGATCGGCACCACGGCCAAACCGAACTTTTCCGTGGCGCGTTTGCACACGGCCTCGATGTCGTCACCGATCAGCGCCGTTACGCAAGTTGAGTAGACGAAGATCGCCGGCGGCGCGTATGTGTGCTTGATCTCGCGGATCGCCTTGAAGAGTTTCCGCTCGCCCTGCCCCATCACCAGGTCGAGTTCGGTGAGGTCGGTCGTGAAGCTTGTCCGCCACAAGGTCGGCCCTGACGAAACCGCACCACGGTTGTCCCAAGAATTGCCCTCGCAGGCGAGCGGCGCATGGACCAGATGCGCAACGTCGGTGATCGGCTGCAGGACGATCTTGGCTCCGTCAAAGGCGCAGCCGCCGGCTGCCGCCCCTGGTGTCAGCGACTTCGAGCAGCCCTCCTTGCGCGCCTTGGCATCTTTGCCACGGTTCTTATCGCAGGCGGGCTCATCGAAGGCGTCCTTGATTTTGGCGCTGAGGGAGGACATCGCTCAGCCTCCCCAGTCCATTGGGCAAGGAATGGCCTCGGCGAAAAGCCGGCCACGGCTCTTAGCGCGTGAGGTCATAGGAATAATCCGTCACACCCGTCTCGCTCGTCTCGCGATCGAGTTTGTCGAAGATCTTGTCGAGGATCGTCGTCAGCACGCGCAACGCGCCCTGGTAGCCAAAGAGCGCAAAGCGGTGATGATGGTGCCGATCGAAGATCGGAAACATCAGCCGGATCAGCGGCGTTCCGGTGTCGCGCTCCAGGTACTTGCCGTAGGAATTGCCGATCAAAAGGTCCACCGGCTCGGTAAAGAGCAGCGAGCGCAGCGCCCACAGGTCCTTGCCCGCCCAAACCTGGGCAGCCTTGCCGAAAGGCGAGGATGCTAGCAGCTTCTTCAAATCGGCTTCCCATGCCGAGGTGCCATTGGTGGCGAGGCAATGGGTTGGCTCGCCGCCGGTCTCCATGACAAAGCGGGCCATTGCGTGAACGAAGTCGGGATCACCGTAGATGGCGTATTTCTTACCATGCAGCCAGGATTGGCTGTCCGCCATGGCGTCTACCAGTCGGCCGCGCTCGAGGCGAATTGCCTCGGGAATCTCCTTGCCGGAAATCGCCGCGACCTCCATCAGGAATTCGTCCGTCGCCTGAACGCCGAGCGGATAGTGGAACGAGGCCGTCGCCTGCCCGACCTCCTCGCAATAGCCCAGTGTCTTTCGGGTGTTGTGATGCTGCAGCGAAAGCGTTGCCTCGGCGTTGAGGGCCTTCTTCACCTCGTTGATCTTCGTGCCCCCGTCATACATGCGGTATTCACCGTCCGAAGGCGTATCGAACTGGTCAGAGGCATCCTGGATCAATGTATAGGACACGCCCATTACATCGAGCAGGCGCTTGAGCTCCCGGTTGTTGCCGACGCAGAAGCCGTCGAAGCCCGGAATGATGTTGATGGTTCCTTCGATTTGCGTACGCTCCTGACCTTTCCAGAAGTGCTCCAAAATGCCTTTGACCATGTTGTCATAGCCGTCGACATGACTGCCAACGAAGGCCGGGGTGTGGGCAAAGGGCACGTCGAAGTCGCGCGGGACTGAATCTTCGTCCTTGGCGTTCTGGATGAAGCTGTGCAGGTCGTCGCCAATGACCTCTGCCATACAGGTCGTCGACACGGCAATCATCTTGGGGTCGTAGAGCTGGTAGGTGTTGGCGAGCCCGTCGACCATGTTCTTCAGGCCGCCAAACACCGCCGCATCCTCGGTCATTGAGGAGGAGACCGCCGCGGCAGGCTCCTTGAAATGGCGCGACAGGTGCGAGCGGTAATAGGCGACGCAACCTTGGCTGCCGTGGACGAAGGACATGGTTCGCTCGAAGCCGGCGGCAGCGAATACCGCACCCAGCGGCTGGCAGGCCTTGGCCGGGTTCACGACAAGCGCTTTGCGGGCGAGGTTCTTTTCGCGGTATTCCCACGTCTGGGTGAAATCGCGCTGATCGGAAACGATTTCATCGGGGTGCGGACATTCGAAGTTTAGCTTCTTCTCAGCGAGCATCTTTCTGTATTCCGGCTCGCGGAACAGGGGAGCGTGATCGAGAATTTTTTCAGCCGACTGCGGCATGATGATTACCTCTTTTGCATCTGGCTGCGCGGGACGGCAGCTCAGGACGTCAAGACGTTCCAGGCTCCGGCGGATCAGAGGCCGCGGGAGTTCACCGTCTCAGTGGGAGACTGGGGCTGAAGCAAATGTTTATTCGGCAGCCATCGCCCGCTCATCGCCCCGGCTTCTTTTCCAAGGCGCGTGGAATAGGTCCCAGACCGGGTTGTTAATGGCGAGATCCACATCACGTGCGAAAATGGCAAAGCCGTCGTAGCCGTGATACGGGCCTGAATAATCCCAGGAATGCATCTGGCGGAACGGTATGCCCATCTTCTGCACCGGGTATTTTTCTTTGATTCCCGAGCCGACCAGATTTGGGCGAATCCCTTCGATGAATTTCTCCAACTCATAGCCGGTCACGTCATCGTAGATCAGCGTGCCGTTCTTCACGTAGTGGCCGGTGCGCTGATAGTCGTCGCTGTGGGCGAATTCATAGCCGGTGCCCACGATGACCATGCCGAGGTCCTCGTAGGCCGTGACGACGTGGCGGGGGCGCAGGCCGCCGACATAGAGCATCACGGTATTTCCTTCCAGGCGCGACAGGTACTTGGCGATGACCGCATCAACAAGCGGCCTGTACTTGGCAATGACCTTTTCGGTCTTCTCCTCGATTTCCGGCCCAAAATGCTTGGCTATGTTGCGCAGAGAGGCTTCGATCTGGGAGGGACCGAAGAAATTGTACTCCATCCAGGCGACGCCATACTTTTCCTCCATATGCCGACAGATGTAATTCATCGACCGGTAGCAGTGGATAAGATTGAGCTTAGCCTTCGGGGCGCGCTCGATCTCTGCGAGTGTGGCGTCACCCGACCAGTTGCCAACCACGCGCAGCCCTATCTCCTCAAGCAGTATGCGCGAGGCCCAGGCATCGCCGCCGATATTGTAGTCGCCGATGACGTTGACGTCGTAGGGGCCGGCCTCGAACTTGACATCCTTTTTGTCGAAGACCCAATCCCGGATTGCATCATTGGCGATGTGGTGGCCAAGCGACTGCGAGACGCCGCGGAAGCCCTCGCAGCGTACCGGCACGATCGTCTTGTCATACTCCTTGGTCTTTTTGCGAGAAACGGCCTCGGTGTCATCGCCAATCAGGCCGATAGGGCATTCGGACTGCACGGTGATGCCGTTGTTGAGCGGAAACAAGACTTCAATCTCGTCAATGATCTGTTCCAGCTTCTTGTCGCCGCCGAAGACGATGTCCTTCTCCTGGAAATCGGAGGTGAACTGCATTGTCCCGAACGTGTCGACGCCCGTTGTACCGACGTAGTAGTTGCGGCGCTGCGACCAAGAATATTGGCCGCAGCCGACCGGGCCGTGCGAGATATGGACCATATCCTTGACTGGCCCCCACACCACGCCTTTCGAACCAGCATATGCACAGCCGCGAATCGTCATCACCCCGGGAATGGACTTGATGTTCGATTTGACGTCGCATTCGGAAAGGACCTCGCTTTCCCCGCCAGCCTCGTTGCCGCTCTTTGCGACGTTGAGGTGCTTCTTGCGGCGCTTCGCCGCCTTGTCGGGATAATGCGACAGCACCTCTTCGATAAGCTTCGCATGAAGAGCACCGTCATTCTCGTATTCCCGGCTCATGAGTCCCCCTTTCAAGGTTGGGTGACGCCTCAAAGAATAGGCGCCGTTCTCTGCAAGGCGCGCCGATTCATGGCAGCGCTAATGTCACTACTGGGCCGCCGCCTTCGCCGCTTCCTTGGAGTGAAGCTCGGCAAGCATCTGCTCGTCGGTCTTCATGATGCCGAAGTCGAGCAGCATCTCCTCCAGCTCCTCCATGGTGATCGGCGTCGGGATCGTACCCTGGCCCGAATTGGCGTGGATCTTCTCGGCCAGAGCGCGGTATTCCCCTGCCTGCTTTGAGTCCGGCGCGTACTGGATCACCGACATCTTCCTGAGTTCGGCATGTTGGACGATGTTGTCGCGGGGCACGAAGTGGATGAGCTTGGAATTCAATCGGCCAGCCAGTGCTTCGGCCAGATCGAGTTCGCGGTCGGTTTGACGTTCATTGCAGATCAGCCCGCCCAGCCGCACACCGCCCGAATGGGCATATTTGAGGATGCCCTTGGCGATGTTGTTGGCGGCATAGAGCGCCATCATCTCGCCGGACATGACGATATAGATCTCCTGGGCCTTGCCTTCGCGGATCGGCATGGCGAAGCCGCCGCATACCACGTCGCCGAGGACGTCATAGGAGACATAATCGACATCGTCATAAGCGCCATTCTCCTCGAGGAAATTGATCGAGGTGATGACGCCGCGGCCGGCGCAACCGACACCCGGCTCGGGGCCGCCGGACTCCACGCACTTGATGCCTCTGTAGCCCACCTTGAGCACGTCCTGGAGTTCGAGGTCTTCCACCGAGCCTTCCTGTGCGGCGAGATCCAGGACGGTATCCTGAGCTTTCGAATTCAGGATCAAGCGTGTGGAATCGGCTTTGGGGTCGCATCCTACGATGAGGATTCTCTGCCCGAGGTCGACAAGGGCAGCGAGCGTATTTTGGGACGTGGTGGACTTGCCGATGCCGCCTTTTCCGTAAAAGGCGATCTGACGCAGACCTGACATAATAGCTTTCCTTCCTTCGTTCTAATTATCGCGACTGCCCGCGACACAAGTGCCGATAGGCAGCTCGTGCCGCCTCACACCAAGCATCGCAAAAAGCGTACCAGCGTGATCGGCCGATCCCAGAAGAAACTTTGTCATTAAATTCCAGCCGCTTAGACGGCGGCAAAACGCGCGAACGGGCCTTTCAGGCGTCTGTCACGGACACGACAAAGCCGACACAGATTGTCGTGCGCCATCCAAACCGCCGTGTGTCGAGCTCGAAGCGGGAGAATGGGGAAGTTAGCCCAAAGCTGATGGCGAGACCATCGGAAGACATCGGCTCTTGTCTTTCCAGCCTGCCATTGATCGGGCGGTCGCTGGATGAGCAGGAGCCTGGGGCTTGACCGCGGCGCGGGTAGTTCAGGCAGGCTTACAGAGCGGGAACGCCGGCGGCCGATAGACATCCGCGCTTAACCTTTCATAGCCCGTCTACAAGTTGGTTCCGCCGACGCGCTATATGGAAGCCAAATAATTCAGTAGCTTAGCCGAGAGCATTGATTTTTTCAGAAAGATACGTGTTATACGCGTATGAACCGCCGAACCCATGGTCGGCGCCCTCATGCGCGTGAGACCCCGTTGTGGGCGAGGCTCGCGACTGGCTGCACGATCCTAGCCGGCCTGCTTGCCATTGAGTTTGGTCCCGCCGCGGTAGGCTGCGGCATCAAGGGCAACATCAGCTACAACACTGGCAAGAAGATTATCACGTTCTTGGACAGGAATCTTACTGGGAGACACGCATCAACCTATTGAAGGGCGAGCGGTGGTTTTGTTCAGAGGAAGCTGCACGAAAGGCGGGCGGGCGGGCTTCGAGAGGTTAGTGTCGCGGCAGCTTGCAGATCTGCCCACGGGGCCGCCACGATCGCAAAGTGTGTACAAAAGCGCCCTCTCTGCCGAACTGAACAGTGCTCACGGCCATAGCCTCGGATGAGCCCGACTGGCTTGACCTCTGCATGATGAGAGCAGCTTTTACACCAGGTGCGCAGCACATGTCTTTAACGAACGCATCGTCTTCAAGAATATAGAGAGCAATTCGGAAAACCGAGTAGTTGGCGGCGAAGCTAGGAGAAGGTATACACTACCCTCTTGTTACCCCAGAGTAGAACGTGCAGCTGCGGCAAGACGCGGGCTTCGAACCACCTGTCGCTGGTCACCTTTTCTACCAGCGGTTCCATGCGCATCATATTCCGTCGGACTCGACAGAGACGTCTTCATTACCACGGCGGGGCGGCGTGTGATTGCCGGGTTGCAGACAAACCTCGCCGCGACGTATTTGGGACGAGTGGTGTCGGCACCGAATCCCTATCATTTAGACTAGCCAGCTTGGGGAGCGCCGTCAGACCGCCAGACCGGAAGAGGAGGCTTCGCGCCAACTTGTGCCAAGAATGTTGGACCGTGCGGAACCGCTGGGGCGGCGCTCAACTCTGGCGCAGGATGAAGCGTCGATTGGGTGAATGAATAGGGCGCGCGTTCGACGGGTAGAGTGAGGCAAATCGCTGGATGTCTGCCGGATCAACGTCAACCGGTTCCATCGCCACCATCCACTCGACGTTTTCGGTGCACGGCGGCGTCGTCAGTGAGCCCTCATAAGTCCAATAGCCAAGCGAGGCTGGCAGAAGCCAGTTGGGATTCACCTCGTCGATCGTCACCTCCCCATTCGGCAGTTCGGGAAAGGCCGCAGCAAGGGCAGCAAAGCTGGCATTTGTCGCGCCGGGCGTTAAAAAGACGCCCAGCACGCCCAGAGTACCACTTTGCGTGTCCTTGTGAACGAAATGCACCTCCATCGGGAAGCTCTTGCCCGCCACGTGATGTTCGCTTGGCGCATGGAAATGGAACTGTACCAGTTCGTAGACACGATCGCCGCGGGTCAGCGTGCTGCCTTGTGGCATATTGATTTGAATGGTGTGGCCGTTGTTCACCATATTGCCGCCGCCCTTGTGCCAGCCGATGGCGATATGCGGGATATCCGCCTTGACCGCGCTGTTGATATTGATCGGCGATTGCTGCGTGCCGGCAGAGCATACGAAATTTTCCTTATCCAGATCAGCCCAGTGCTCCGGTCCGACCGGACCGGTGTACCCCCAATGGGCACTGGTCGCTTGGGCGGCTTGAACGCAAATCCGGCATGCGCCGAGCGCAACCAACCCTTTGATCAGGTGACGACGATACATATTACTTTTGCTCCTCTTGCGAACTGATGTTGGTGGCTGCCCTAATGGACGCGTGATGGCCAATCGGCGCGGCCAGTATTGTCCTTTGCAACTGATAGATGCCCGCACGCCTTGGCGTGCTTTCATAAGTGCGGCTGCCGTTTCTCGGCTGGCCGGCTTCTGCAGCCCGCAACGGGGGCAGTTTCAACCAGCTAAACGATAAAAAATTTTAGCAGACCAGCGCTTGACCCCCGCCGCAAAGGCACAGGCGAAGGTGATCACTGCGCGGCTGCCGTTCGCGCCGGAGGCCGCATCGCTATACTTTACACTCGCTGCCCAAGGAGACGCAGGCGACCCCAATACGTTTTCATCGCTACTCCCGACGCAGCCGACCCACGCCACGAAAACGTTGCTATATTTCACGTTGGGCCAATGAGGAAATCGATCTTCTTTATGGAAGGCATTTGCGCAATGGATGCATTCCCATGCTGACAGTCGTGCGTCAGGCCGGACAATGAGATACATCGATAAGAGCTGGACAAGGATGAGGGGATGACGTGCTTGCGACGGAGCAGGTGGGGCGAGAAGGCCAGTTCTTGCGGATTTCAACTTTGCGTGACGACAGCTCATCGGAGTCAAGGTGACACACGCCGGCAGCGGGGTGTCCGGGCGGTTTCCAGCCGCACAATCGCGAGACCGCTGACGCGAACAAAGCTCGGCTGTACTCGGCACGCGAAGAGAGCCTGCCAAGCCGTTGGAGCCCGGCCTTCCGGTGCGACGCAAGCCACAGACTAGACCGCCCTCTTGTTACCCCAAAGCAGAACGTGCAGCTGCGGCAACACGCGGGCTTCGAACCACCTGTCGCTAGTCACCCTTTCGACAAGCCATTCCATTCGCATCATTATTCCGTCCAAGTCGACAGAGGCGTCTTCACTGCCAGGGAGCGGCGGCGTGTGATTGCCGGGTTGCAGATAGATCGGAAGGTGCGGATATCTCGCCGCGACTTCTTTGGCGTAGGCATAGTCACTCTCGTCGAAAACGACGAGCTTGAGCACGATTTGCGGCTTCTCTTGCGCCGCTTCGAGGCATGCATCAAACGCAGCCCAACGGGTCGTCATCTCGCTGGACGGCGGCTTTGGGCTAAGGGTCAGCACGTCAAGATCCGCAAACCACTCCCTCACCACGGAACCCTGCGTTTCCAGTGCAAAACGATAGCCCTCGCGATGGCCTCGTTCTATGAGGGGACCGAACGGCTGAATGGCCGGGTTGCCGCCTGACAAGGAGACCATAACCGGCCTGCCGCCGGAAAGCGCATGGACGGTTTGCCACACGGCATCGATCGGCATCGGTAGCCATTCATGGCGATACTGATTGTCCACCGCGTGAAGGCTGTCGCACCATGAACAGCGATAATCACATCCGCCGGTTCTGATGAACACCGTCGGCAAGCCGATGAGCACGCCCTCGCCCTGGATAGTCGGCCCGAATATCTCGCTCACACGGATTGCGGGATGCATGTCGGTCACGGACGGTATTCCGCCCAAGTTTTCGGTGTTTCGCTAACGCGCACGGCCGCGGTCTGCGGCAGACGTGCCTTGCACCATTCATAGAAATGTCTGGCCAGGCATTCCGCCGTGACCTTCTCATGTCCCAGCACGTCGTTGAGGTGCCGATGGTCGAAGCTCTCGTCAATGTAGCGTTTGAGCGGCGCCAGATCGTGATAGTCGCGCACGAAGCCGTGGGCGTCCAGTTCCTTGGCCGACAGCTCCACTACGACGACATAGTTATGCCCGTGCAGGCGCGCGCATTGATGGTTGGGAGGCAAGGAGGTGAGCTGATGCGAGGCCGAGAAGTGGAATTCCTTGCTGATGTGGAACATTACGCGCGCCTCCTGCGCAGCGCCTCAAGCCAGAAATCGGCGTCCTCGTAGTCGGTGGGATCAGCGTGCCCGGCGAGATGGAACGCTTCGCGCCGCTCGACGCAGGTCCCGCATCGTCCGCAGTGACGCACGCCGCCCTTGTAACAGGACCAGGTCTCAGCAAACGGGGTGCCGTATCTTGCGCCATCCGCAACAATGTCAGCTTTTCCGAGATTCACATACGGTGCATAGAGGCGTATCTGCGCATAGCCGTCGAGCGCGCGGTCTTGCATTGTCTGGAAAGCTTCAATGAAGGCCGGACGGCAATCGGGATAGATGAAATGGTCCCCACCATGCACGGCCGCCGCCACCGCTTCGGCGCTGTGGGCGGCGGCGAGACCGAAGGCGATTGCCAACATGATGGCATTGCGGTTCGGCACCACCGTAATCTTCATCGTGTCTTCGGCGTAGTGGCCGTCCGGCACGTCGATACTGCTAGTCAGCGCTGAGCCGGAAAGGCCACGGCCAATTTCGCCGATGTCGATGATCTGGTGCGGGACCTTCAGTCGCTGCGCGCAAAGAGCGGCGAAGCCCAATTCCTTCCTGTGCCGTTGGCCATAGTCGAAAGATAGAAGGCCGGTGAGTTCGTGCTCCGCTGCCACCATGTGAGCAAGGGAAACGGAGTCCAATCCGCCAGAGCAGACGGCGAGAGTCTTCATCATTGGTATCCTTGTTTTGACCGGGTAAGGCTGCGACCGGAGATTTCTCTGCGCCCCCACTACTCCAGCGACTCAGTTTTGTGAACCGGGAGAATTTGCGCTCAGCCCGATTGGAACGGGAGTGCGTCGCGTCCAACACGCGTGATCAATAAAAGTTGAGCGCTTCAGCAGTTTGTTTCGCATCGCGCCAACTTTCGCAACCTGCTGTCCGATCGTCGACTTCGAGACAAGGTGATGTTCGGCCGACATCGGCTGACTCTTAATTAAGCCGCAGAACACATGTTGGCTTTCTGGCCTTCGCTTGTGCGGTTGGCGAGGGCGACATGGATGCCAGCAAATTTGACATTGGCGACATCCGCCTGGAGAACCCTGCGCGGCGCGATTGAGGCCGCAGGCGAGCCTGCTCTAACTGCCGCCCTACAGTCCCGACTTCAATCCGATTGAGAACGCCTTCGCCCAACCTAAGGCGCTGCTGCGAGCAAAGGCCGAGATAACCATCAAGGCTCTATGGGACTGACGTTGCCCCAGCAGTTTTGAGTTCGTTTCCGGCGTGGGTTGTGCCCTGCTGGGCGGGTGAAGCGACGGGCGCTGGCGCGGAGCCTTTGGCATAGCGCAGCGCGAGCGACCGTCGCGGATTGAAGGTGCTGGCGAACTTGGCCGGGGTCTGCCAGGGGGGAGTGCGGCCGCGCGGTGTTGTAGTCGGCGTGCCACAGGGCGATGGCTACGCGCGCCTGAGCCAGCGAGGTGAACAGCGTCTCGTTGAGCAGTTCATCGCGCAGTCGGCCGTTGAAGCTCTCGATGAAGCCATTCTGCATCGGCTTGCCGGGCGCAATGTAATGCCATTCGACGCGGTTCTGATCCGCCCAGGAGAGGATGGCGTTCGAGGTGAACTCGCTGCCATTGTCGCTGACGATCATCCTGGGCCGGCCCCGCTCGGTGATGAGCCGTCCAATTCGCGGGCAACCCGCATGCCCGAGAGAGACGTATCAACGATGAGTGCGAGGCACTCTCTCGTGCAGTCGTCGACGACGGCCAGGATGCGGAAGCGGCGCCCGTCGGTGAGCTGGTCCGATACGAAGTCGAGCGACCAGCGCTCGTCGGGCCTCAGCGGCACCAGCATCGGCGCCCTGGTCCCGATCGCCCGCTTGCGGCCGCCACGGCGGCGACGGCGAGCTTCTCCTCCCGATAGAGCCGGAACAGCTTCTTGTGGTTCACGACCAGGCCCTCCCGCCTCAGCATCACGAGAAGACGCCGGTAGCCGAACCGGCGACGCTCCTGCGCGATCGGCCTTCATCCGCTCGCGAACCTCGCGGTCGTCCGGCCTGCTGGTCTGGTAGCGAACCGTCATGCGGCAACAGCCGATGGCTTTACACGCCCGCCGTTCGCTCATCCCGAAGCCTTCCTTCAGGCGAGCGACAGCTTTCCGCTTGGCGGCGGGCGTCACCATTTCTTTCCCACAAGGTCCTTCAACGCGGCATTGTCGAGCATGGCGTCGGCCAAAAGCCGCTTCAGGCGCGTGTTCTCGTCCTCCAGCGCCTTCAGGTCGCCGAGCCTCGGTGACATCCATCCCGCCGAAGCGGGCCTTCCAATTGTAGATCGAGGCGTCGCTGACCCCGTGCTTGCGGCACAGATCGCCAACCGATACCCCGGCCTCGTGTTTCTTCAAAATTCCGATGATCTGCTCTTCAGAGAAGCGGCTGCGTTTCATGTCCTGGTCCTCTGGATGGGCCAGAACGAACTTCAAACCGGATTAGATCAGAGGGGCAAGGTCAGGACGCCTCGGCGCGGTCGTCGACCTCTTCACCCCAGCCGAATGTGCCAACTACTTCAAAGCCGCAGGATATGACCTGGATCAGATAGGACGTGCTCCAATGGTTTACACCTGACACAGGAGTCCGGCCCCCACAACCGTTTCGCAATGAGGAGCAGCGCTGCCGCTGCTCCTCCAATCACACGACGGATTCACGATGCGGCAACTCGAGCCATGATTTCGGATCCAATGGCCGATGCGGTGTATAGTGAGGCATCCAGCGGCAAATCCCCAAATGCCAGTTGACACAGAAGATAATTAGCACCTGCCTCTTCCAGCTGATCAAGGAGAGCTTTTCGGACAGAATCTGCCGTTCCCACGACGCACAATTCACTTTCAATTGCTGCATCGAAGTTCAAAGGCAAGTTTGGTGGAGTGGAAATGGCATTTAGTTCGTATAGAAATTTGAAGCTATTGAGCCATCGTTCATAGGCAGGTGCTGCGAGCAAATACGCATCTGTTTCAGAACGCCCTATCACCACCATTCGGAGCAATCCAAGAAATGGCGCTTGCTGGCCAATGTCAGCATCGTGAATTCGGGCGGCGCGGAACGCGTCGGTAACGCTGCGAACAGAAGTGGAAGGTCCGACGCAGGCGATGTTTGCCCCATTCGCAGCGGCCCAGCTAGCCGGCTCGGGTCGATTGGTGGCGATCCATGTCGGCGGACGGGGATATTGGTGAGGTCTCAACGTCAGCGGAACATCTTTCAACTCAAAGTGGCGGCCCTGATAAGAAAGCGTCCCGCCTTTCATCGCATTGATGAGAATCTCACTGGCCTCCGCATACTGTTCTGGTGCTGCTTCTACAGCAACCCCGAAGTATCCCAATTCAGTGGGAGCAGAGCCGCGCCCTATGCCGAGTTCAAGCCTGCCGCCGCTCAACTGATCAAGCATGCAGATCTCCTCGAAGGCACGCAGCGGATGATAGAGCGCAAGTAGCATTACCATGGGACCAACACGAAGACTGCGGGTTCGCTGGGCGACGCTCGCTAAGAACAAATTCGGTGATGGACCTCTGCCATGCGGCGTACAGTGGTGCTCGGCGAGATGATACGCATAAAAGCCATAGCCATCGCACGCTTCTGCTAGGCTCAGCCGATCTGCATATTGTTGTGCGATGTCATCGCCGTTTTCGTCCAGATGATCGAAGATGCCGAAGGTCAGGCCCGAAGCGGAAATTTTCTTCAATTAATTGTTCTCCAAATTACCTATATTTATTCGCTAATCATCATAGCTCACGACATATCATTACTTGATGCTTAATGTGAATCGACTTCATGCTTGTGAGCACCGCGATCCTTCTTAAAGTTCATACAGACGCGTTCGGCGGCAGCAAGGAATTTGTCCATCTGCTCTGTGGTGCCAATGCTGACGCGAATACAGTTCTTCAAATCTACGTCAGGAAAGCTGGCGATGAGGATCGCCTGCTCTTTCAACGCGGCTTGCCAGCATGAGCCCTCCTGTCCCGCCGGCACACGGGCCAGCAAAAAGTTTGCGTGGGAGGGTGTTACGGAAAAGCCAAGTTGCAACAGCGCCAGGGTCACTCGCTGTCGTTCATGCTTGATGTGCCTGTGGTTCTCTTCGTAGGCGTGGCGATGCGCAAGAATGCTTTTCCCGACCGCCTGCCCGATCACGTTCATGTTGAAGACATTCTGGATGTTGCGCAGCCTGCCAATGATTTCTGGGTGACCGAAACCGAAGCCGACTCGCACGCCAGCGGCAGCATAGCTCTTTGAAAAAGTCCTCAAGATCAAAAGATTCGGATGTCTATTGACGAGGCGCAGGGCATTGTCGGGTGCGAAGTCAACGTAGGCCTCATCCAAGACGACCAAGCGATCTGCTTGCTCCACAAGGCGTTCGATTTCGGCCACCGGCACGAATGTTCCGGTCGGATTGTTCGGATTAGCCAACAGAATGAACTTCGCGTCTTTTGCGGGGCCGGACAGCAGTTTTTCTATCGGCAGGGGATGAGCTTCGCTCGATGCGATTTCGAGAAACTCGGCACCCTGCAACATGGCAAGTTTACGGTTGAACGAAAATCCGGGCGACAGCATTGCCACTCTATCTCCTGGGGCGAGGAAAGCTCTGTAGATGAGTCCGAGCAGCTCCGACGAACCGTTGCCGGCAATCACCTGATCTTTGGAAAATCCGTAAGCATCGGAGGCAGCTGCCCTTAAGCTGAGATTGTCGTCTTCCGGATAAAGATACTGGTGTTCGATCGCAGCAATTGCACTTTGCATTACGCTCTTCGGCAACGGAAACGGGTTCTCGTTCGTATTTAGCTTAACGCAGTTTGCATCCGTCGCTGGTCCGTTGGACGAGAGAGCATCTAATTTGCTGGCCACCGGCGAAAAAAGCGAAAGCACGGTCTTCAGTTTTGCATCGCACATGTTCTTCTCCGTTTTTCAGTCCCGCAGGGCATGTGACATGAGGCAATCGTTGATCGTGACTTGATCGACGTTCGGCTATATCAGCGCTGCCTTCCCACCCTGGTGGGGATCGCCGACCACGGTTTGGATTTGACACCGGGAAGCTGTCGAGAACCTGATGACGACCCAACGTTTGGCCGACGGCCGATTCGGCGCAACAGACGGTGTTTCAACATCGCATCGTCCTCAAAGCCGCATGCAGGGCCTGCACGACAGCCCGTCTCCAGCGCCCGCAGATAGGTGGAAGCCGAAGTCTTGCCGAACCTCAGTTGCTCTGCCACCTTGGCCCACCGGACTGCCCTGTTTATGGGTCAGGCGCAGGATATCTCTGACGCTCGTTCGTCTTGCTTGCTTCCGTCTTGGCATGGGCTCTCTCGGTTTGCTGATGAGAGAGCCAAATACCGGCTCATCTGAGCATGAGACGCAGGCCTGACGATATGGAGCGTCGCTGGTGGCGCGCGTAGCCGAGAGGGTTCGCCTCGCTGGCGGGGCATGCAAGACGGCGCACCTCCTTAGCCATCCTGTCCCATCGTCTCAGATCGTGAGGCGCACCTTATAGTCGGTGAGGAGATCTTGCAGGGTCAGGTTACGCCCTAGCGCTTAAGGTTGTTGGTCGCACCGAGCAAGCGCGGGACCTGTCGACGGACAACAGCGGTGCCACTGCCGGCACTAGGTGTGAGCTTTCGAGAGGTTGTCCATTCGGACCGGACCGAGGAGACTGGAGTTACCACGCTTCAGCATCCATC
>NZ_VFTB01000023.1:0-64160 GCF_007003945.1 Mesorhizobium sp. WSM4307
TGCTTCATGTTGATGATTTGGTCGAGCCGGGAGCGGAACAGGTCCTGCTCTCCCGTCTCGCGCTTCTCGCGTGGCCTGGACATTCGCTGTCCCCTCGATTCGCCGCCGCCGAACCGAGTGAATCACGCTCCGCGCCACAAGGGAATCGCAAAACCGAATTGCAGGAAAACAGCGTCCAAATACCGCTAATCCTGCAATTCCAAAGCCGCTATCCGCCTCAATCAACAGGCCAGATCAATGGCTTGCGGATAGTTCACGGCCGACCAAATCGAAAATGCAAACTTAGGCTGTTGCGCGGTATCTCCTTCCACATCATCTCTTGCGCATACCTGCATTCCAAGGTGTTTGATCCTATGCTTCGCGAGGAGCAGGTAGGTCGCGACAGCTAGGCAATGTTCCAGCTGCCCTAGCGGAGGAGTCACGATTTTCCGGCAAGCTCCGTCGGCAGACGTTCCTTTCTGGCCTTGGCAAAGGCTCGGTCGCCTTCCAGAAACGCCGCCAGCATGAAAGGGATGAGTTCTGCCACGGTTTCAGACTGACCATAGGTCTGACGGTAAAGTGCAGCATACTCCTTGAGTGTTTGGCTCAGCTCCGCGCTGACGGTAATGGTGATCTTCGAAGCTGTTCGGTCCGGAAGTTTTCCAAGTTTCAGGTCAGCCATGATAACTCCTGCTCAACTGGCGTATGGCCGCAGCACGATGTCCTTGTGCACGATGACGCGCAGTGGCCAACCTGGGCGGACGACGATGGTGGGCTGGATATTGAGGTTTTTTTCGGTGATGCGCTGGCCGGCTCGACTGGCGTTCTGCTGGGCTGATTCCCGGATCGCCTTGACCAGATCGCTCTCGTTTTCGCCGAGGCTGAATTCTGTGCCGACACCGAGCAATGTGGCAAGCGCCACTCCCTTGATCATCTGCCAAGTGTGGAAATCGACTTCGTCTTCCAGCCCTGCGTAGCCGGCGGTGTCGCTCGCGGGCAGATTGTCGATTTCGGCCGACGAGCCGTCGGGCAGCAGAATGCGCTGCCAGACCAGCAGCGCTCGCTTTTGCCCGAACGCGACGACGCTGTCGTAGACGCCGATAAGACGTGAGCCCTGCGGAATCAGCAATATGTTGCCCGTGACCGTGTCGTGCACATTTTCGGTGACTTGCGCGACGACAAGGCCCGGCAAATCGGAATTGATGCCGGTGATCAGGCTGGCGGCAATCACGCTGCCAGCCATCAGTTGATATGGCGAGATCGGCGTCTGCAGCGCATGCGGATTGTAGATCCCGCCAGTGCTCCGCTGGCTGAGAAAATCAAGCTTTCGCTGCTGATTGTTCTGGTCGCCTTCCGCCGCCGCCACCGAGGCTGACGCGCGTCCTGCTTCGGATTGGGGAAGCGCCTCAAATGGATGCTGAGCAGTTTGCACGCTCTCTCCGACATCTGTCTTTTGAGCTCGATTTTCGACGCGGAAAAGCACCCGCGATTCACGCGCTTCGATCGCCTGCTGCGCTAGACGCTGCTCCTCGGCCGAGATGTCTTGGCCCGGCACGATGCCGAGCTGGCGCTGCCGCTCGAGGATGGGGCGGCCGAGGTCGCCCGGCAAAGGTAGCCCAAGGACGGGAGGCTTCGGCTTCATGCCGGAATAGTCATGGGGAAGCGTATCGAGCCCCTCGGCGGTTGGTTTGCGCTCAGTGTTGTAGAGATCTTCCGCCTGATCCCTGATGCGAAGGGCCGGCCCCTGGAGGGCGATCATGGTAACGCCGAAGACAGCGCCGGATCCGAGCGCTGCGATCGCGATGATCACACCGCGCCTGAACCGCACCACGCGGCGGGGAGAGGCCCGAAGCTGCAGTTCCTCGGGATCCAGTTTCGGCGGGATGCCAGAGCGGGAATTTTCGATCATGAGTCCTCACCTCGCCGGCTGCCGCGAAAGAGCGAGATCCGCCGTTGCGGTTGCCTGCCGTCAATCCTGCTGATGCGGATCACCTGCTGCCGCTTGGTGCCGAGGCGAAGTTCGGCCGCGGCGAAGAGCCGATCGACGATGTAATAGTTGCCGCGCACGCGATAGTTGACGAGCTCGCTGCTCCCATCTGCGCCGACGATGAAGAGTGGTGGCGCCTCGCCCTGATCTATGCGACGAGGGAACTCAATATAGACCTTGCTGCCGTCGTCGAAGGCTCGCGTCGGTCTCCAGGGCGGTGTGTCGCCACTGATTGAGTAGCGAAAGCGAAGGTTTTCGAGCGCGATATTCGACGCGACCGGTGTAACTGCCTCGGCTTGAGCATTGCGCTGGCGAAGCGCGATGATCTGGTCTTGGCTGTAGGTCCAGGAGATTGCCGCCATTGCGGTCTTCTCGGTGCTTTGAAGCTGCAAATGATAGGTCCGCCGGTCCGTCGTAATGACGACATTGGTGGCAAGACCCGGCGCGAAGGGTTTTACCAGAACATGGGTGCGCTGATTGTCACCGGTGCCGCTTGCGGTATCGCCAATGACCCAGCGCACGGTGTCGCCAGCCGACACGGCGGTTAGTTTCTCGCCCGGCTGCAGAGCGATGTCGGTCACGCGCTCCGGCGCGGCATAGAGTTGATAAAGCGCGCCATCGGTGAAGGGGTAGACTTGCACGGCATTAACATACCCGTACTTGGTGGGTTGCTGGGTCGCGGCTTTGTTGGCATCAGCGACGCGTTCTTCAGGGGGGCGCTTGTCCTCGGCCTTGCCGGGCTCGGGCTGCATTTGGCCAGGCAGCGGCAGTGGTTTTGGCACCTCGACAATTCTAATCGGCCTCTCCGGCGCCTTTTCGATCGCGGCCGGTTTGAAGTCGGCAGCGTCATAGGAAATCTCAGGCGGCGGCACCTTCTTCGATGCACAAGCGGAAACGACCGCTGCCGACACCGATAGGATCAGCACGGCACGAATCGGTGACATTTTACCTTTCATTGGTGGACTCCGTCGGAGAAAGGGGGGTTGGGACGGCGCTGTCGAGCTCGCGTGACCAGTCAATGGCATTGATGAAGACGCCGAGCGGATTCTTGCGCAGCTGATCCGTATTGCTTGGCGAGCGAATCACGATCGTGAGGATCGCAGTCCAGCGCATCGTGCTGGCAAGGCTTCCGCGCTCAAACACCTGCTCGGTCCATTTGACCTGGAATGAACTTTCGGAGGCTCTGACCACGCTGGTGACCTGTACCGAAACACTGCGCGTTCCGATCTGACCGAAGGGGTCGTTCGCCTTGGCGTATTCGTTGAGGAAGAGCGCTGCGCGATCGCTAGCAAAGTCGTACGCTGCCAACCAGTTCTGCCGTACCAAAACCGGATCGGTGGAAACGGAACGGACATTCTGGATGAAGCGGCCGAGATGCCAGGCGATCTGAGCATCCGAGGGCTCATAATTCCGGATCGCCGGCGCGACGGCGCGCGTCTCGCCGAAGCCATCGACCTCGACGACATAAGGCACGACACGGCTTTGCATCGACTGCCATACGAGTCCGCCGGAAAGCCCGGTCGCCAAGGCCAGGCAGCCAAGGGCCATGATCCGCCAGTTCCTGGCCTGCAGTCGAGATGAGCCGATGCGCTCGTCCCACAGCTGGGCGGCTTTTTGATACGGCGTGACCGGTTCGGGTGTTTTGCCGTAACGGTGCACGGGTCGCTTGAAGAGCATCTAGTCATCCTTGTCGTTGAGAGAGGGGGTGGCGCTGCCTCCCGGCCGGTCTCCGTCTCGGACAGCTTGCATGGCAGCGTGGCGATTTGCACGGGCGGTCTGTTCAGAACGTAGGCGCCTTGCCCACGTCGGCGCCGAAACAGTGGCCGAACCGGCAGAGCGTTCGGTCATTGGCGCTGTCGGCGTGCCGCCGGTCGCGGTCCACGCGGCATCGCGCCCGGCATCGGCGTTGCGCCCAACACTTGCAGTGGCGGATCGCGCTATGCGTATAGCGGCGCCGCCAGCTGCACTGGTTACACCATGCATTCCAGCAGCCACACCGGAGAGGCCAGCGTCGGGCGAGGTTGCGCGCCCGATCTGCCATGACGTGGAAGCAGCCGATCCCATTGTTGTGCCGGCTCGGATGGCGGCGACACCGCCGCTGGTTGCCATACGCGCGCCAGCAAATGCTGTGCCTCCAGCAACGAGTGATACACCCGCTGCCGCCGCGGTCGTGCCGAGGGCGGCGCCCGCCCCAAGCTGCGGTGCGCCTGAGACAAGACCCGACGCGATCCCCGGCCCAAAAATGCCAAGGCCAAGCAATGCCAGTGCGCCCAGTACCTGGGACATGGCACCGGCAAGATCCGGCTCCTTGCCTTGCAATGCGGAAGCGAACTCCCCGAAGAGCGTGGAGCCGATACCGACAATGACGGCGAGCACCATCACCTTGATGCCTGACGAGATAACATGGCCGAGCACGCGTTCGGCCAGGAACGCTGAACGGTTCCAAAGTGCGAATGGAACCAAAACAAAACCTGCCAGCGTGGTGAGCTTGAACTCAAGGATGGTGATGAAAAGCTGGATGGAAAGGATGAAGAAGGCGATGATGACCAGGAACCAGGCCATCAGCAGCACGAAGATGGTCAGTGCGTTGCCGAAGATTTCCGGGAAGCCCAGGAGCTGACTGGCTTGGTCAAGCATTGGCCAAGCACCTTCGAAACCGGTCGCGGCAATGCGGCCCGGGCGCAAGAGATTGTCTGCCGACAGATTGCCGGCCGACGCCTTAATCCCGAGACCGGCAAAAGAACGATAAACGATATCGGCGAGGTTCTTGAAATTGTTCAGAATGAAGGCGAAGACGCCAACATAGAGCACCTTGCGGACAAGCCGGCCGAGAACGCTGGTTTCGTCGCCGAGCGCCCACGCCAGGCCGGCAAGTGTGATGTCAATGCCGATCAGAATGGTAGTGAGGAAGGCGAGGTCGCCCGATAGCAGACCGAACCCGCTGTCGATGTAGCGGATGAAGGTCTCCATGAAGCGATCGATGACGCCAAGGTCGTTCATGCCGCTGCCTTTCTCGTCGTGATGAACTCGTGATTAATTGCCGGGATAAGCCGAGCCGGTACCCAAGAATCGCTTCGTCATCTCGCGGGCGGCTTCGTCTGACTGGGCCTTGCGGGCGGCATCCTCGGCCTCAGCTCGAAACTGCGTTGCGAGCAGCGTCTGGATCTGCATCTGCTGTTTTGTCGAAAGCGCCATCAGCTGGTTGGTGGCCTGGCTTGCCTGAAGCGCACCGGCCGCCCCTTGGCTGCGGTTGACGAGATCGGCGAGCAGATCGCCGTCGGCGCGGACGTTCTCGACGATTTGCGACTGGACACCCATGGTCTGGCGGAACGCCTGCATGGCGGTTTGCCAACGCTCCCGCGCAGCACTCGCCACATCGCTGACTTTGATCGTGGCGTCGTAGCTTTCCGGATATTGGCTGCGCCACTGGTCTTGAAGCTTGCCCAGATCAAAGCTGAGGCCACTCGCCTGGTCCATCAAGCCGTCGATGCGATGGAGCGAACCGGTGAGTTGGCCAACGGAAGAGAAATCCAGACGCTGAAGATTGCGCGCCATGTTCTGCAGCATGGTCGCCTGATTCTGCAGCGACTGGATCTGGTTGTTGATCTGCTCCAATGCGCGCGCGGCCGTCAGCACGTTCTGCGCATAATTGGACGGATCGAACACGATAAGGGCGTAGGCGGGCTGCACATAGTCGGCCATAGGCTTGGCGATCAGGGAAACGGTGATCAGGCCGGAGAGAAGGCGTCGCCGCATCATGAGAATTGCTCCTTGTCTGGTTGAGGGAATTGCTTGAGAAGTTCGCCGGCCCAATCGAGGCCGCGCGCGATCAGGAACTGCGAGGCAAAGCTGCCTTGCCCGTCTTCGGACATGATCCTGTCGATCAGAGTCTGCGTGGCCGGATCGGAAGCACCGCAAAGCGCAAGAGCGATGGGGCCAAGCTCGAGCTCGAACAGACGGTTGCCGCGGCGCGATTGCAGATAATACTGACGCTTCGGCGTGGCGCGGGCGATCAATTCGATCTGCCGCTCGCTTAAACCGAAGCGCTCGTAGGCTGTGCGCGCCTGGGGTTCCACGGCACGATCATTGGGAAGGAAAATGCGCTGCGGGCAGCTTTCGATGATTGCCGGCGCTATGCCAGAGCCCGCGATATCAGCCAGCGACTGCGTAGCGAAGACAACCGACACGTTCTTCTTTCGCAGCACCTTCAGCCATTCGCGGATGCGGGCGGCGAACAGCGGATTGTCGAGATAGACCCACGCCTCGTCGAGCATGATCAGCGTGGGCCGTCCGTCGAACCGTTCCTCAAGTCGCTGGAACAGATAGGTAAGCACCGGCAGCAAAGCGCTTTGGCTGTGCATTAACTCCTCGGTCTCGAAACACTGCACATCCGACAAGGCCAGCCCATCATGATCGGCATCGAGCAGGCGGCCGAAGGGACCGTCGAGCGTGTAGGGCATCAATGCGGTCTTCAGCGCATTGGATTGAAGCAGGACCGAAAGACCGGTCAGTGTGCGTTCCTGCGCCGGCGCGGTGGCAAGGCTGGCCAGCGCTGACCAAATAGCCTCCTTCACCTCCGGCGTGACGGTGACGTTCTCGTGGGCAACAAGGCTGGCGATCCATTCGGCCGCCCAGCTTCGGCTAGCCTGGTCGTTGATGCTGCGCAGTGGCTGAAAGGCAAGGGAACCGTCCGCTCCTAGCGCGTGGTGTTCTCCACCCATGGCAAGTGTTGCAGCACGGGCCGAATTGCCTTTGTCGAAGACATAAACCTGGGCGCCGGCGTAGCGCCTGAACTGCAGAGCAATCAGAGCAAGCAGAACCGACTTGCCGGCGCCGGTCGGACCAACAACCAGCATGTGGCCGACATCTTCGACGTGGGTGGAAAGCCGAAACGGTGTCGACCCACTGGTCTCGGCAACGAAAAGCGGTGGCGCTTCGGTTTGGGTGACTTTCGCGAGATGCTCGTTTGTCGCAGGACCGGCCCAAACCGACGACAGCGGCATGAGATGGGCAAGGTTCAATGTATGAACGAGCGGTTGGCGAACGTTAGCGTAGACATGGCCAGGCAATGAGCCGAGCCAAGCCTCGACCGCATTGACGCCTTCTCGGATCGTGGTGAAGCCGAGCCCATTGATGATGCGCTCGACCGCGCGAAGCTTCTCTGCAGCGGCTTGGCGATCCTCGCCCCACACCGTCACGGTGGTGGTGAGATAGCCGAAACTCACATGATCACCGCCCAATGCCTGAAGGGCTTCGTCGGCATCGAGCGCCTTGTTGTCGGCATCGCTATCGACAAGCGGGACCGGCTCGTTGGTAATGACCTCGCGTAGGATTGCCACGATCGATTTGCGCTTGGCAAACCACTGCCGGCGCAATCGCGTCAGCGTCTTCGTGGCTTCCGTTTTCTCGAGCGGAATGAAGCGCGTCATCCAGCGATAGGCGAAATCCTGATGATTGAGGGTATCGAGGATTCCGGGCCGGGTGAGGTTCGGAAAGCCGAGGATGGTCAGTGTGCGAAGATGCTGCTCACCCAGCATCGGCTCCAGGCCACCGGTAAGCGGCGCATCGACCAGGATTGCATCCAGATATATCGGCGTTTCCGGGGCCATGATAGGATGGCGACGAGGCGAAATCGTGCCGTGGAGGTAGGTCAACGTCTGAGCATCATCGAGGACGCGTACTTCGGACATGAAACCCGAGAAGAGATCGAGCACGCGGTTGGTCTCGTCACGGAACCTCGCCAGATCCTGGCGCCAGTCTCTTTCTCCTCGGGAATAATGAGAGTCGACGAGCGTGCTTTCTGCGCGCGCCTGGGCGTCCGGCGGTGGCATAAACACCAAGGTCAGATGATAGCGGCTCTCGTAGTGCGCTACCTTCCCCTCGAAAGCAGCGCGGCGTTCTTCGTCGACCAGCCACGACGCGGCGTCAGGAAAATGCGAGTTCGGATAGCCCAGCGCTTCTGTGCGCTCGGCCTCAAAGAACAATGCCCAGCCAGAGCCAAGGCGTCTGAGAGCATTGTTCGCCCGGGCGCAAATGCCGACGAGTTCAGCCTCCGTCGCACTTTCGAGATCCGGGCCGCGGAACCGCAACGTCCGCTGAAAGCTGCCGTCCTTGTTGAGCACGATGCCGGGCGCCACCAAGGCAGCCCAGGGTAGATGGTCGGCAAGCCGGTCGGCTTTGCTTCGATATTCCGAAAGGTTCAGCATGCAAGCCACCCCTTCAGACGTAGGTGGCGCACAAGCACGCTGGCGAAGTCCGGATCGCGTCTTGCGGCAAACACCGCTAACGAGTGGCCTGCGATCCAAAGCACCAGACCAGCAATCCATTGCTGCAAGCCGAAGCCAATGGCCGCGGCCACTGTACCGTTGAGGATCGCCACCGCGCGCGGAGCCCCGCCGAGCAGGATCGGCTCGGTCAGCGCCCGGTGGACCGGTACTGCGAAGCCCTCGATATGCTGCTCCCCGGCGGCCATCAGACGAGCGCCCCACCACCGAAGGAGAAGAAGGAGAGGAAGAAGCTCGATGCCGCGAAGGCGATCGACAGACCGAAGACGATCTGAATCAGGCGCCGAAAACCACCGGCGGTGTCGCCGAAGGCAAGCGTCAGGCCGGTGGTGATAATGATGATCACCGCAACGATCTTGGCGACCGGTCCCTGCACGGACTCCAGGATCTGCTGCAGCGGCTGCTCCCACGGCATGCCGGAGCCGGCGGCATAAACCGGGGCCGTGATAAGAAACGCGAGCGCTGTGGACGAAAGAAAGCGAAGCTTCTTGCGCATGAGGAAGGCCTTTCAAAGCTGCTGGAGTTGCGAAAGCGTGAGCGGGGCAACGGCGTAATCGCCGCTGCCGTCGAGACCGGTGACCTCGGCGATTGCGTCGATGTGGCGCGACGAGCCGCGTCCCGCTATGAAGACGATCAGATCTATCGCCTCAGCGATGAGCCGGCGGGGAACGGTGACCACCGCTTCCTGGGCGAGTTGCTCAATGCGATAGAGAGCCGAGCGCGCGGAATTGGCGTGTACGGTAGCGATGCCGCCTGGGTGCCCGGTGTTCCATGCCTTCAGCATGTCGAGCGCTTCCGCGCCCCTCACCTCGCCCACGATGATGCGGTCCGGCCTGAGCCTCAGCGTCGAGCGCACGAGATCGGCAAGGGTGACCGAGCCCCGCCTTGTTCTCAGGGCAACGCAGTCCCTGGCCGCGCACTGCAGTTCGCGTGTGTCCTCGATCAGGATCACCCGATCGTCGCATTCGGCGACTTCAGCCAGCAGAGCGTTGGCGAGTGTTGTCTTCCCCGAGGAAGTGCCGCCGGCGATCAGCATGTTGCGCCGCTCGCGGACGGCCTTTTTCAGCGCATCGGCCTGCAGCGGCAGCATGATGCGTTCGGCAACATAGTCGGCCAGGGTGTAGACTTTCGCGGCGGGCTTGCGGATGGCAAAACATGGCGCCAACACCACAGGTGGCAGCAGGCCTTCGAAGCGTTCGCCAGACGGCAATTCGGCACTGACGATCGGGTTGTCGGCGTGCGCCTCGGCGCGCACGTGCGAAGCAACCAGGCGGATGATACGTTCTGCCTCGGACGGGTGCATGTGAACGTCGGTATCGACCCGACCTTCGCCTAACCGGTCGAGTCGCAGCGCGCCGTCGGGATTGACCATCACCTCGATGACGGACGGATCGGCCAGGGCTTCGGTGATTGCCGGACCCATGGCGGTGCGCAGCATGACACGCCGCCGGTGGTCGGCCTCGGGATGAGAGCTCATCCTTCCCCTCCCCCACCATTGTCTTTGCTAAGCGACTTTTTGCCGGAAGCGATCTGGCGGCCGACCTTCTCAACGAATTTCTCGAAACGCTCTTGGGCAATAGCCTGCGTTGCCCGATCCGGGACCGGCGTGTGGGCGTGAAGGGTGATCGAAAAGCGGATGAAGAGCGCCAGGCTCTCCAGGATCACCTCGGAATCGCGCCTGACGTGGGCAAGATCGCGGGAGAGCCGGTCAAGCCTTACGCCGTAGCGCCGATCGAACTCGCTCTCGCCACGCCGCTCGATGAACGCCTCGATCGCCTTCCCCACGATCGCTGATTTGGTCGTTGACGGATCGCGACTGAGGTTGTCCAGTTTCTCGCTGAGCTCCGGCTCAAGCAGAAACTGATGGCGAATGCGGTGCGGCTTCATGCGGATCGTTCCGACGGCCCGGCGTTGCGCCGGCGACGGGAGAAGCATCGGCCAGACGCTCAAAATTGCTTATGGCCGTTATCTACGCTGAGGTGCGCTCTGCAACTCAGCGGACTTCAGAAGCCGGGAATGACATCGTCGCCCCTGCCCTCGTTGATACCGTAGACGCGGGCCGCAGTGGAAATCCGATCCATGACACGCTTGTCCGCGAGCGCTTCGCTGTCATCGTCTGCGGGCTTGTACAGATCGGCCTGATCGGGCTCTTGAGAGACAACAACGTCTTCTTCGGGCAGGCTTGGATGGCGTTGCTGCTGAACGCCTCCCTCGTCTTCAACTGGCGCGTCGGCGCTTTCCTCGTCCGCAGCAAGTCGGCTATCGACGCTGCACACTTGTCCAGTCCAGCCGTCCGGGCGTGATGCAGGGCAGTCCGCATAGGGTCCGTCGTGCAGCACCGGCGCAGGCAGCACCCGATCTGTGAAATTCTGATCCTGATAATAGCGCAGCTTCTTGGCGCGGATCGGCGGCAACCCAGAAACCAGGACCAATTCGTCTGACGGCGGCAATTGCATCACCTCGCCTGGCGTCAGGAGCGGGCGCGCGGTTTCCTGGCGGCTCACCATGACATGTGAAAGCCAGGGCGCAAGCCGATGGCCCGCATAGTTGCGCATCGACCTAAGTTCGGTTGCGGTGCCGAGGGCATCCGAGATGCGCTTGGCCGTGCGTTCGTCATTGGAGGAAAAGGCAATTCGCACGTGGCAATTGTCGAGAATAGCATTGTTCTCGCCATAGGCCTTTGAAACCTGGTTCAAAGATTGTGCGATCAGATAGGAGCGAATGCCATAACCTGCCATGAAGGCGAGCGCCGTTTCGAAGAAGTCGAGGCGACCGAGCGCCGGAAACTCGTCCAGCATCATGAGCAGCTGATGCTTACGGCTCTTCTTCGGGTCCCCCTCCAGACGCTCCGTCAACCGCCTGCCGATCTGGTTCAAGATCAGTCGCACAAAAGGCTTGGTGCGCGAGATATCCGAAGGCGGCACGACCAGATAGAGCGACAGCGGTCGCTCTCCATCCACTAGGTCAGCGATGCGCCAGTCGCAGGACGAAGTGGCCGCCGCGACCGTTGGATCACGATAAAGCCCGAGAAAGGACATGGCGGTCGAGAGGACGCCTGAGCGCTCGTTTTCCGACTTGTTCAGGAGTTCGCGAGCCGCCGAGGCCACTACGGGATGGACCTGAGGGTTATGCCCCGTCCCGAGATGGTTTGTCGTCATCATCCGCCGTAGCGTTGCGGCAAACGAGCGTTGCGGGTCCGACAGGAAGGTGGCGACGCGGGCCAGCGTCTTGTCCTCTTCAGCGTAGAGCACGTGCAAAATGGCGCCAACTAGGAGTGAATGGCTGGTCTTCTCCCAGTGGTTCCGTCGCTCCAGCGCGCCCTCGGGATCGACGAGGATGTCGGCGATGTTTTGAACGTCCCGGATCTCATCTGGGCCTTTGCGCACCTCCAGCAGCGGGTTGTAGCGTGCCGATCTCGGGTCGGTCGGATTGAACAGAAGGCAGTACGAGAATTTCGACCGCCAGCCGGAGGTCAACTGCCAATTTTCGCCTTTTATATCATGAATGATGGCAGACCCGGTCCAGGAAAGTAGCGTTGGAACAACCAGCCCCACGCCCTTGCCCGAACGCGTCGGCGCAAATGCCATGACGTGCTCCGGGCCGTCATGGCGCAGATAGCGATCGTTCAGCCTACCGAGGAAAACGCCCGCCGGCCGTAACAACCCTGCCGTCTCGACCTCATGAGTCGTGGCCCACCGTGAAGACCCATAGGTCGTAACCGACCCGCGCTGTCGCGCGCGCAAAAGCGAGCCAGCGATTGCGGCGGCACAACCCAGGAATCCGCTGGCGCCTGCAAGCGTACCGGCTTTGTCGAAGACCTCCGGCGCATAAGCATCGAAGTGGAACCACCATTCAAACAGCTTCCACGGCTTGTAGATTGGCCAGCCGGCGAAGAGAAACCATGGTGCGCCGAGAGGCGTCTGGTAGGTCAGCATTTGAGCGCACCATTGGGTTGCCGTCCATACGCCGATAATGACAATTGCGCACACAACGGCGATCTGCCCGATCAGTAGCTTCGTAGGTGTCATCGGCTTGGCCCGCTGAACAACGCGACCTAGCATCGCGCGGCGCAGCCGGGACAGGAATGTTCCTCACATACGATTTGGGAGCAATGAACGACTTCCTACGTATGCAGGTCGGTCAGCACGCGTGTTGCGCCTTCACGCGACACCATCCGCCACTCCATCCTTTCCATTCACCCTGAGGCCCGGCGCCGCCGACAGTTGCGTGACCGCTCCTCCGCAAAGTTATCTTCTGCGTTCAGGGAGCCACGGCGCCTGGGCTGGCTGATGAACACCGTCCGCTCGCGCATGTGGGGTCGAATTGATTTGTGCCCAAGTGGAGGCAGGCTCGTCTTCCAACAGTTGCCGCAGTTCCCCTGGCTCGAACGCCATCATCGGTGGGGAAGCGGGTTCATCCTCCAACAGTTGCCGCAGTTCCCCTGGCTCGAACGCCATCATCGGTGGGGAAGCGGGTTCATCCTCCAACAGCTGCCGCAGTTCCCCTGGCTCGAACGCCATCATTGGTGGGGAGGCAGGCTCGTCCTCCAACAGTTGCCGCAGTTCCCCTGGCTCGAACGCCATCATTGGTGGGGAGGCAGGTTCGTCCTCCAACAGTTGCCGCAGTTCCCCTGGCTCGAACGCCATCATTGGTGGGGAGGCAGGCTCGTCTTCCAACAGTTGCCGCAGTTCCCCTGGCTCGAATGCCATCATCGGTGGGGAGGCGGGTTCATCCTCCAGCAGCTGCCGCGGCTCTTCCTCGTGCGGCAAGCGCCTCCTTAGCCGGTCTTGCAGCGCCTGCCGATCGGCAACGAGGTTGTCGAGGGGCAGCGGCTCGTGGTCTGGCCGCTGCCCTTTCACCAATCGTTCAACCAGCGCCCACGTGCCCTCCAGGACAAATACGCCGCAATCATAATGGTTCGTCTGTCTGGCCATGGGGGCTGGCGCCAAGGTGGCATTCAGCAGTCCTGCGAGCTGTTTTGCAGGCACGTCGTTATATCCCTCTCGCTGGAGGGAGTCGTAGTGATAGGCGAACCGCCTTTCCGGGTCGCGGCGATCAACGAGCAGCAGCGACCAATGGGTGCCGGGGCTAGTAGCCGTGCCATTATTCACTGGCAAGAACAGGAAGTCGGCTGTGGCGTTGTTTTGATTATAGATGGACTGCAATATGCCTCGAGCGTCTTGCGGCGACGTGTGTCGCAGTAGATGGGATACGGAAGGATCCACCAGCCGAGTCCGGGCAGCGAGCGCCGGATTGATCCCCTGCAGTTGCCCCTCCAGCAAATTGTAATCTCTCTGGATATGGGCGTCGCTCAGCCATTCGGCGGCGCCGAGCACCCGCCCCGTTGCAACGTTGGACGGGGCTGTCGGATCGAGCGCCCCGATCTGAGCCCCAGAGGAACTGGTAGTCAGTGTGGTCACATCAACCAGTGGAAGGCCGCGGTAGGTGCCTGGCAGCCTAGCGGTTGCTGGCGAGGCGGGTTGGGGAGCTCTTGCCGGTGCCGCTGGCCCAGCTTCAGCAGCGGCCCCAACGCGCCTGGTGACTGCGTCTGCCGGATGAGCAGAAAGGACAGTTTCGCGCCCGAGCACAATGCGCGGCAGGATATCCCGGAGGTGAGCCAATGCAGAACTGATACTTAGCCTATTACCATAGGAGACAGCCTTGAAGCTCTCAACATCTTTATCCAGCGATTTGTCGTGAATCCGAGCCGCAATCCCAAGCTTGTTATTTTGACGCAGGTACTGACTAAAATGTCTAAGAAAATTTGTATAGCCGCCCACGGTATCTGGATTCCGTCCGGTCGCAGGCGCTGCCAGGTACTCCTTGGTCGAAGCGGCTCTGTAATTTCTAATGAGCTCGGCATCGTCAGGATAGGGGATCACGACAGGGCGAGCCATAATCGGGGCTCCGCCTGTCGACTTCTTGAGGTAACGCAGTGCGCCAGCCACGGTGGAGGAACCACCCGTACTCTCGTACTCCTTGAGATCCTGATCCAGCGACGAATGGTAAAGCCGAGCAGCAAACCCTGGCTTGTTGTTTTGAAGGAGCCACCGACTAAAGCCGAAAAGAGAATTTACATTGTAAGTGACCGTGTTCGCTTTGGCCTTACCCGCGTGGAATGCTGCCCTCAGCCCTTCGATAGCGGTCGCATCGTTGGAATAGACAGGACGCTTGTCGGCACCGTCGGGGACTACAATTGGACGATCCGGCTGCACTGTCGAGGGCATCGACCCACCACCTCCGGGATGCGGTGCTGGGGTGGATTCGTGCTCATCCCTCTGCCTGACGAGCTGCGCCTCACATTCCGGTGTAGCCACCTCATGAGGATCCTGCATCGGTTCGATCCCCTCCATCTCCTGCTGCAACCAAGCCAAAGCTTGGCGAGCGGCCTGCGCGGCTTCATCAACCGCGGAGGATGTCTCCACACCTCTGGCGGACGCCGGCAGAGCCTGCTCCGCCCGCCGTCGAAAGAGCTCTGGCGAGGCGGATTTCTCCGCCCACAATCTGGGCTGCGTAGCGAGTCCCCGTCCAGATTTATGTGGCACCGCCTCGCTTGGCAGCGGGCTGCTCCTGTCCCGTGCAGCTACCAGCTCCTCCGGGGCGCCCTGGTCGCCGTGGCGCCAGTTCAAGTGAGGGACGGCCTCTCCAAAGTCGGGCGCTTGGTGTTGGTGCGCGGTTGGGGCGAGAGACAATGGTAGATCGGTGCCCTCCTTATAACCTACCGGCAGGAGCTCCTCTGGCCAATCGAATCCCTGCTGTGGTGCGGTATGCTGAGCAGCGTCGCCACGGGGACGAGCCTCCATGCTGACCGCGTTTTCCAGATGATTCCCGAGTATAACGCGCGGCGGGTTCTTGCGGAGATAAACCAGCGCAGATTCGATCGGAGCTCCACCATTAGAGGAGGCGGCCTTGTAGCTCTCAACATCTTTATCCAGCGATTTATCGTAAATGCGACCCGCAATTCCGAGCTTGTCATTTTGACGTAGGTAATGACTGAAATGGTTAAGAGCAGTTGCGTAGCCGCTCGCGGATCTGAAATGTCTGGTGAGCGCGGCGTCGTCAGGATGGGGGTTCAGGACAGCGCGACCCACAATCGGGCCGGCTCCGCCCATCGACTTCATCAATTGACGCAGTGCGCCAGCCACGGTGGAGGAACCACCCCTACTCTCGTACTCCTCGAGATCCTGGCTCAGCGACGGATGGTAAAGCCGAGCAGCAAGCCCTGGCTTGTTGTTTTGAAAGAGCCAACGACTAAAGCCGAAAAGAGAATTTGTGCTGCGAGTGACCGTGTCCGGCCTGGCTTTACCCGCAAGGAGTGCTGACTTCAGCCCTTCGATGGCGGTGGCATCGTTGGAATAAACAGGACGCTTGTCGGCACCGTCGGGGACCACAATTGGACGATCCGGCTGCACTGTCGAGGGCATCGACCCGTCGAGATGCGGTGCTGGGGTGTATTCGTGCTCGTCCCCCTGCATCACAAGTTGCGCCTCCCGTTCCGATGTACCCACCTGATCGGTGGGGAGTTGCATCATCACGCGAGCGCCTGAGTTGCCAACCTCACCTGGTTGCCGCTCAGTGACAGCATGCTGCAGATTGCTTTGGATCCTCTGCCTCTTCGTTGGTCTCAACTCACCTTTACCATGCGAGCCATTGACGAGGACCTCCTCGCCTAGCGCACCCATCAACTCGTCCGCCGCCTGCAGTTCGCCCAAGTGCTGCTCAAAACCGGCTTGGCCGGCCTGTCCGCTTGCTCGTGCGGTACGGCGTGCTGCACCTGCAGCCAAGCTGCCACGATGAATGTCTAGTTTGTACGGGTGCACGCTATCCTCACTTCCACAGATCACATGAGCAACCTACTCAGGCAAGCTTTCGAGAGGCTGACGAGGTCCGCCGCCGCGGAAGGCGAAGGCTGGTTTTCTGCTCAGCGGTTGACGGCCTCGCGTGTTGCGGCCGCGCCGGGTATCACGCCAATCAATCTGAATAGTCGATGCGTCAAACGAACCAGGATGGGATTTTCGTAGCGGGGCTGCTCTACTCACTCTTGTCCTGAGGGCAGAATTCAACCATATCGCCGAGCAACTGGATGCCGATTGGATACCCGATCCGGAAAGCTTCAGCTCATATGTGACGCGAGGATGAGAATCGTGGCAGCTCCAGACCGACGGGCTGCCACCCACAGCGGCGATGACCGACGAGGGTCTTCTATTGCCAAGGCAATCGTCCGTTCGGGGACCTATGTGTTCCAATGCTCGTCGAGCGGATCGGTGGGCCGCACCGCCGTAGCGTTACGGCGAGCGGAAGCGGCGTTGGGTGCGGCTTTTCCCCTGAACGCTTCACACCAGGCTGATAGGGGATCTTGCAATCGCACACACGCGGTCTGCAGGCGTGCCTATCAAGCAGTTTGCTCAGACCAACGTCGCGGCGAGCCGATCCTCAATACGCAGCGCAAGTCCTAGACTCCACGATCGTCCTTCGGTGCAGATTTGCTCGCGCCTCGCCCTGATTACAGCTGATAAGGCGAGCTAACAATTGCAAGAGCCACAAGCTATTCCAGCTCGATCGGTTTGGTGTTCCAGTCGGGCGGGGTCTGACCGAGAATGTTGCGAACGAAGAAGTCTAGGAGTTTGCGCTCGGTGTAGGTGCCTAGAGTATGGTGATTGGCACCAGGAACGTAGACCATGTCAAAATCTTTTCCTGCCTTGATGAGTCGATCGGCAAGCTGGAACGAGCAAAACGGATCGACATTATCATCCATTTCGCCGACCGCGATCATCAGCTTGCCCTGCAGCCTGTGAGCATTGTCAACGGCGGAGGATTGCGAATATTCAATGCCGACCGGCCACCCCATCCAAAGTTCGTTCCACCAGGTCTTGTCTATCCTGTTGTCGAAGCAGCCGTTTTTGGCGACGGCGACCTTGTAGAAATCGGGGTGAAAGAGCAGCGCGCTGACTGCACTCTGGCCGCCGGCGGATGCGCCAAAAATGCCGACGTTGGATATGTCGTACCATGGATATTGCGCGGCCGCCGCCTTGTGCCACAGAATGCGATCGGGAAATCCTGCGTCCTTCAGATTCTTCCAAGCAACATCATGGAAGGCGCGGGAGCGGTTGTTGGTGCCCATGCCGTCGATCTGAGCAACGACGAAGCCCAGCTGCGTGAGCGGCTCTGTCCACCGCGAGAAGGATTTTGGGACGAAGGAGCCGTGGGGTCCAGCATAGATATTCTCCACAACCGGGTATTTCTTCGTCGGGTCGAAGTTGGCTGGCAGGTGGAGCACGCCCCAGATGTCAGTTTTGCCGTCGCGCCCCTTGGAATGGAAACTGAGCGGCGGCTGCCAGCCTGCGGCGACGAGCTCAGAAATGTCGGCCGTCTCGATCTGCTGGAGCTTGGCATTGTCGCTGGCGCGGTAGAGTGCCATGCGCGGGGGCAGATCGATGCGTGACCAGAGATCGACATAATAGCGCCTGTCAGGCGAGAACTCGATATGGTGGTTGGCCGGTTCGGGCGTCAGTGCAGTCAGTCCCTTGCCGTCAAAGCCGATGCGGTAAGCATGGACCCAATAGGGGTCCTCCTGCGAGTTCATCCCGCTCGCCTCGAACCAGATCTGACGCTTGACCGGATCGACATGGTTGACCCTCCGGACGACCCACTCACCTCGCGTGATCTGGTTTTCGAGCGCGCCTGTCCGGCCGTTGAAAAGATACAAATGCTCATACCCGTCGCGCTCTGATGCCCAGATGATCTCCTTCCCGTCATCGACATCGTAACGGAAGATTTTTCCGGCATCCTCCTGGCCATGCCCCAGCGGCAAATAATCAACGAATGTCTCGCTGGTCTCATCGATCAGGGAGCGCCCGCGGCCCGAGGCGGCGTCTACCTCGACCAGGCGATAAAGCTGATGCCCGCGCTGGTTATATTCGAAAGTGAAGCCGCGGCTGTCCGCCCACCACCGGAGAGGGGAAAGTTCGAAGACGTTCGAGAAGAGGGCACCGTCAATCACGATCTGGCGCCGGCCGGCAATGTCGAACAGGACTGGCTGGGGCAGCGGAAGGACATCGCCCGGCCTGGGATAGAATTTTGTTGAATATTCCCGCTCCAACTGGTCCGTCGAAGAATTGAGGTAGCGGACCTCTCGCCTATAGCCGGGGCGAACAAGGTAAGCGGCGAGGTGGCGCGAGTCCGGCGACCAGCTCAGCGTCGAAAAGACGTAGCAATTGCCTTCGGCTCCGTCCCGGCTCAGAGGAACATCCTGCAATCCGTCCTCGCTGCGCAGGAAAACGTTGCAGTTCTTGATATAGGCGATCCATTTGCCGTCGGGCGACGCGTTGCTCTTGTCGGGGTTGTTCTCCGCTGGCGGCGTGTAGCGGTGGCTGAGCTCCCTACGGTCCCCTTTCCTTGCATCGAATGTGGTGCTGGTACAGTCATAGCTTGCAAGGTCGCAGCTCCACCGGGTGTCTTCAATCTGGAAGTCGAGCCTGCGACCATCCTCACTCAGTTCGAAACGGTCGAACGGAAGATTGCCGGCTTGATAGCTCTCATGGCTCACCTTGTTTAGCGCTGCCGCCAGACGCGCCTGATCGAAAGCGGGCCGCTTGAAACCCGTGGCAGCATCGACCTGCATGAACTGCTGCTCGCCGTGGCTAGTCCGGCGGTAGACGAAGGCTTCACCCCCGGTCAGCCAGAAAGGCATTTTGGGGACATTGACAGTGAGCCCGCCATATCGATCGTTGATCGTAAGTGCGCGCTTGAAATCGGCCGGCGCTAGCGTCGGGTGTAAACTTTTCGAACCCTTGGCCAGCGTCTGAGTTGCCGATCGCCATGCGGCGCGCGTCAAAGCGCCGATCCTGGACATACCTGTTCACTTCTTTCGGTTTTCGGAATGCTAATTTTGAAGTTGGGTTCTCGTCGCCGGTCTGCAGCAGCGCCGAAGCGTCGCCTTGGAGGAGAGCCAGCACGCGGGTGCAGCCAGGCACGCGCAACAGGGGCGCTCCTTGGACATCCAGGCACTGGTTCGGGTGCCGATTGAAGAGTTGGCGTCCGCCGCCGAAACAACCAGGAAAGAGCGTCCATGCAGCCCTGACGCGACTATTTCCCCGCGAGTATGGCCGCTTGCTTTTCTGCATCATCTGAAAGGTCCTGCTCTAGTCGGGCCGGATGTCACCCCGGCAGAAATCATTGTGCTATTTCGACAATCTCCGAGCGATTGCCGCCGGCCCATGACGAGGTTTACCGATAGGGCGCAATATGCGTGCCAAAGGAAAAGCGGTTTAAATACACGGCAATCCGCCTATGTCGCATCCCCAACATCGTCGCACACCGGACAATGCCGGACGAAATTGTCCCGGGGCGTCAAATTGGTTTGATGGTGACCCAAGGAGTTCTGGCTTTATCTGAGGCGTTCGGCCTTTTTCGAAAGCCGGACTCTTCGCGCGTTTCCGACGGCCCGAAGCGCCTGATCAAAGCTGACGGCATTCCCGGGTCTTGGCCTTGCCACAGCAGCACCTGCTGCATCAATTCCGACGGACGCTGTAGAACACCTGCAACACACGGCCCGCAGCAATTTCTCCGGCGCAACGCTGGGGCGACCGCCTTTGGCACTGCAGGCGTACATGCCGGAAAGGATGCCGTCTAGCCGCACCAGCGCTCCATTGATCATCAGCCGGTGCGGGCACCAGGATGACCGGCTGGAACGAAATCTTCCAACCGCTTCATCGTGAACAGCTGCTCCATGAACACATCGCTCCCGTCAATCGAGCCGTCTCGCCAGGGGGATCAATAGTCTGTCTTTGGCGTAGGTATTTCAGCAGCCTGCTGTTAGCGTGCGGACGACGCCGACATCAACCGGCGGACAAATGCGACGAGGGCAACAAGCGCGCCTGACGCAACGCCGCCAGATCAGCCGAGCCCGTGCAGAAGCAGGCGACGGCCAACTGGCGGATGACGATCTCGAAATGCGCGACAACGGCCCCGGTGGACACTGTCGCCGCGCCCAGCACGCTGGCCGCCTGCCCGGCGATGTCCGCGCCCAGGCGGATGGCCTTGGCCACGTCGACGCCATCGCGGATCCCGCCCGACGCGATCAGCTTCACCGTTGGCAGCGCCCGACGCACCGCCTGCACGCTGGTCAGGGTGGAATCCCCCAATCGGCGAATGACATCGCCACTGCACGGTCGGCGGCATTGCGGGCGCGCTCGCCCTCCACTGCGGCCCAACTGGTGCCGCCGGCGCCGGCGACATCGATTACCGCCACGCCCGCCTCGACGAGCGCACAGGCACCGAGGCGGACAGGCCCGCCCCCACTTCCTTGGCCACCATCGGCACGCCCACGATGCGCGCGGCGCCAGCGATCAGCGCCAGGACGCCGCGCCAGTTCGCGGTCGCCCTCCGGCTGTACCGCTTCCTGCAGCGGATTGAGATGGACGATGAGCCCATCGGCCTCCAGCGCGTCCACCGCGCGACGCGCCAGGTCCAGGCCGTCGGCCTCCCGCAGTTGCGCGGCGCCGATATTGGCCAGCAAGGGAATGTCTGGCGCCAGGCGGCGCAGCGCGCGCGTTAGCCCCTGGGAGTTGCGGGATTGCAGGCTCACACGCTGCGAACCGCACATGGCGATCCCCAAGGCTTGCGCTGCCTCGCTCAAATGCCGGTTGATGGCCTCGGCCCGTGGCATGCCGCCGGCCATAGAGCTGATCAGCAGCGGCGCGCGCATAGCCTTGCCCAGCAGCGAGGCGCGCAGGTCGATCTGCGTCAGGTCCAACTCGGGCAGTGCGCAGTGTTCGAGATGGATGTACTCCCAGCCAGCGGCCACCGTGGCCGGCGCCGTTCGCCGATCCAGCACGATGTCCAGATGTTCGTCCTTCCCCGGCTCAGGGCGGTGTCGCTCATGCTCGCTCCATCCGTAGCAGCGGGCGACGGCGTTGCGTCGGATCGAACCGACGGCAGCGCGCCCAAGCCGCCGCCTCCGGCGCGTCCAGGCCGACGCACGCTGGCCTCCCCCTGCAGCGTCGCTGCGATAGCGGCTGGTCGAAGTCTGGTAGTACTGCGCGCGGATCGCCGCCATCGCCTCGATCAACGGTCCCCACGGCGCGGGAAAGCATTCTTCCGCCATCACCCGGTGCAGCATGCGCGTATGGCCGGCCAACTCGTCGTTGAGGAACTCAACCACAGGCATAGCCGGATAGCGCTGCAGAAGCAGGATCGCCGCGTTATCGCCGGCCGACCTGTCCTTGTCGCGTCCATGCAGATCGTTCTGCAGGCGCCCTATCACTGAGATGAGCCGCAGGACCTGGCGAAACGCTGGACGCGCGCGCAAGGTCGCCATGTCCAGCCCCCACAGCAGCGACAGGCAACAGAACACGGTCCCGTAAGCGATCGAATCGATGCCGTTGTGCAGGTACTCGGCGTAAGACCAGCGTCGCGCCCCTGCCGCCTGCGCGTGTCCGGCGCGCAGCGCCGCGCAGTAGCACCGGGTATAGTCGAGAAGCCGAGCATAGTCGTGACGATCGTAAGCGAGCGCAGCCAGCGAAGCGCGCAGCTGAGCGCAGCCCTCGAATCCGGAGAGCACGCACGGTACGCCGTGCCCCAGCGCCTGCTCCAGGGCGGCGAGCTGCTCCGGCGCGATCAGGCCAACGTCGTTGCAATCGTCTAGCCAGAACAGCAGCGCCAGTTCGCGATAGAACGCCACGATCAGCGTTTCGTCCTGCGGATCGCGGCCGGTGCGGGCGCTGGTGTCGCGCAGGCTCGGGTGAATGCGTTGCAGGATATACTGGCCGCCCCTTACCGCTTCCTCAGCATGCTCATCCGCGAAACCGGTCAGGGCACGCCCCCACTCAAGCACCTGCTGCAGCGCGCGTTCGGTCTGGATCATGGCGCCGCCCCTGCTCCCTCGGCTACGACGCGCCGCCCACAACGAAGCGCCAGCCACAACCCGGCGAGACCGCATCTCCGCGCCATAACGGCGATCGCGAAGTTATCGATCCGATTGCCAGTTGCTGATGCAAGCTCTTGTGAACGGCCGTTAGGACCGGCCCGCAGCCTCGCCGGCAGTATCGAGCAATCCGCTTGCGCCGGCTCGCCATAGCAGGCGAGGACGGCAAGGTCGCCGGCGGCAAACGCACGCGAGCACATTGCAAGCGACATCCGCGAACGCGGCGCCGACTGGTCAGCCTCCGCCTCGGTGCCCGCATATGTCCGCGAGTCGAGCAGCGCCTTCGCCACGAAATGAGCAGAACGCCTTACGAGCATCGACCGCCGGCTGCTGCGCATGCGCGATGATGAGGCATGGTCTCGCAGCGGACCCGTTCCGACAGATGCTGCACCAGGGACGAGGCGACCTTATCCAACAAGGCACCACTTGCGCTGTTTGTGGAGACGAGCGTCGGCTGCATCCATGCGGCTGCTTGAGTGGTGAAGACTCTGAACGACGGTTCCTACGGCGCTGCCGGCGCAATCGGCTGCTTGGGGGACGCGTGACGCAGTCAAAGCTCCCCTTGCCAAGCACGGAGCAGGCGAGTGAGAGAGCAGATGAATAGGCGTGTCGCCAATATTTTTGCATTGCTCTAATCGATTATAGTTGTGAGGAGCAATTTGAGACCATTTACTTGCGGCTCAAGTCACCCATAAAAGAAGGCAAGCACCGATTCGGTAGCTTATCCCCTGTCTTTCGCGTACTCGCGGCCGTGGCGCCGGGTGAACGATTGAAGACCGCCGGTCTCACTCGCAGGTGGGCGCCAGGGCGTGGGGCGGTTGGCAAGCCACAGGAGTAGGACAATGTCGAAGGATTCGGGTAAGGGCGATAATCACGGCGGCGGACCGGGCAAGATCGAGATCACGGTGGTGGTGAACGGCCAGCCCACGCAGGTCGAAGCCAATCCCAACCAGCCGCTTCACGTCATTCGTACCAAAGCCCTTGAGAACACGCAGAATGTCGCCCAACCAGCCGAGAATTGGGAATTCAAGGATGAGGCCGGCAACTTGCTCGATGTCGACAAGAAGCTTGGCGACTTCGGTTTCCCGAATACTGTGACCCTGTTCCTCAGCCTGAAGGCGGGCGTCGCAGGTGCCTAAACACCAAAGTGTGGATCCGGAGGTCTCCCGAGCGAAGTTTGATCGGGAGATCGGCCGGTTCCGGCCATATGCTGATGTCTATCGGGCTCAGGGCTGCTTCTTGATCGAGGCGACCTTTCCGCGCGCTTTCTTCATTTTCGCCAGCCCCAAGTTAAAGCCACGGGTGGTCAGCGCAGCGAGCGAGGTCGACTTCACCGACTACGACTTAAGACCACCGTCCGTGGTCTTCGTCGATCCGTTTACGCGTCATCCGATTGCCCGGAAAGATCTATACCTGAAAATGCTTAGACGTCCGCCGCTGCCCGGAACGCCGCCGGAGATGATAGGAGCTCTCATCCAGCAGAACGCCGTGCCGCTGACGGACTTCATCCAGGCCAACAGTCCCGAGGACGAACCATTCCTGTGCATGGCGGGCGTCCGGGAATACCACGACAATCCAGCCCATTCAGGTGATCCATGGCTGCTTCATCGGGGTTCTGGCGAAGGCTGTTTGGCCTTCATCCTGGACAAGATCATCAAGTACGGAATCGTTCCTATAGAGCAGTTGCAGATTCAACTCCAACCGACAATCGTAGGAATGGTGGTATCCCCTCAGGCGATACAAGAATGACTGGTTTGAGAGATGTAACGATCGTGACTCTCCCGCGCGGCTGCATCTCGACCACGCATGGGCATCTGCGCTCAGTTGGTCGCGAGGGCAATGAGGGGATGGCGCTCTGGGTCGGCGTTCAGCAAGAGCGGCACTTTGCCGTAACAGAGACGGTTATCCCGGCGCAGCGTCACATTCGGACAAACGATGGCGTTTGCGTGATCGTTGCGGCCGAAGAACTGCACCGGCTCAATGTCTGGCTCTACAAAAGCGGCCTGAAACTCTTGGCCCAGATTCACAGCCATCCGGGCCGCGCCTACCATTCGACGACGGACGACGCTTATGCGGTTGCTACCACGGTTGGGTGTCTGTCGCTGGTAGTGCCGAATTTCGCCCGCGAGCCTTTCGATTTTGCTCGGGTCGCCGCCTATCGGCTTGACGAAAAGGCCAAATGGAATGCGCTCCCTCCCGCGGCACTGTCGCGAATGATCATGATATCGAGTTGAACAATGGCATTCGCTAACTTCATCGATCGCGCCGCCACGGCGGCATCTCAGGTCCTGGCCGATTTTCATCTGGGAGACTTCAAAGCAGCTCTTGAAAAGCAGGTCGTGGCAGTCGCCTTCGACCATCAGGCCGCTTCCTGCGCCGAAGGCCAGGCGACACTAGATCTTGCGGTGAGATTGCTCGCTAGGCTCTACCCGGTTCTGGCGATACTCCCGCTGGACAGCGCGGCGAGCTCTCAAGCCCAAGCGCTGGAGCGCTTGGCAAAGTCGATCAATCCAAAAGTCGGCATCCGGCGTTCCGGCAAGTCTGCCACCGTCTGCGTCGTTGCAGGGGTAACGCGCCCATCACTCCGGTGCCCGATCTTTTTCGTGGGATCGGACGGTTGGGCGGCAAAGCTGTCGCGTACGGACCCGGTGGGCTCTGGCCCAAGTCTGCTGCCTTATGGAGCTGGCGCCGCCAGTTGCTTCGGCGCCGCCAACGTCTTTCGAACTATCTTCGCTGCCCAGTTGACCGGCGCCGAGTTGGACGAAACCATCGACCTCTCGCTATGCAGCTACGACAAGACCAAAGCCGGAGAGCCTGGCCCGATCGACTTCCCAGTCGACCTTGGCGAAACCCACCTCGTTGGGCTCGGTGCGATAGGCCATGGCTCGCTTTGGGCGCTAGCGAGACAACCCGATCTCAAAGGTCGTCTGCATGTAATCGATCACGAAGCGATCGAACTCTCAAACCTGCAGCGCTACGCATTGGCTGGCCAGGCGGAGATTGGTATGTCCAAAGCGGTTCTTGCAGCCACCGCCCTTAGATCGACTGCCCTTGAGGTCGAGGCGCACCCTCTGACGTGGGCAGAATATGTTGCGCGCCGGGGCAATTGGGTCTTCGACCAAGTGGGTGTGGCGCTTGACACCGCCGCCGACCGTCTGGCTGTCCAAGGTGCACTGCCGCGATGGATCGCAAACGCTTGGACGCAGGAGCACGATCTCGGTATCTCCCGGCATGGTTTCGATGACGGCCAGGCTTGCCTTTGTTGCATGTACCTGCCATCCGGAAAATCCAAGGACGAGCACCAGCTGATTGCCGAGGAACTCGGAATACCGGAAGCACACGAGCAGGTGAAAACGCTCCTGCAGACCAATGCCGGAGTTCCCAACGACTTTGTAGTTCGCGTGGCTACAGCGATGGCTGTGCCGTTTGAACCGCTAGCCCCGTTTGTCGGCCAGCCCCTGCGCTCCTTTTATCAGCAGGCTATCTGCGGCGGTCTGGTGTTCCAGCTTAGCGAAGGAAGTCGCCGCGTTCGAACTGTGGTTCCGATGGCCTTTCAGTCGGTGCTTGCCGGGATTATGCTTGCCGCGGATTTGGTCAAACATAGTGCGGGGTTTCCCATGAGCCCGACGACGAGCACTCGGGTGAATCTTCTGCGCCCCCTTGGCTCTCACTTGCACGATCCGAAGGCCAAGGACTCCAGCGGCCGCTGCATCTGTAGCGACGACGATTTCATTGCCGCTTACAGGCGCAAATACGGCGAGCGCGTTGATCAGGTAAGCGATGTCTCGGCCGCCTAAACAGACGCGCACCTCTCCGTAGACGCAGGGGGCGCGGCTTGTGGGCGTGACCATGGGCGCCATTATCACACGCTTGGCCCGCTCCTTTGCCGGCCTATCGTCCTCCGCGCATGATCCCTGTTGCCGACGTGATGATCCAGCACCAGCCGCCATGGCACCAGAGGCTGGTCAAACCTCCGTTGTTGGCCGATTTGGACAGTGCTGCATCAGGTCTCGACCGACGTCTCGACAGTCAGGGCTGCTTCGACGGGTGTGAAGATGTCAACATCGACCCCAGGCGCCCGCATCGTCACAATCAGGGCGTACCGAGCCAGAGCGTCGACGCGTTCCAGGTAAGGCTTCTCCTTCCACCAGCCCCCGACCGGGAACACGCCGATCGCATCACGCTCGGCGAGATCGGCGGCGCTGCCCGACCAGAAATCGGCGTGCAACGAGCCGCGATCGCGGAAGGTGCCGAGCAGCCACTCTTCTCCGCCTCCAGCAGGCGCCCCTTCCTCCTCGTCCCGAGCGGCCTGATTGATGCGGGCTCGGAATTCGTCGACTGTCTCGGTCGCTGACTTTACTCTGAACCGAAGACCATGGGACGCGTAACGATGCCGGCGGGTCCATCCGCGTTCACCGGGGTTGGGTTCGATGAAATAGGACAGCGTGACGCGGAGCTCGACCTGGGCAGCGCCGAGCGCCGCGAGCTGCTCCTTCGGCCAAGGCAGGCGATGCAGCTTCATGTCACGCGTTTTGGCAGCCGCGCCGCCCTCGCGCTGGAAAGGCTGAAGCTCATCTTCAACGATAAGCGTGAGGTCGTTCACCGTTGACAGAAGCGCGCGCCCAAGATCTGGCACGCCGTAACCATAGCGCCGCACGAGCGCCTGGATCTCGCCCTTCGCTCCGTTGCACGCATCGATGCGTGCGCGCATCGCCGGAGTCCATTCGGCCGAGTGGACGATCAGGGCGCGAACCGTTTCAGGCCACAGCTCGGGGCGCGCTGATAGAATTAGTCCCGCCATCCGTGCGGCATGGGCCGTTGCCGCGCTCGTATCTCCGAGGGTGGTGAAGTGGCGCAGTTCGGGTCGATAGAAAGTGGTCAATATCTGCAGATCGTCGATCGGCTCGCCAGGCAACACACCGTCATGGGCGAGATTGCCGCCTTCGAAGACGACCTCGGGCTTCACCGGCCACTGCCTGTCCCAAACGACCGAAGTGCGACTGCGCGGCGAGAGCTCGCCGACCGGCGCGATCGGAGCGTAGCCCGCAAAGTCGGTGTCAATGATATCGACCTTTTCTGTGAAAGCGCCGACCGTCAGCGCATTCCAGGCCTGAGAAGGATCATCGACTGCTTCCAGATCGTTGCGCGTCAAATGCTCGGCCGGCATGAGGTCATCGCCGATGTTGCCGGCAGAGAGAACGATCAAGCGTCGCTGCTCCTCTTCGAAACAGAGTTGGTCGATAGCGGCAGACCACGATGTGGGCCTTCCACGCGCCGGACTGGCGCTTGTCACAGCCATTGCGATCGCGCGGCGGCGCTCCGGCGCCTGCACCTCGGCGCGGGCGATCGCTTCCGCGGTGATCGAGCCATAGAGTTCTGGATCGTTTGCCTCGTCTTCTGGCGGAAGGATACGGACACTCTCCAGCCGAAAGGGCAATGGAACTGGATCGCCTCCGACCAGGAGCGGGACCAGATCACCGTACAGGCCGACACCTGCCATTCGCGTCCCGTGGCCGCTCCACGCAGGTGTGTCGTCGCTGCCCCATGCCGGTTTGACGGTGTGCCAGTCTTCAACGGCAAGTGCGGGTTCGATCAACGGGTGGGTGCGACGTACGCCGCTGTCGAGAATGCAGACCGCAATATCGGATTGAGGCGGTCTGACGCGCCCGAGAAGCTCGTCGCTCCAGTCCCTTTGCTCCGCGCCGCCAAGGCCCATGAAGAAGGACGGCGTATCCTTCGCGCGCCGCAGCTCGGCGACGACATCGCTGTGCGCAATCATGCGGTCGAGCATTGCCGTGCTGGCGAGTGCCAGCATGACCACCCGCTCCGGAAACCTGACCGCATGCGTGCGCAAAGTGATGTTCAGGGCTTCGGCAATGTGCTCGAAGTTCTCGCGGCGACCGTCGCGCAGCCAGACTTCCCACCACACCTGCTCGTCAGCGGCCTGGGGGAAGAGGTCGTCGTGGTCGGTAAACAACGATCGTGCAGTCGCCAGCCTGACTGTCTCCATGCGGGAGACGAGCGGCTCGTTGCGCGGTCTGCCGCGGTCAGTGTCAACGTCTCGATACGCCTCGACTTTCCGCAAATAATAGGCTTGCGCGCTTTGCGGCAGGAACACCGACGCTGTGATGGGAGCACCGGGTTGAGTTGGCTCATGGACGGCGACCAGCTCCATGTGCTGGCGACGATCGGCCAACTGGTCGAGGGCCGCCCGTCCGGACATGGGCAGATCGATCTCGAGGTAAAAGCCAGGCGTGCCGACCGACAGCTGGGGGTCACGCGCCGCAATCTGCTGGCGTGCACTTTCGACCGCTTGTTCGATGGATTGCGTCAAGGCCGCAGCATGCGACGCCCGATCACGCGCCGGCAGCGGCGGTGCATGTATAAGTTGGTTGGGCCGCCGATAGGCTTCCCGAATGCCGTTGTTGCGAAGGTGGATATGGGCGCGGTCGCGCGGAAAATCGTCTGCCATTATGATCTGTGCTGTCGCTACTCAGACAGCGAAGCCTGCCGGCGTTCCTTCAGAGCGTCGATGAGCGCTTCCGAGGTGATCCGCTTCCCCCCCCGCAATATGATGGTTTTTGCAGCGTCGTCGGCCGCGCGGGTGATCTCGGCCTGCGACAGTCTCTCTGCCTGAGAGATCGCCTCGTTCCAGGCAAGCCCTCTGGTGTCGAAGCGGTCGAGTCGAGCCCGAAGCAGCGCCTCGATAATCGGCCGATCGGGCACGGCGTATTCGATGACATCGTCGAAACGGCGGAACAAAGCTCTGTCGAGCAGCTCGGGATGATTTGTTGCCGCAATAATCAGGCTGTGGCTGTCGTCTTGCTCGAGAAACTGCAGAAACGAATTCAGCACGCGCCGAATCTCGCCAACATCCTGGCGTTCGCCTCGACGCGCGCCGATGGCATCGAATTCGTCAAAGAAGTAGACGCCCCGCGTCGCCTGCATTGCATCAAAAACAAGCCGCAGCTTTCCGGCAGTCTCTCCCATGAACTTGGTGATCAAACCATCGAGGACGATCATGAAAAGGGGCAGATGAAGCTCCCCGGCCAATGCCGATGCGGTCATCGTCTTGCCTGATCCTGGCGGGCCGACCAGAAGCAGTTTGCGACGGGGAACAAGCCCGTGCTCGCGCAAGCTTGCTTGTTGGCGCTGCTCTCCCAGCACGCGGTGCAGGCGCGAGCGCAGACTGTCCGGCAAAATCATGTCCGTCAGTCGCAGGTCCGGATAGCGCACATGCAGGAGGCCTGCGAGTTCGCCCTTTGGCTGAAAAAGGGGAACCGGCCGACTGCTCTTGGCAATCCGGGCGTCCCTGCTCTTGGCTGCGTCGACCAGATCCTTGAGCTCCTGAGCAAGCTTGCCATGGCCTTGACGTGCCTCATGCGCAGCAAGCTGCATCGCGATAGAGAGGAAACGATCCTCGTCGCCGGCAATGTGGCTTTTAAGCAGCGTCACGATATGGCGGGCCGTGGTCATGGCTCTCTTCTGGGGTATCCGTTTACTTGGCGAAGCGCATGCAACCTAAACGCTTTCAACGGCGATTTGTAACGCGCAATGGTGTTTTTTCTCTTGTCGATGTTCGCCCGTGGCAACTTCAGCGGTGAACTGTTGCGCCGCGGTCATAGGCCAGCCGGAATAACGCCGGCCAGCAGACAACAGTCCGCATCTTCGAGCGCTCGAAGTCTGGCCACTCACGCAGCGTGTCGGGTCCGAACGCTCCAAAGCCGCCCCGCCTGGCAGGTCCATGCGACCGATTGCGGGCGTGCGGCCATAAGGTCTACGCGGGCTCGCATGGCTGCCCGCGCCGCTGGCTAAAAAGCTGTACACCATCTCACGAAACACCAGGTCCGCTCCTTTGCCGGCCGACGGTCCATGAAATCCCCTCCCCACTCACGACACCGGAGACCTCCTTGCCCACATGGCGCTCAAGCACCGGCCGCCATGGCACCAGCGTGAACTCGCGCGACTTTTCAACGACGGCATATTTTCCGCTGGCAAGCTCGACGGAGCGGCGGAGCGTACCCTCTACTCGTCCTCCGAATCGCGCTTCGGCATAGGGCAGGCCAAGTTCCTCCGACAGTTGGCCAGCAACACGGTTCAGTTCTCGCTGGCGCAGGATCGAAAGCATGTTGGCTCGATAGACGATCCCATCCTGTTCTTTATGCGCGAGGCCTTGCGCGATCAGCCACTGCCGCCGGCGAGCTTGCGCCTCTCTCACGTCGCGGCCGAAGCCGGATCCGTGCAAAGGCTCGGGTCTATCGGCAACCAGCTCCCGGTCGAGCCAGGTGGCGCCGTTGAAGCTGACCTGTCGCTCCAGCGCCATTGAGGAGAGCTTGTCGGCAACGACAGGCTCGGCCCTGGCCCGCTGGCCCTCATAATTCGCGACGCGATCGAGATGGTCCGGCGCGATGAGCCAGGTGCCGTTCGGCTCTCGCTCAACGCCGCCGGTCGCGCGGCGGATCGCCTCCAGCCGCCGCACATGCGTTCGCGCAAAGCTCTCGGTGGCGGATGGGTCATGCTTCAGGTGCATATCGACGTCGTAACGGCCGCCATGCGCGGCGGCGATTTCGGCGATGGTACGATCGACCTGCCTCGGCTCGGTGTTCCTTGGCGCGACACGCACGATGCAGCCATTAGGCATCGTTTCCATCGCCTCGCCTCTACCGATGTTGATCCAATGGCTCTTACCGTCGACGGCGTCGACGATCATGTAATGGCGGTCATTGATCTCGTCGGCCAGTCCACGCGCGACAACGCGACCGACGAGAGACTGGACGGGCTCGCCGGATCGATCGTGGATCACCCAGTCGGCGGCCCTGCGGGCAAGCCCCTTGCCGGTCAGTTCGCGGTGCATGGTCTTGATGATGTCGCCGCGTTCGCCGGTGCGGCGCAGCGTGGCTTCGAGCTCATCGTCGAGGCGCCAGGAGCCAGCGCCGACCTCCGCGGCCAGACCCATCCGCTCGAGCTTGCGCAGCCGTCCCTGGTGCAGCGTCTGGCGAATGGCGTCGGGACCGCCCGGCGAGACCAGGCCGTCATCATCACGCATGCTGAGCAGCCGACGGTCGATGCTGGTGAAGCGTTCCTGCTCCATTTCCCGGCGCAGGCGAAGCTCAATCTCGCGGTCGGTTCGCGGACCGAGATCGAGGCTGACCAGCTCGGCCGCCCGCTCGCGGATGCCAGATGAGATATATTCGCGCGCGATGACCAGGTTCTCGCCACGGTCGTCCCTGCCACGGACGATGATGTGGCTGTGCGGGTGGCCGGTGTTGAAATGATCGACCGCGACCCAGTCGAGCTTCGTGCCGAGGTCTTCCTGCATCTGCGCCATGAGCCGCCGCGTCAGCGCCTTGAGGTCGTCGTACTCGATGCCGTCTTCGGCAGCGACGATGAAGCGGAACTGATGGCGGTCGCCGTCCGCGCGATCGATGAACGCCTTGCCGTCGACGCGGCCGCTGTCGGCGCCGTAGAGCTCGCCAGGTTCACCTTCGCGGGTGACCCCGTCGCGCTGAAGATAGCGTAGATGGGCACGCGCCCCGTCCGCGCCCTTGCCGGCGAGCTTGACGACCCGCGCCTTGACGATCACCCGGCGCTGGCGGAAGGCGGCATACCGGTCGCGCGATTTCAGCAGTGCGGCGGCCGCCCCGCCGCGCCCTGTCCGGCTTCCTGTGAAGCGACCACCGCGTTGCGGCCGGCCGCCAGCCCGGTTGATCGCCGCACGAACCTGGCCGGCATAGCGTTTGCCGGCCTTCGAGCCGCGCGACCCGATTTTGCCGAGCTTCGGCCTGAACTCGTCATCCTTAATGCGAGCCTCCCAGACATATCAAGCAAAATCAGACACTTACACGTCAAACCCTCTTGGCACCGGCGGCAGCCTCCCGGAAAAACGATGTGCAGACAAAGATTTAACCGCCTCCTGGAGGCGGTACCTTTATCTTGCCTTCCGCGCCCAGCCCCGCCAGACGCGCCCCCGTCCGCCATGGCTAACGCACCGGCTCCTTCGGCTGCGCGCCGTCCTTGCCGAGCGGCACGAAGAGATCGCCGTTTCGCACGCCTGAGTGAACACCGTCATGAATGAAGAACAGCGACCGTCCGAGAGGAGCGATTTGCGCCTTTGGAGCGACAGATTGGCTTTCGAACGCCTCGATGTCGGCCGCCGAAACTCCGGCCGCCTTGAGTTGGTCGAGGTACTCGACGGTCTCTTCTGGCAGCGGTTTGCCACGCTTCAAATGCTCGTCGTAGCGCTCGGGACCGGCATTGTAGGCGCCAAACAGGCCAGGAAATCCGAAGCGGTCATACATGGCACTGAGATAGGCCGTGCCGGCCAGGATATTGTCGCGCGGATCGTGGGGGTTAGGCCCAAGGCCGTGTTCGACCCGCATCTCTTCATAGGTGCCGGGCATCACCTGCATGAGGCCCATGGCGCCAGCGGGGGAGGTGATGGGGCGGCCGCCGCGCATTGTCTTGCCGCCGCTTTCGGCAGCCATGACGGCATAGATCCAGGCTTGGGGAATATGGAAGCGCCGGCTTGCTTCCGATACCAACGTCTGCCACTTTCGCAGCTGCGGACTTTGGGAGATGGCGACCGGCTCAGCGCCGGTCGAGGCGGAACAGGCGCATGGCGCAATGGCGATCATGCCCAACAAGAGGAGGGTCACTCGGTCCATAGTGGTACGAGCCTCCCGATGACATTTTGAGTGGGAACAGGCCCGAAATAGCGGCTGTCGAAGGAGCGGTTTTTGTCGCTGCCGAGCAGGAAAACCTCGTTATCCCCGAGCGCTCGGCAGCCGTTCCACCATGGCAAAGGTCGGCCTTCGGCGTCGATTTTGAGCCGGCGCGCGACGATGTCGCCGCCGATGATGATGGCGTCATTGAAGGCGCAGACATTATCGTCCGGCAGCGCTGCAAGACGTTTTGCCAGCGGCACATTGCGAGGCAGATAGCTGCGCTCGGCGGCGAGATACGCCGCGTATTCAGGCGGGCGCACGAGCACGAGATCGCCACGCGCCAGCGCTCCCGCAGCGATGCGGTAAAGGCCGATCGGCGCGCTGGCCGAGGCGTTCCAGACCAGCCAAGGGGCGGGCTTTCCCAGCGCCGTGAAGCCCAAAAGACCGAGACCGGCCGCGGCCAAGGCGACCGTCTTACGGGCTCGAACACGCCTCAGGCGGCTGCCGATCAGATGGATGGAAGGGCGCCGCCTCATGAACGGCCTCCCGTGCCGCCCTGGCCGGAACCGGCCTTGCCATCGCCGGCGATGGAGTGCTGCGGGTGTCCTTTCGACCAATGGTCGAGTTCGTCGATGTGATAGCGGACATAGCGGCCGTGCTTGCGGAATTTCGGGCCGCCGCCCTTGAGCCGCATCTTTTCGAGCGTGCGCTGGGAGAGCCCGATATAGAAGGCGGCTTGGGCTGTGCTGAGAAACGGGCTGCCCTTTTTCGCGCGGGCCGCGCGTTCGTTTTCGTCGTCCATGATGATCCTCGTTTCGCTTCGGACAAGCGAGGGCGAGGATGGGCGAGGGAGATCGTCTCGGGGACGGGCGAAGAGTCGGGGGAGAGTTTTCGCCGCCCTTTAGGGCGGACGGGGTTTGGGTGGAACTCCTGGGAATGAGCCCCGCGCCGGGGCTGCGGCGCGAGGCTCTTATCTCGGCCGGTCAGTCGGCCGGGTTCCAGATGATGGCGTAGGTGTCGTGATCGTCCTGGCCGGCGGCTCGGCCGAGATTGGCGTAGAGCTTGCGCGGTCCGAACTCCGGCGCTGCAATCGACAGGCTCACATAATCCTTGCCGGAAGTCTCGCCGGTGCGGATCCAGCCAGCGCCGACTTCGACCCCTTGCGTAAGCACCCGGAAGTCGGGATGGTTATCGGCGCTCTTGGCCTGGTTGGGGACGATATCGATGTCGGCGCGGACGCTGAGCGTCTTGAACTGGCCCTTGTAGGCGCCGTTTTCCTGCTTGTTGACGTAACCGATCGCGGTCATTTCGAAGTCTCCTTTTGTGGTTTCGCCGGGGACCATCCCCTGCGATGGCGCACCGTAATGGGCGCGTCAGGACCGCCTGAATCCGACAGGGCCGCAGCGACAGTGAAGGACCCGAGCGGGCAGCTTTTTTGTGAGCGAAGCGGCGCGAGGAAGCCGCCGCAGGCGGCGGGGAAAAAAGCTGATGGCGCGAGGGTTTCGGGCGGCCGGACCCGCCCATAGGTCGACAAGCCAGCCGCAGGGATGGTCCTTGGAGAGAGCATGGAGACCGCTCGCCAAGTGCGGTCTGTCAGCCAAGCAGGACGCCGGGATGAAACGGCCTGCAAAGATGCTGCGCCCTTATGCCGGATCGAGATCGTGCCAGCGGGTCGGGCGCCAGAGCAGACATCCGGCATGGTGCGATCTATGAAAGCAGGGCTCGCCAGCGGGAATTTGATACGCGAGGGGGCCAAAGTAAGGCTGGATGAGAAGCCGGTGCTACCTGCAGGTCCAGTGTCATGTGGCGGCGCTCGGGAAACCGCTACGCAATGTAACGCGCTCTTATGAGGCGAACAGACCGGCCCCAAAACCGATCGACCGGTGGTCGGCGCGAAACGCGTCATGCCTGTCCGAAAGCTGACAGTGGCAGAAGACGCATGTCGGGTTCCGCACAATTGACCATGCTGGATTTGTGAGGTTTTCAGGGAGAGCCATGCGTTCACTTCCCAGTGAGCTTTGGCACGGCATTTGCTCTTGATGTGGCAACACGGATCGAAGGTTGACTGCATGCACAAGCGCGAGATGAGCAATGCTCTCCTTTCCTGGAGGCTTGGCAGCAGATTCGATTTGACGTTGCGAGGAGCTTCAGCCGCTCGCGGCGGAAGTGATCTCAAATCTGAAGGCACCGTTGGGGCCGCAGCCATCAAACACATCTTTCTCTTTTTCGCAGCTCGTCTTCAACGCGATGCGGACTTCTTCGCGTCGACGGCGGCCGAAGGTGGAGAAGGGGCTCGACTTGCAAAAAGGAGTTGTCAATGACGTCTTACGTTCGCACCAACAGCCCGGCGCAGGTGCGCTCACTGTCCACCTTTGGCAAGCATCTGCAAAGGAGCGTGCTGACGGCGACGCTGCTTGCCGCGGCTTCGACGGGAAGTGAAGCGCAGCCCTATGTTCGTGCTGACGGCAGCACGACTGACGACTTGGAAGCGGCGCGAGCAAGTTGGCGTCATGACGCCGAATTCAATGGAAATGTGGGGCTCGCAGCCATCAACGCGGATGCCGCGTATGCGTTGGGTTCCACCGGGGAGGGGGCCAGAGCTCCTCGCCTGCCCTCGTCCGTCTTGACGAGTGCCCGCTTACAGCCTACCTCACTATCGCGTTAGCACTCGTCCATCGCGAGTGCTAACAAAAACCCCTCAACAGCGCACCAGGGAAAAATCCGAAAATGGCAAAGTCGAAGTTCCGCCCGCTGCATGACCGCGTGGTCGTTCGCCGGGTCGAATCCGAATCCAAGACCGCTGGCGGGATCATCATCCCCGACACGGCAAAGGAAAAGCCGCAGGAAGGCGAGATCATCGCTGTCGGCTTCGGCGCTCGTGACGAAGCTGGCAAGCTGGTCCCGCTGGACGTCAAGGCCGGCGACCGCATCCTGTTCAGCAAGTGGTCGGGCACGGAAGTCAAGCTCAATGGCGAAGACCTTCTGATCATGAAGGAATCCGACATCATGGGCATCATCGGCTCATATCAGGCCCTTTCGTCAACTGAATTCCCGGGCTCGATTGAAGCCCCTGCCAGGAGCTAAAAATGGCTGCCAAAGACGTAAAATTCTCCCGCGATGCCCGCGAGCGCATGCTGCGCGGTGTCAACATCCTCGCTGACGCGGTGAAGGTCACGCTCGGCCCCAAGGGCCGCAACGTGGTCATCGACAAGTCGTTCGGCGCCCCGCGCATCACCAAGGACGGCGTCACCGTCGCCAAGGAAATCGAGCTTGAGGACAAGTTCGAAAACATGGGCGCGCAGATGGTCCGCGAAGTTGCTTCGAAGACCAACGACATCGCTGGCGACGGCACCACGACCGCGACCGTTCTGGCGCAGTCGATCGTCCAGGAAGGCCACAAGGCCGTTGCCGCCGGCATGAACCCGATGGACCTGAAGCGCGGCATCGACCTCGCGGTAACCGACGTCGTTGCGACCCTGATCAAGAACGCCAAGAAGATCAAGACCTCCGAAGAGGTTGCCCAGGTCGGCACCATCGCCGGCAACGGCGATGCTTCGGTCGGCAAGATGATCGCCGAAGCGATGCAGAAGGTCGGCAACGAAGGCGTCATCACGGTTGAGGAAGCCAAGACCGCCGAGACCGAACTCGAAGTCGTCGAAGGCATGCAGTTCGACCGCGGCTACCTCTCGCCCTACTTCGTCACCAACGCCGACAAGATGGTTGCCGAACTCGAGGACGTCTACATCCTCCTGCACGAGAAGAAGCTGTCCAACCTCCAGGCCATGCTGCCGGTTCTCGAAGCCGTCGTGCAGACCTCGAAGCCGCTGCTCATCATCTCGGAAGACGTCGAAGGCGAGGCTCTGGCCACGCTGGTCGTCAACAAGCTGCGTGGCGGCCTGAAGATCGCCGCCGTCAAGGCGCCGGGCTTCGGTGATCGCCGCAAGGCCATGCTGGAAGACATCGCCATCCTCACCGGTGGCCAGGTCATCTCGGAAGACCTCGGCATCAAGCTCGAGAACGTCGGCCTCAACATGCTCGGCCGCGCCAAGAAGGTGTCGATCTCCAAGGAGAACACCACCATCGTCGACGGCGCCGGCAAGAAGGCCGAGATCCAGGGCCGCGTTGCCCAGATCAAGCAGCAGATCGAAAAGACCACTTCGGACTACGACAAGGAGAAGCTGCAGGAACGTCTGGCGAAGCTCGCCGGCGGCGTTGCGGTGATCCGCGTCGGCGGTGCGACGGAAGTCGAAGTCAAGGAAAAGAAGGACCGCGTCGATGACGCCCTCAACGCGACCCGCGCGGCCGTCGAAGAAGGCATCGTTGCTGGTGGTGGCGTCGCGCTGCTGCGCGCTTCGGCCAACATCAAGGCCACCGGCGTCAATGCCGACCAGGCCGCCGGCATCAACATCGTGCGTCGTGCGCTGCAGGCTCCGGCCCGCCAGATCGCGGCCAACGCCGGTGCGGAAGCATCGATCGTTGCCGGCAAGATCCTTGAGAACAAGGGCGCGACCTTCGGCTACAACGCCCAGACCGGCGAGTATGGCGACATGATCGCCATGGGTATCGTCGATCCGGTCAAGGTTGTCCGTACGGCTCTTCAGGACGCGGCCTCGGTCGCCGGCCTGCTGGTCACCACCGAAGCCATGATCGCGGAGGCTCCGAAGAAGGAGTCGGCTGGCGGCGGCATGCCTGGCGGCATGGGCGGCGGCGGCATGGGCGGCATGGGCGGCATGGATTTCTAATCCAGCTCTGGCAGCTTTCGCAACGAGAGGGCGGCATCAATGCCGCCCTCTTTTTTTGCGAACCTCGGTCCGATGAACGATCGACGCCAACGCCGGCCATCGGCGTTAGGGCAACCTCAAAAGAACTGTCGAGTTGGTTGCGCGCGGCTTTGCGTCATCAGAGGCGCAAGGCGGTCGCGTGTGAGGATTGCGCGCTCCCATAGGCGGTTTCGGCATGTGCCTCGCCTTCGACATCGACATTGCGGCCAAGCAGGAAATCGGCGGCTTTCGAGGCATGGCTTGCGGCGCGGAAGATGGCGCGGTTGTCCTCGCGCAAAACCGTCAGCCATGAGCCGATGTAGTCGGCATGGCGCACGGTCGGCTCGATGCCGAGACTGCTGCAGATGAAGGCTGATGCGATTTCGGCGACCAGTTCCTCGCGCGCATAGGTGTTGGACCCGAAGGAGCCGGACAGGTCGCGCGCGAGTCGCCTCGGGTGGCCGGTCCAGTGGCCAAGCTCGTGAAAGCAGGTCCGGTAATAGTCGATCTGGTGGAAGAAAGCCGGCTGCGGCGGCACCTGTATGGTGTCGCTGCCGGGCATGTAGAAGGCGCGCTCGCCGCCGACGCGAAAATCAGCGCCGGTTGCATGAATGAGCGCCTCGGCCTGCGGGACCATCTCGCGCTCAGGCAGAGGCTCGCCGGCGGCGTAAAGATGTTCGGGCAGATTATCGCACTGCGCGACATTGAAGACGGTGAAGCGCTTCAGGAAGGGCACCGCCTGCGGTTCGTCGCCATCGGTGTCGGCGCGTTGCTTTTCGTTCTTGGGAACAAAGCGGTCAGCGTGAACGATGGTGGTGCCGTGCTCGCCCTTCCTGACATTGCCGCCAAGCGAAAGCGCCTGCCGGAAGGTGAGCCAGTTCTGGCTGGGGAAACCGCGCTCGATGACCGCGCCCCACAGGATCAGGATATTGATGCCGGAATATCGGCGCTGGGTGGCCGCATTCCGCGGCAGGCCGAGGCCTGTCCTTGCCCTGCCCCACGGCTTGACCCATGGCACGGTGCCGCGCTCCAGTTCGGCAATGATGCGGTCGGTGATTTCCTGATAAAGGCTGGCGCCGGTGCGCCCGCCGCTGTCTGCGCCAGCCTGTCGGCTGCCGCAACGTTTGTTGTTTGCACGCATCGTGATGTCCTCCGCTCTACAATCGCGCGCCCTCCCCGGAAGCGGGGTGGGCGGCAAAAGCGACCGGAAAGGCCCGCCGTCGGAGGCGGACTGCATCAGCAGGACCGGAACGGAGTGGAGGACCCGAAAGCGACAAGCGAAGGGTTGCGGGACGCCGCGGCGGGCCTAGAAGGGAGTGCTGCCCACCCTGCGCCAGGGGGAAGGCCACAATAGAAAGACGCCGGCCGACAGGCCGGCGACCGTCAGCAGCCGAAGGCTGCCCCGCGCCAGGGGGCGATGCCGCAGGGCCAAGACCGCCTGAGCTTGCCGAAGAAAAGCGGGCTCGGTTCACGAGCACCCGGCCAGCGACTTCAGGCGCGGGCGCTCAGGATTGTTGTTGGCGCCCACGGCAGCTGGATGACCGCAACAAGATTACGAGGAGCGACAGCAAAGCCAGCTGCCACAAACGGCACGCTCCGGCAACAACAGCGTGGCCGGTCTACAGATGCTGCCCCGCACGAGAGCCAGCACGCTTTGAGCGCGCATCGGCGATGCAAGCGTTGCAAGCTGGCCATGTCCACAAGGTCGGCGACCACTATATCGCCGACCACCAACGCGGGCGTACCGTCTAAGTGCAGACCTTTCGCGAGTGCGCGGACGCGCGCATTTCATCTGCGATGGCCGGATCTTGCATTCCCGCTTGAGCTGCTCAACGTCAAGGCCTACACGCGCTGCGATCTTGAGAGTGACCCTTCAACTGGGGGAAATCATAAGGGCGCGGTGGAATTCGTCGAACTTTCCCTGTTTTCTCGAGGCGAGTGCGGCGAAGGCTGGGAATTGGGAATCCGGTCCCAGGACCGGGAACTGTTTGATCACAAGCTTCAGATTGGGCTCATGCTTGAAGGCTTTTTGGTAGTTGATATCAGCCAGTCTGCAATGCGGACAGTTGTGGTAGTCATTGAATATGACCAGAACGGCATCGCCTTGCGGGTTGCCGGCGATTGGCGAAGGAGATCGTTGTCGAATGCGCCGCTCCACTTTTGCCTGTCGGTCGACCACGCCTGCCGGTGCAGGTTCGCGCTATATTGGCTCGCCAGCAAGGCGAGGAGTAAAAGAAGAGCTGCGACAGTGATGGCAGTCGGCTTAGACATGAGTCTCCAATCCATGGACGGCGTGGCAGCAACGGCCGCCTTTTTGGTGTAAAATGGGTCAGTTTTGATCGTGCCCCGCAGTTGCTACAGGCGCACAGGTGCCGGTGCGATCTGGCGGTTTCTCAAATACGGCTTTGCGCCATCGGGTCCACCCCAATAGCTGAGCGTCGTTCGCACGGGGAATTGTGTTCACCACGCCGGGCGACTTGACCGTCCACCGCCAGAGCGCTGAACGGTCCGCTAGTGAGGCGCTCCCCGAATCGTCGTTTATCCCGCTCGCCCCGGACCGGGTGACAGCCAGCGTTGCCGCTACGCTGCGGAGAAAAACCGTCAGCGCGTGGCATTCGGACATAAGCTGATCGACGCCAAGAATAAGCCCCACGGAGGTGACCGGTGCGGCCGGAACAAGAAAGAGCGTTGCAGCCATTGTGACGAGGCCTGCACCGGTAATGCGGGTTGTTCCGTTCGAAGGGAACAATGCGACAAACAGCATGAGGATCCGGCAGCCGATCGGGAGATCAGTTTTCGTCGCTTGGGCGATGAAAAGGGCGGCGAGCATCATATTCGTGCCGTCCAGATTGAATGGAATGAGACCCACGACCGAATGCGTGGCGCCGGCCTTTTCCATCTTCTCCATGAGCGAGGCCAGCGCGGCCTCTGAGGAGGACATTGCGAGCAGCAGCTCGTCCTTGATGTATCGGACGAGAGAGAAGAGCGAGCGGCCGTTGTAGCGGCAGACCGCGCCGAACAGGATCGAGAGGAACAGGACCGAGAGGAACAAGACTTGCAGGATGTCGCCTTCCGCGAAGGCACTGGCAATCGTTGACGGGATGATGTTCATCAGGAAGCTGGTCACGGACTGCTCGTGAGCCGTGGCCACATAGCCCTTAACGGCTTCGACATCGAGCGAGGCCGGATCGATGTTGAGGCCGGCGCCAGGCTGAACGATATTCGCGACAATCAGCCCGACAAGGAGTGCTAGCGTCGAGAAGGTAAGGAAATAAACCATCGCCTTGGCGGCAACTCGGCCGACCTTCTGCAGATCGCTCATGCCGGCAATGCCGGTCGCCATTGTCAGGAAGATGACAGGTACGGTGATTATCTTGACGACATCGACGAAGGCATCGCAGAGCGGCTTCAGGCTGTGGCCGGTCTCCAAATGGAAATAGCCGATTGCGGCACCCAGGATTATGGCGGCAAGTACCTGCACGTAGGTCCGGGCAAAATGGCGCTTGCGGGGCGCTAAGATCGCGCGGGGAACTCTTGGAACCAACACCGTCTCTCTCCTTGACCGGATCGGGGTGGGGCTCCTCCCTCTCCCATGCAGTGCTCCGGTCGAACGCTGCGCCCACTTCGGCGCAAACGATGTGCCAAATAGCAAGAGGGGAAAACGCGCAGGACCTCACGCAATGCTTGCGATTCGCTCTCCCACACTCGTGCAGTGGTTGCCTGTCGCAACTATGGAAGGGTCGATTCTGGGAACTCCAAAGGCCGCTCTTTGCGTCGACGCAGCTTGGCTGCCTGGAAGGTTCCCTCTTTGCCTTGCGGTCTGCGAGCTGGGTCCAGATGGTCATCATTTGGCTGCGCGCTGCACGGGGCTCGAAAGATTCAATCGAGGACGGGTCCTCTTGGAAAACGGGGGCAGCGTTGGTCAAGCCCTTCCACCCTGCTGTCCCAATGGTGTTCAGAAGCTCAGTTCACGATCAAGCGATGGATCAGCGTCATCTGGCGTTTGCGCCATCGCGGCGGCGTTGCAACGGGTCTGCCAAAGATGAGCAGGCCGCGAGGCAGGGTCCGAGACCTAGACTCCAACCTCATAGCGCGCTCGGCTCGCGTTCGGAAGGTTCGAACCGCAGCACGATCAGGTGGCGACACCGTTGGTCGGAACCGGAACCCGACGAATGATCGTTCGTGACCGACATCTGTGAACAAGCAGTATGTGTCATTGCAATCACCACCCGTTGCGCGGAAATGCCCATATGGCCGTGAATGAACTGGATTTGGTGATTTTCCAGATGGCGGTGGAAAGCGTCCGCTTGCTCTCTTCAAGCTTTGATGAGAAGGCGGCTGAGATAGCCACGAGGAGCCGTGGTAGCCTTCTTTTTGACGTGCGGGTGGACGGTGACCTGGAGGTCCAGCGAGTCGCAGCCATTGGATATCCAGGCGACAAGATCGGTGTGGTGGCATTGGACCGAGAGGGCCTTGTTAGCTGTTGTTGCCTTGTCAATGGCACCTTCTCACCTTTCATTGCACCGTTGGAGAACTGGACCAGCATGCCCCTTTCGATGCAGGCCCAGATCGATGTCACAGGCTATGCGAGGCTCCTTCTGGCCGCCTTGCGAAATGCTGGACATATGCTGGACAGGTAGCATCGCGATGATGTCTGTGATGAGATGGTGCAAACGGCTGGATGAGGCGATCGCTTGCTGGCAGCTTTGGCAACAAAGCGATCGGTGAGTTCGCAATGCTGGAACACGTCCTTTAGACTCTGCAGTTAAGTTAGCGGACTACCATCTGACGAATGCCCTCTGACAGTCTGCATGGCGCGGCATGCCCTCTTAGGAATGCAGCCGTGGTTCTACACCATCGGCTGTTTTTGTGTCGAAGGCGACGGGCACGCCATGAACGAAGGAAGCGGCCGCCAACAGTTCCTCCAACTCGCGGTCGGTGGCCTTGCATGCCGGCATTAGTGTTCGGATGGCGCGGATCGCCTGCGCCATGGAGAGAAAGCGGACCCTTCCCCTGGAAAGGACATAGGCTTCTGCGGCTTTTTCGACGGTGACGGTGTGAAACGAATTGGTCATGACGAATTCCTCCCTGAACCCTGACCAACCCGACTTATGGCACGAATTCGACCGCCTTCAAGCCTATGTCCGATTGCGGACAATCGCTGCGATTCGTTCAAAACCGCTGATGCTTTTGGGCGACCTGGTGAGGGGCAAGGAGACGTCGGCTGAACCCGTTTCAACCGACATGCTTCAGGCAGCGGCCAGGCCGAAATAACGCTGCTCCTCCTTGTCATAAGCGCCATGTGTGAGCTTTATCAATCCGGCACGGTCGATGATCGTGATCTCGCCGCGCTTGGCGTGCACCAGTCCTCGATACTCAAGCATTTGCAGGGCCGTGGTGACCCCGGGCGGTGGGCGCGAGCATGGTCGCCAGAAATTCATGCGTCGGGAGGATCTTATCTCCTTCCGCACGGTCGTGGACCATCAGCTGCCAGCGGGCCAGCCGTTCTTCGACCTTGGAGTGGCCATTGACCAGTGCCGTCCGGCATGATTGGACGAGGAACGCGTGGGCATAGTCCAGCACTGAGGTGCGAAGCGACGGGCTAATCGCAGGGCGAAGGTTTTCAACCGGCAGGCGCCAGGTAGTGCTTTCCTTTCCGAGAATGACGGCAATTCCTTTCATCCCGTCATAGCCGACAATGCCGACTTCACCTTGCCGCCCGCCGGTCATGGTGGCGACCACCGACGCGATGCCCCTCTCGGGAAAATATACGTTCTTGATCGGCTGATGCGCGACCTCCAACTTGTCCTTGATGCCCGGTTCGACGTGATGCAGCGATGGTCGCAAAAGCGCGAAGTCCTGCGGGGTGAGGGCTTCAGCACCTGGTCGCGAAAGAGGGATCGGGCAAGGCTCTCTTCCAACGGGGCAAGAGCGCGTACGTCTTACTGTCGGCTGCACCGAAGTAAATGCCGGCCGATGCCAAAGCATAGGCTTCGAAACGCGCGATTGCAAAGCCCTGTCGGGGCAGTGCAGTCATGCTAGAAGTCGCGCCGCCTACGATAGGCAGCGGATGACATGATTCCCTTCTGCGGCGGCCACCAAGAACGGCTCGGGCACGCTTTAATCGTTCATACACAAGCTCGCAGGAATGTAAGCAGCGGAACAGTCGGGTGATTCGTACCGCCCTGCCCTTTCAGAGATCAAGTCATTGGACGTCAATTCGGCTGGAACGCCTCGTCGAACGGCCCAGGAAAATGCAGCCGGATGAGCAATGGTGGTTCACCTTATGTGCGGTCCCGGATATGCGGTCCGGCGGCTCATCTCCCAATGGCTTGTCGATGGGGAAGTGGAACTCGTCATGTCGCCGCGAACCGTCACCGCGCTAGCGGGGCTCTTTTGAAGACGCCGGTGTTTTTCTTTGTGGAACTGAATCTGTGAGGTGATTGATGCATGAATCAAACATTTGCGTATTTCCGCTGCATCGGCGACGTATATTGGTCGAAAGTATCGCCCAGGCCCTCGAGACCAAGAACGGCGAGGCGGCGAGCGCGTTCTGGCGCTGTGCCGCCAAGAAAATGCTCATTCAATTGTCCGATGTAGGAATTGCGCCAGAGCTCGCTGCGCAGGAGGTTGGAAGCCTTCTTCATGCGGTCTTGGACGACATGGCCAACCGAACGGTAATGCACAAAGCATAGGCTCGGGCGCTGTTGGACCGCGCGTCAGCTCGGGTCCTTATCGGGGGACTGCTCCGACTGGCCGACGGTCCGGCCAAACCGGCATACCGGCAAAGCTTTGAGGTTGCGATCGCTCACGGCGGCCGGTCCAATATTCTAAGACGACCTCAGAAGCCACGTTGGCTTCTTTGGACGAAGCGGAGGGGCGCCATTTTGGCGTGCTCACGCTGGACTGCGGGTTGCGCCTACGGAAATCCAAAGTCCGGCCGCGCGAGCCAATCGACCGGAACAGTCGAAAGCTCGTGGGGCGGGTCCGCTCACCCTCACGGCGGCGGTGGCGGCCGTGAGCAGACTTAACTCAAGTCACGGCTGAGCATCCGCAGGCGCTATGCCGATTGGATGAGAACTGGTTGCCACAACACCGGCCCGTTGAGGCGTCCCCTCCAGCGGATGCGCAAGAGACTGGCGTAGGAAATATCGAGGAAGCCGGCGACTGCCTCGGTGTTGCCGACCTGCTTGGGCTGTCCGATACGTGACAACGGCCAGGTCGCGAGACGAAGGATCCTTTCGATGCGCGTATCTGTCACCGTTACGATCCCGGAGAGATTGTTGGCCAAGCCGAATTCGATGATCCCCGCGAAGAGCTCGTAGGTTGCTTGGGCCAGGCCGCCAGCTGCCTTCGGCGCTGTCGCAGGGAGATCGAGCGCGAAACGACTACTCTCCCAGATATCGGCACTCGCAGGGACCACCATCTCATCCAGCAGCGTCGGAAACGTATCGCGCAACATTGTCGGTCCGGTGGTCGGCAAAAGGCGGACGCAGCCGCAAGTTCGCCAATCGGACCCCTTGAGAAGCAGGTAGACGGGGTTCAGGCTGTCAAACGAGTCCGTTTCCATTTCGCCTTCGGTCTGCACTTCCCAATCGAGCCGCTTCTTGAAAACCCGATACCTAAGTCCGTGCATTTCCTTGAGTTCGCTCGCAAACTCGGCGTAGCAGTCGGGTGTTATCAGCTGCATCATTGTCGTCTCCGTGCGGGATGTGTCCACGCAATCGAAGGGCAAAGCCGTCATGAATGCAGCCTGTAGACCTTTACAGCTAGACTTGGAGAGGATCAGGATCTCGCCCGAGCAGCCATCCGCACTACGGCCTGGTTGATGGTTCGCACGCCAAGCTTCGCCTTGGCGTTTTCCTGATGGAAGGTCACGGTGCGTTTCGAGACACCGAGAATCTGGCTGATATCCCAGGCCGACTTGCCGCACGCCGCCCATTTCAGGCACTCGAACTCCCGCCGGGTGAGCATTATGCCATCTACCACGCAATCTTCGGCGAGCCTGCGCCGGGCATGGATATGAACGTTGATCGCAACCAGTTGCATTGCTTTTTCGTAGCGCGTCAGCGACCTCAGAAATGGCGGATGCGCCTCGTTGGAGGCGAAGGTCAGTGCGGCGAACCGGCCGCGATGATCATGCATCGACATGGTCAGTCCGCCGCGAATGCCGAACTCAGCTGCTTTTTCCAGGACTTCCTGCTGAGAGGTCGGCAAATAACGGTGATCGCGGTCCACACCCCAGTCGAAGGTATCCCAGCCCCGCAGTCCCCGCAGGATCACGGGATCCACGCTGTGGTAGCGCTGTTGCAGGTAATGTGATGTCCATGATGATGGATAATTCGAGATCAATCGCGGCCTGTCGCCGGAAGCGGATGGGTAGGTGAAATAAGCGAAGAGCGGAAAGTCGAACCCGGCTGCGGCGGACGCCATTGCCTCATGGAGATCGACGGCATCGACGCTTGCAGAGAGTTGCTCGACCAAGGTTTCAAATACGCGATGCATCTGCGCTTAGCGTACCTCGCGGAGGTTGCTGGAAGCCGACGGAGACGTGGTTCTAAATGATGGCCTGTCCCTGCAGGGCATACGACGCGCCGCCGTCATCACCGCAATTGCTGTGCTGCTTCCGATTGGAGAGAGCTCCGCCCACCTGACCAACTACCGATGGGTGATATTGCGACGTTATCGATGAGCCGCGTGTCGCCAAGCCAAGCCGCAGCAAGCAAGCGTGCCGGTCGGTCAAGGCTTGCTAACGATTGCAGGTCTGTTTCTCCGCGAAGCTCCAGGTATTCGAGCTCGCGATAGCCGGCAGCCAGAATTGCTGCACGCGCTTCATCAAGCGTAGGCAGGATGGGGGAGCCGCGTGCAAGCCGCTCGGCCGTATCGAGCAGGACCGATGCTAGTTTTGGGGCAATGGCGCGTTGGGCTGGGGAGAGCCGCACGTTACGCGACGATAGCGCAAGACCATCGGCTTCGCGGACTGTCGGACAGGGCACAATAGTGATCGGAATGTCGAGATCCCGGACCAAGCGCCTGACAAGCTGAAGTTGCTGAAAATCCTTTTCGCCAAAAAAGGCGAAGTCAGCGCCGGCCTGCAGGAAGAGCTTGGCCACGACCGTCGCCACGCCATTGAAATGGCCGAGCCGGAATGCGCCGCAAAGGCATTCGCTGATGCCGGACACTGAAACGGCCGTGGCGAAGCCCACCTGGTACATTTCCTCTGTGTCCGGCACATAGAGCAGATGCGTGCCCAGCAGAGCGAGCTTGGCAGCATCGTCGCTTTCCGTCCGAGGGTAGGCAATCAGGTCGGCGGGGCTGTTGAACTGCTTGGGGTTTACGAACAGCGTCACGATCACCCGCTCGGCCCTTTCGAGCGCCTTCCGCACGAGGCTCAGATGCCCGTCGTGCAAGGCTCCCATGGTCGGCACAATACCGATCGTGGCACCCGAGCGACGCCATTGCGCAACGACGCCGCGCAGCTCGCTCACGGTTCGAGCGATCGGCACGCTCATGTGAAGTCACCGGCCTTCAAGGCGTTGACATAGAGATGTTCGACCGCCGGAAAGTGCCGGTTCCGCATATCGGTGGCGTAAGCGGCGATTGCCGCCTCAGCCTGCTCACCGAGCTCGGCATAGCGTTTGACGAACTTCGGCCGAAATGAGGTGAAGAGCCCGAGCATATCGTGGCTCACCAGAATCTGGCCGTCGCAAGCTGGCGAGGCACCGATGCCGATGGTGGGTATGTCGATATCGGCGGTTATCTGCCGTGCAAGCTGCTCCGGTATCTTTTCCAGCACCAAGGAGAAGGCGCCAGCTTCAGTTACCGCCCTGGCGTCGCGCCTGATCCGCTCTGCATCGGCTCCCCGGCCCTGCACACGATAGCCTCCAAACGTGTTTACCGCCTGCGGCGTCAGGCCCACATGGGCCATGACAGGTACGCCGCGCGCGGTAAGGAAGCGGATGGTTTCCGCGATGGTCTCGCCGCCCTCGATCTTTACCGCTGAACAACCGGTCTCACCCATCACGCGCGCAGCGTTGCCGAAAGCGTGCTCTGGGCTTTCCTCGTAGGAACCGAAGGGCAGGTCGACGACCATCAGCGCGTGTTCAAGGCCGCGGCGAACGGCCTGTCCGTGCATGATCATCATGTCGAGCGTGACCCCCAGCGTCGACGACAGGCCGTGCAGCACCATGCCGACGCTGTCGCCGACAAGAACGATGTCGCAGTGGCGATCGAGCAGCCTCGCGACCGGCGTGGTGTAGGCCGTCAAGCATACAAGTGGCGTCTGGCCTTTTCGCGATCGAATATCTGGAGGAGTCATCCCTTTTATCTCACCAGCCGCGCTCAACCGAGGCCCCTTCCCTTACGTTACCAACAGCGGGTGTCGCGTTTGGCATATTTTTGTGCGACTGCGAAGAGCTAAAAACAGCGCTTGAGTACTCCGGTGTTGACGTGCTGGCTTCCAAGGTTACATTCAATCGATTAAGGCGCTCCGTTGGGCCAACCCGCTTTCGCAAACATGGATCCTCAGACAAGAAGAACCAAGAAAGGCAAAGCCGCCGTCAAAGCTGACGAAGCCAAAGTGGACCTGACTGCCGTCGTGGTCGCCGTAAACGACAGTGAGCCCTGTGTCCTCACAGTCGGTCATGCGGACACCCTCCCTTCTGGACCTTTTGCCCTTGAGCATCGATCACTGCAGTCGGGTTTGAGGGGGTGGGTGGAGCAGCAGACCGGCCATGCACTTGGATACATCGAGCAACTCTACACCTTCGCCGATCGCGATCGCATCGGCACTGAGCGCCACCAGCGCGTCATCTCAATCAGCTATCTCGCATTGACCAGGAAGGAACAGGCAACGAACTCGGCCGCGTGCGGCTGGCAAAGTTGGTACGAATATTTTCCCTGGGAGGACCACCGCTTCGGCACGCCGCCTGTGCTGCTCGATAGATTGCGGCCCCGCCTGATTGAGTGGGCCGGCGGCGCCAGCGAGCCGACCACTCAACGCGAGCGCCGGCAGCGCGCTGCGATAGCCTTCGGCTTCGACGACCGCCATTGGAACGAGGAACTCACGCTCCAACGCTACGAGTTGCTCTATGAAGCTGCTCTGATTGAGGAGGCCGGTGGCGGCAGGGACGCGATTGCGGCCGCGGCTGGCAAACCAATGGTCGCTGACCACCGTCGTATTCTGGCAACCGGGATCGCGCGGCTGCGTTCGAAGATCAAATACCGGCCGGTCGTGTTCGAGCTTATGCGGCCTTCCTTCACGCTGCTGCAACTGCAGCGAACCGTGGAAGCTTTGGCTGGCAGGCTGATCAACAAGCCGAACTTCCGGAGATTGGTCGAGCAGCAGGAACTTGTTGAGGAGACCGGGGAGACCTCCCTCGACACGGGCGGCCGACCGGCGAAGCTTTATCGCTTCCGGCATGCCGTCCTCGACGACAGGGCTATCGCCGGGACAAAATTACCGCTGGCGCGGGCTTGACATACTTATAGTCAAGGTAGATATATTCCCTTATTGTCAAACCGAATATAATCGAGGCGCCAATGACTGGGGCGTTACCTATGGCTGCGTCCTTGTATGAGCGTGTCCGGCGGGTGATCCCACCCGTTGAATGGCCCGCGTTCGCCGGCGATATTGAAGCCATCTTAGCGCTGAAGCGTGAGCGCAATGCGGTGGTGCTGGCGCACAATTACCAGACGCCCGAAATTTTTCATTGCGTGGCAGACATCGTCGGCGACAGCCTGGCGTTGGCCCACAAGGCGGTGACGGTCGACGCCGACATCATCGTGGTTGCCGGCGTTCATTTCATGGCCGAGACGGCAAAACTGCTCAATCCGAACAAGACCGTGCTCATCCCGGATCTCCGCGCCGGCTGCTCGCTGGCCGAATCGATCACGGCAAACGACGTGCGGCTAATGCGGCTGCGGTATCCGGGGGTCCCCGTTGTTACTTACGTCAACACTTCCGCCGCCGTAAAAGCGGAGTCCGACATCTGCTGCACGTCCGGCAACGCCAAGGCGGTGGTGGAATCGCTTGGCGTGGCGCGTGTGCTGATGCTCCCGGACGAATATCTGGCGAGGAACGTGGCAGCCGATACAGACGTCGAGATCATCGCCTGGAAAGGCCATTGCGAGGTGCATGAGCGCTTCACCGCAGCAGACATCCGGGAACTGCGCGATGCCCATCCAGGCGTCATCGTGCTGGCCCATCCAGAATGCCCACCAGACGTTGTCGCGGAGGCGGAGTTCTCCGGCTCGACCGCGGCGATGTCGGATTATGTCGAGCGTGAGAAACCGAAGCGTGTCGTCCTTCTGACCGAATGTTCGATGAGCGACAACGTCGCGGTCGCGCATCCCGACGTCGAGTTCGTTCGCCCATGCAATCTGTGCCCGCACATGAAGCGCATCAACCTGGCCAACATTCGCGCCGCACTCGAGCAGAACCGGCATGAGGTCCGGATTGATCCCGAAATTGCCGGCCCCGCCCGCCGCGCGGTCGAGCGCATGCTTTCCCTATGAGTCTGGAGGTTCGCGAAATCGCGGGGGCGCCGGTCGTCATCGGCGGCGGCATTGCCGGCCTGATGACGGCGCTTCATCTGGCGCCGGAACCGGTCGTGCTTTTGACCAACGCGCCGCTTGGAACCGGAGCCTGCAGTGAACTTGCCCAGGGCGGTCTTGCGGCAAGTCTCGGGGGCGACGACGGCCCAGATTTTCACCTTTGCGACACGATAGCTGCCGGCGACGGACTCTGCGATGAGGCCACGGTGCGGCGAGTGGTACGAGCTGCACCCGAAGCGATTAGGACGATCCAAAGGTTCGGCGTCGACTTCGACCAGCACCCTGACCGCGCGTTGCGACTTGGGCTCGAGGCGGCACACTCGCGACGGCGGATTGTGCATGCAGCCGGCGACGCCACCGGTCGCGAGTTGGTGCGCGCGCTCGTCGCCGCGGTTCGGCGTACAGCCTCGATCACCATTATCGAAAATGTGGAGGTCCGCCGGCTGGTCGTGCAGGACGGGTCGGTCATCGCCGTGGTCGCAGCAGGACGAGCCGGCGCGCTCGCTCTGCCCACGCGTCGCGCGGTGCTGGCGACCGGCGGCGTCGGCGGGCTGTTTTGCGACACGACAAACCCCGCTGGCTCATGGGGTCACGGGCTGGCGCTCGCCGCATGGGCGGGGGCGGAACTCGCCGACTTGGAATTCATACAGTTCCATCCAACTGCGCTCGACGGTCCGCGCCGGCCGATGCCGCTGGTGAGCGAAGCCGTGCGTGGCGAAGGCGCGGTGCTCATCGATGAGCGAGGAGAGCGCTTCCTCGCCGACACACCTGGCGGTGAACTTGCGCCTCGCGACGTCGTAGCGCGCGCCATTTGGCACCAGCTTGCCGTTGGACGCCGCGTATTCCTGGACGCACGGCAAAGTCTCGGCCCGAGATTTGGCAAGCGTTTTCCAGGCATCGCCGAATTGTGCCGGAGCGCAGGAATCGACCCAGCGACCGACCTGATCCCGGTGCGCCCGGCGGCACATTATCACATGGGCGGCGTCGCCGTAGACAGCGCCGGCCGCAGCTCCATCGAGGGATTGTGGGCCTGCGGTGAGGTGGCCTGTACCGGCCTGCACGGCGCCAACCGCCTGGCCAGCAACTCGCTCACCGAAGCGGCGGTCACCGCGAGCTGGGTTGCCGAAAGCGTTGCCGGCACGTCGTATACCCGGCGACCGCGCAGATGCTCCACATTCGTCCCTCCACGACCAGACGCTTCCGTGGTCCGCCCGATTGTCTCCGCCGCCCTGGGTATCATCCGCGACGGCGAGGCAATGCGCGAAGCGGTGGCGACCCTGCTGCCGATCGCAGCCAATAGTGTCGCTGCCTCTGGTCCGGCTTTGGTCTCACTGATGATCGCCGCGGCGGCCCTGAGGCGGGAAGAGAGTCGAGGCGCGCACTGTCGGTCCGATTTCCCGCTCCACGATGCCAACGTGCGCCCATCACGGCTGACACTGCACAGCGCAATGCGGGCCGCGGCCGCACTCGATTGCCGGGCTACCATACGGAGCACTTGATATGACTTCATTCTCCCCCCTCCCCGCGACCCTGATCGAACCGATTGTGCGCGTTGCGCTCCTCGAAGACCTGGGCAGATCCGGCGACCTGACCACCGATGCGGTTATCCCGTATGATTGCACTGCCACGTTGGTGCTCAAAGCGAGGCAGGCGGGCGTCGTTGCCGGGCTCGATCTGGTCTCGTATGCCTTCCTTCTCGTGGAACCGGCGATCAACATCCAGATCTGGCGCCCTGATGGCAGCGAGGTTGGGGCCGGGGAAACCATTGCAAGATTGTCCGGACCCGCACGAGGCCTGCTCACGGCCGAACGCACGGCCCTCAATTTCTTATGCCGGCTGAGCGGCATTGCCACTGCCACAGCGGCCATGGTTGAGGCCGTGCGCGGTCACAAGGCGAGGATTGTATCGACGCGAAAGACGACGCCCGGGCTGCGGGCATTGGAGAAATACGCCGTGCGCGTCGGCGGCGGTGCCAATCACCGGTTCGGCCTCGATGACGGCGTGCTCATAAAGGACAACCACATCGCGATCGCCGGCGATATGCGCACAGCAATAGAGCGGGCGCGCGCCGCAGCAGGGCATATGGTGAAGGTCGAGGTCGAGGTCGACACGCTGAAGCAGCTCGATGCAGCGCTCGCGATTGGTGTTGACGCGGTGCTGCTCGACAATATGTCGGTCGAGGATCTTGCCCGCGCGGTTTCTATAGTGGATGGCCGTACGATCACCGAGGCGTCCGGTCGGGTGATGCCGAAAACGGCGGCGGCGATTGCGGCGACCGGTGTCGATCTCATCTCCATGGGTTGGCTGACGCACAGCGCCCCGATCCTCGACATCGGCCTGGACATGCCGGACCACCAGAACATCTGCAAGCACTTGAACTGAGGATTACGGCGTGAGGAGCAACATCAGCTCGGCAGGCGTAGGAGGTGCTGGAAAGACGTGCCGCAGCTCGCCTTTAGCGAGTGCGCCCCAAAGCCAAGAAGGCGTACCGGACTAGCAAACAAAGGTTTGACGATGACGATTGGAATGAACTCGGAGTTCGACGTGAACCAGACCATGCAATCGGTCGACGGAACGCCTCCGCGATGGAACCGCAAAGAGGCCGAGGCCATCTACGGCATGCCATTCAACGATCTGCTGTTCCTGGCTCAGACGATCCACCGCCAGAACTTCGATCGAAACCGAGTGCAGCTGTCGCGGCTCCTTAGCATCAAGACCGGCGGGTGCCCCGAAGATTGCGGCTATTGCAGCCAGTCTGCGCATTACGAAACCGGTGTGAAGGCGTCGAAGCTGGTGGACGTCAAGCATGTCATCGACGAAGCGGCCAAGGCGCGTGATGGCGGCGCAACGCGCTATTGCATGGGCGCGGCGTGGCGAAGTCCCAAGGAGCGCGACATGGACGTTGTGGTCGCCATGATTGAGGGCGTCAAGGCCCTCGGCATGGAGACCTGCATGACGCTCGGCATGCTCGATCTTGAGCAAGCTGCTCGCCTGAAGCAGGCCGGTCTCGACTACTATAACCACAACATCGATACCTCTGAGCGCTACTATGGCGAGGTTATTTCAACCAGGACTTTTGCCGACCGGCTGAAAACGCTTGGGCACGTGCGCGCGGTTGGGATGAAAGTCTGCTGCGGCGGCATTGTCGGGATGGGAGAAGAAAAGACCGATCGCATCGACATGCTGGTCACGCTCGCGAACCTGCCCGAGCCGCCGGAAAGCGTGCCGATCAACATGCTTATTCCCATCGAAGGCACGCCGCTTGCCGCGGCCGACGCCATCGATCCGATCGATTTCGTCCGCATCGTTGCGCTCGCGCGGGTGATGATGCCGAAATCCTATGTAAGGCTGTCCGCCGGCAGGACGGCGATGAGCGACGAAACGCAGGCGCTGTGCTTCTTTGCCGGCGCCAATTCGATCTTTGTCGGCGACACGCTGCTGACGGCGGGAAATCCCGGCGAGGACAAGGATACCCTTCTGTTCCGGCGCCTCGGCATTGAGCCTATGGAACTCGCCACGCAATGAAGGAGGCAATTCTTGCCCGCTATGACGCAACCTTGCGGGGACTGGGGCGCAAGGACCGGTTGCGGACGCTCGCACCGCGCGCCGGGCTCGACTTCTCGTCGAACGACTATATCGGACTTGCCGCCTCCAAAAGACTGGGCGATGCGGTTTCGACGGCGATTGCGCGGGGCACGCCAGTGGGCGCCACCGGATCGCGGCTGTTGCGCGGCAATGCACCGGAACATGAGCAACTGGAGGCGGACGCAGCGGCATTTTTCGGAGCCGAGCGTGCACTGTTCTTCGGCAGCGGCTATATCGCCAACTTCGCTCTGCTGACGGCCCTGCCGCAGAAAGGCGACCTGCTGGTCCTCGACGAGCTCGCTCATGCCAGCATGCATGAGGGTGCCCAGGCCGGGCGCGCTGAGTTCAAGCTGGCCGCGCACAACGACGTCGACGCTGTCGAGGACGCAATCACCCGCTGGCGCGCCGAAGGCGGCATGGGGCGGGTGTGGATCGCCTTCGAAAGCCTTTACAGCATGGATGGCGACCGTGCGCCGATGGAGAGCCTGGTCGCGCTGGCTGATCGGTACCAGGCATTCATCGTCGTCGATGAAGCGCATGCCACCGGCGTCTGGGGACCGGACGGCCGGGGACTGGCCGCCGCGTATGAAGGCCGCGACAACATCGTCACGCTCCACACATGCGGCAAGGCGCTTGGCGCATCCGGCGCGCTCGTTACCGGACCGCGAACACTGTGCGACTATCTTATCAACCGGTGCCGGCCATTCATCTATGCGACCGCACCATCGCCGCTGATGGCAGTCGCGGCACGTGAGGCGCTGACTATTCTGTCTGACGAGCCTATGCGTCGTGCTCAGTTGCACGAGCGTGTCGCTTTCGCGAGCCGGCAATTGGCCGAACGCTGCGGCGTGATGCCCAGCGGCTCGCAGATCCAGCCGCTTGTGATCGGCGATAACAGCCGCACCATGGCGGTGGCGGCAGGACTGCAGGCACGCGGCTTCGACATACGCGGCATTCGCCCGCCGACAGTGCCTGAGGGTACGTCGCGCCTGCGCATTTCGCTGACTCTCAACGTCGACGAAGCCGACATTTCCGCCATGGTCGAGGCTCTCGTCGGAGTGTTGGCCACAGCATGACCAAACGCATCGTCGTCACCGGAACAGACACTGGAATTGGCAAGACAGTGTTTTCGGCCGGACTTGCCGGGCTGCTCGACGGCTTCTACTGGAAGCCGGTGCAATCGGGCCTCAACGAGGAGACCGACAGCGAGGTCGTCGCCCGGCTTTCCGGCTTGCCCGACGGACGCGTGCTGCCCGAAGTCTATCGACTGACGATGCCGCTGTCGCCGCATCGATCAGCCGAAATCGACGGCGTCGCGATCGAGGCCGACGATCTTTCATTTCCGGTCCTGCCGACACCGCTCGTCATCGAAGGCGCCGGCGGGCTGATGGTGCCGCTCAATCGACAGACAAGGTTCATTGACATATTCGAACAATGGCGGCTGCCGGTCATACTGTGCGCCCGCACCGCGCTTGGCACCATCAATCATACGCTGTTGTCGATCGAGGCCCTGAGAGCCCGCTCCATCCCGCTCATCGGCATTGCCTTCATTGGCGAAGAGGTGGCCGATACACAAAGGACAATCGTGGAATTCGGCGGCGTGCCGCAGCTGGGCAGGCTGCCGCACCTCGGTCCGCTGACGGGTGAAACGTTGAGAGATGCAATGATTTCCGGCTTCGACCTGGCCATGATTGCCGGAGGCGACTGATGGCGGAGTCTCGAGTCTGGCATCCGTTCACGCAGCACGCGCTAGAGCCCTCGCTCCCTGAAATCGTGCTGACTGAAGGCGCCTATCTCCACAAGGCCGACGGCTTCCGCATCCTCGATGCGATTTCTTCCTGGTGGGTCGTCACCCATGGCCATCGCCACCCCCGCATCATGAAGGCCATCGAGACGACCGCCTCGAGCCTCGACCAGATCATCTTCGCGGGCTTCACCCACGAGCCGGCCGAACGGCTGGCCGAGGCGCTTGTAGGCATCGCACCCGCCGGCCTCCACCGGGTGTTCTATTCCGACAGTGGCTCGACCTCAGTCGAAGTCGCGCTGAAGATGGCGCTCGGCTATTTCCGTAACATCGGCGCGTCGCGTTCGCGCATCGCCGTCATGGAGCACAGCTATCATGGCGACACCATCGGCACGATGAGCGTCGGCGCCCGTGGCGTCTTCAACGCCGCCTATGAGCCTTTGCTGTTCGAGGTCGACACCATCCCCTTCCCGGCCGCCGGGCGCGAGCAGGAAACGCTGGATCGGTTCGAGGCCGTTAGCCGCGACCGGCGCGCAGCCGCGCTGATCGTCGAGCCGCTGGTGCTTGGCGCCGGCGGCATGCTGATGTATCCGGCCTGGGTTCTTGCCGAATTGAAGAGGATCGCCGAAGCCTCCGGCACGCTCGTGATCGCCGATGAAGTGATGACCGGCTGGGGGCGCACCGGAACCATGTTTGCCTGCGAACAGGCGTCCGTCTCGCCCGACATCTTGTGCACCTCGAAAGGTCTGACCGGTGGTACCATCCCGCTGGCCGCCACGATCGCCACCGATGCCATCTTCCACGCTCACTTTTCGGAGGATCGCAAGAAGACGTTTTTCCATTCGAGCTCCTACACCGCCAATCCGATCGCCTGCGCGGCAGCACTTGCCAATGTCGAGATCTGGCGTGACGAGCCGGTGGCCGAGCGGATCGCGGTCTTGAGCGCGAGGCAGGCCGCGGGGCTGCAACGCTTCCGGGACAATCCATATTTCACCGACTGCCGGACAACCGGCACCATCGCGGCACTCGACCTACGCACCGGCTCAGCCGGTTATCTGGCCGAGATCGGGCCAAAACTGCGCGCTTTTTTCCTTGAGCGCGGCCTGTTGGTGCGCCCGCTCGGCAATGTCCTCTATCTTCTGCCGCCCTATTGCATCACCAGCGACGAATTGGACGGGCTCTATGACGCGATAGAGGAGGCCGGCGAACGCTTCGGCTCGCGGCCATGAACCTATCGTCGCGCGTTCTCGGCTTCGGCCATCATGCGCCGACGCGCAAGGTCGAGAACCCGGAAATCGAAGACCGGCTCGGGCTTGAGCCCGGCTGGATCGAGCGGCGCACCGGAATTCGCTCGCGCTTCTGGGCAACAGACGAAGACACGCTGTCGGGCCTTGCCGCCTCTGCCGGCGACATGGCGCTGACCAATGCCGGTATCGACCGCGGCGACGTCGGTCTACTCTTGCTCGCCACGTCGACGCCCGATCACCTTCTGCCGCCAAGCGCGCCGCTGGTCGCACATCGGCTGGGGCTAGGCCGCGCCGGAGCGATCGACCTGACCGGCGCCTGCGCCGGCTTCATCTATGCGCTGATGTTCGCCGACGGGTTCACCCGCCTGCACGGCAAAGCGAGCCTTGTCATCGCCGCCAACATCCTCAGCCACCGCATCAATTTGGCCGAGCGCGCCAGCGCCGTGCTGTTTGCCGATGCCGCCGGCGCCATGGTGATCAGTCCTTGCGATGACCCGGATCGAGGCATTCTCGGCGCTTCGGTGGATTCCGACGGCTCGCGCTACGGGCTAATCCAGATTCCCGCCGGGGGAAGCAACACTCCGTTCCATGCCGACCTCGACCTCGCGCAGACACGGATGACGATCACTGACGGCCGTGAAGTATTCAGCAAGGCCGTGGAGATGATGACCGCCTGCTCGAGAGATGCGCTCACTGCTGCCCGACTGAGGCCGCAAGACCTCGATCGTTTCGTGCCGCATCAGGCCAATGCGCGCATTTTCGACGCGGTCGGCAGGAACCTCGGCATCGCTGATCACTCGATCGTCAAGACGATCGCCGAATATGGCAACTCTTCCGCCGCGACGATCCCGCTCTCATTGTCGCTGGCCCATCGGGCGCAGCCGTTTCGGCCTGGCGAGAAAGTCCTCTTGGCGGCAGCGGGTGCGGGTCTCAGCGGCGGCGCGCTTGTGGTGGGAATTTAGCAAAGCAATGCTTGCGCACAGGACTGCTCATGAATGAGACTATGAGAATGGCTCAATACGCAAATAGTCGCCGGCAAGCTCCATAGAGCTGGGGTCCGTGCGGTGCTCCGCGATGTCTAAGTATCGACCCGCTTGCTCAAATCGCAGCGCTCATCGAAGGCCAGCAATACCTCATGCAGAGCGAAAATCCCCAACCGCCCGTTTCAAAGACGCTCGCCCCATTTCGAAACAAGGTGTTTCGCTCAATTTGGGCGGCCACCCAGATTTCCAGCCTCGGTTGGCTAGTGCAAACGGTCGCCATCAGTTGGCTTATGGCAACGATTTCAGCGTCCGACCTCATGGTGGCACTCGTCCAGGCCGCATCCACATTGCCGGTGTTCTTCCTCTCAGTTTTCGCCGGAGCCATTGCCGACAACTTCAGCCGCCGGTGGGTGATGTTTGCGGGACACTGCCTGATAGCATCGGCGTCGACGACGCTGATGATTTCTGTGGGTCTGGGATTTGTCAGTCCTTGGCTGATTCTCGGGTTAGGTTTCCTGGCCGGCTGCGGCTTTGCCTTGAATGATCCGGCTTGGCACGCTTCGGTCGGCGATATCCTTCACAAACGCGACATTCCGGCCGCAGTGACGCTTATGTCCGTCGGATACAACATTGTGCGCAGCGTTGGTCCAGCCTTGGGGGGCGTGATCCTGGCCGTCTTTGGGCCGCTGGCCGCTTTCGCCTTGGCTGCGGTGAGTGATCTGGCGCCCATAAGCGCGATATGGCGCACCAAATGGGAGGTCCGCTCTTCGCCTCTCCCTCGTGAGAGAATGACGACGGCAATTCATGACGGAGTGCGCTTTACGGCGATGTCTTTGGAGATCAGGGCAGCGACCGCCCGAGCCGCTCTTTTCGGGTTGGCAAGCATCTCCATTCTGGCGTTGCTCCCCCTCGTCGTCCGGGATCAGTTGAAGAGTGGGCCAATTGTCTACGGTATCTTATTGGCCGGCTTCGGCATGGGTGCTTTCATCGCGGGTATGGGCAACGGCTTCTTGAGGAAGGTCACGTCTCAAAACAGGCTGGTGGCCTTCGCCTCTGTGGCTTGTGCAGTCTGTTGCCTCTCCCTTGCCCTTACATCGTCGCTTCCTGTGGCGGCCATTTCGCTGGCGCTCGGCGGAGCGGGTTGGCTTATCACCTGGACGGGCATTGACGTGTCGGTGCAGTTGGCAAGCCCAAGGTGGGTTGTAGGCCGCACGCTCTCCATTTACTACGCCTTGAGCGCAGGCGGTATGGCTGCTGGCAGCTGGATCTGGGGTTCTGTCGCGCAAAACTATTCCTTGACCTCAGCATTGGAGGGCGCCGCAGGCGCTCTGTTGCTGGTTGCAGCAGCGGGGATCGTGTTGCCGGTCCGTCCCTGGGAAGAAACCGATCAAGAAAGTTCAGTTTTTCATCCGCCGGACGTGGCTCTCGATCTGAAACCCAGAAGTGGCCCTATCGTGGCCAAGGTCGAGTATTTGATATCGGAGGAAAATATCGAGGCCTTTCTGGGCTCCATGCGCACGCGGCGACACGTCCAGAGCCGTGCCGGTGCACGAAACTGGACGCTCCAGCGAAATCTGCAAACACCGTCACTTTGGACGGAGACATTCCGCACCCCCACCTGGATGGACTTTCTCCGCCTAAATCATCGACTCACCGCAGCAGATAAGGAAGTCGCCCAGCATCTCCTGTCACTGCATGAAGGAGAGGTGCCTCCGCAGACAGTGCTTTCGATTGAACGGACGACCGAGGCAATTCGTACCCGTACCTCGACAATCTTTTCTCGTCCTCCAAGATGACGCCATCAAGCTGCTGTCCAGGGACAGGGTGGATCACCGGTGCTTTGCAGAGCACAGCCTCACACCGAGAGCAGCGTGCTCCGGGTTGTGCGCTTTCGCGCGCACCCAGGCGAGATGATGGTGAACGCGGCGTCAAGTGGAAGTCCCCTGCATACGCTTGCGGAGTCTTCTGCGAGAGCCCATGCCGACGAGCGCCAAACAAGGTCTGATGCCTTTCGGCGTCGTGGCCTCAACTCATCGATTCGCGAGAAAAGCATCGAATGCAGCAGCAACGGCGCGAACAACAAAGCGGTGCTCCGGCCGCACGCGGATGAAGCCGTTTTCGACGTCCAGGATCCCCTCCTCAGCCAGCGTCACCAAACTCTCAACTGAATCGAGAAAACGAGCTGGTTCGATTTCGTGGGCGGCACAGATGGTCGGCACGTCGGCCTCCAAATCGCACATCAGTCGCTCGATGATCGCTGCGCGCACCCGGTCATCGTCGGTCAGACGGTGACCCTTTGATGTCGCCAGACGTCCACTTGCGATGTGCCGGGCGTAAGAATCCCGTGTTACTTCGTTCTGAACATACCCCTCGCGGACTCGGCCAATAGCCGACGCGCCGAAGCCGATCACGTTTTGCAAGTATCGGCCGAGTATCCCAGCGAATTACGCCGTAGGCGCCCGGTCTTCTGGCGCTAGCGCAAGTTCGTCGTCCGGCGGAGCGAAATGATCGAGCCCGATCTCCCGGTAGCCAGCGCCAACCAGTGTCTCGGCGACAGTTGCAGCCTGTTCGGCGCGAAGATCGCCGTCCGGTAGACCTGCCTGCTCGATTAGGCGCTGATTCTTTATCACGGAAGGAATATGCGCGTATCCGAACACCGCAAGCCGGTTGGGGCGCATGGCGACCGCAGCCATCGCGGTCTGGATGCAGGACTGCACAGTCTGTTTCGGTAGACCGAAGATGAGGTCGAAGTTGATATGGCCAACGCCATGCCGGCGGAGATTTTGGACTGCAGCGGCCGTCTGCACCTTACTCTGGATCCGATTGATCGCCTTTGCACATCGGGATCAAAGCTCTGCATCCGATGCTCGCGCGGTTGACACCGTTAGCTGCCAGGGCTTCGGCCATTTCCGGTGTGAACGTTCGGGGATCGATCTCCACGGCGATCGCAGCAGTTTTGCTGAAAGCGAAGTGGCGGCGTAGAAATTCCATCAGCGCCAAGTGCTCGGCTGGCCCGATAAGGTGAGGCGTTCCGCCGCCGAAATGCACATCGCTCACCGGCAGCCCTTGCCGCACTTGCTCCGACACCAAACTGATCTCCTGACGCAGCACCGCTAAATAATTAAGGATCGGGCCGTTGCGACGGATGACCGCGGTAGGGAAGCCGCAATACCAGCACATGGATCGGCAAAACGGAATGTGGAAATAGAGCGACACCGATTCGTCGGCCGGGAGGCCCCCCAGCCATTCCTCATAATCGTCAGCACCAACTGCCGCAGAGAAGTCTGGCACAGTCGGATAGATGGTATACCAAGGCGGCCGGGGGTCCCGGTACTTTGTCAGGATTGAGGTGTGCAAGGAGCTGTCATCCCACGTCGCTCATCCATCATTCTTTCGTTGCGCGCTCGTCCTGGTCTCTGACCTAAGTCAGTGCGTCCCGCTTATGTCGCAGTCTCGTTTGGACAGGATGGGGTCAACCACGCCGGGGAGCGCGCGTGCCATGGTTGCGCCTGAGGTGATGGTGCGGTGCCGCATTCAACGTCTGAGTACGTGACGCCAGTGCAGTGTGCTTGAGGCGTCTGCGGAAGAACTTTGCAATGCGAAATTCATGTCCGACGCAACGGACCTGTCAAGCCTCGTTCAGACGCCATCCAGGTCCAGCCAGCGGCCTTCCCTGCCGGCCGAAAAACCATACCGGCTTTAGCCACCGAGACGCTCTAAAGCTGACGTCGGCTCATTTGATGAAAGGAGGACGCCGCTAGGGGGTGCACAAGGTTCCCCGGCTTGACGTCGCTTCGAGCGAAGAGCGGTGTGGCTTGTCGTCAAGCGCCGGGCAGCGTGCCCCCTACCGATATCCCGAAAAGATCGACCAAGATGGCCATGCCGACGCCACACGCGGTCTGGATGAGGCCGACCATGAAAATGCGATTGGCGCGTTCGTAGATGGGGCGCCGCAAGGAACTCATGTCGAGCAGCATGGACAGCGCTCTCATCTGCAGTGCGATGCCGAGCAGGATCGGCACTACGGCGAACAGATCGTAGAGTTGCCATGGCAAGGGGTTCGCGGCCCAATGAGTGAGGAAGCCGAGGGAAAAGGCAAGCAGGATACCCACGGCAGTGATTGTGCCGTTGCGGAAAATGGTCTCGATCGGTTCTTCCTTCGGATCGTGCTCGTCCAAGCGGCTTCCTTTCGTTGCTCTTTCCGTCGAGACTAAGTTCTCGAGAATACTGTTCATCGCCAATTACTCGAGGCGAGCCGTAGGCAGCCGTTTCAGGGTGCGCTCCCTCTCGCTTCCGGCCGCGCAATGTACCTGCACGGCGAACTTACAGCGGCGAAAAGGTGCTGCGGCCACCATGCGACGCCTCGGACGTGCACGCCCTCTGTTCCTGGCGCAGCCCTTGCGGAGCGTACGCGCAGTGATCCTTCTCGGTAGCGGATGGCGCGGCCTCCGTTGCGGTCAGACGGGAAGCCGTCGCTGTTAAACGAGACTGTCACATATCGAACATGGCGAACCGTGTCGCACATTTCTTTTCGCAGTGACCCTCAAAAAAAGTGATTCCAGCGAGACGAAGGCGCGTCGGCCCGATTTTGGTGTCGGCCGCATCTACGCTTCAGGTTGGCATGTCGCTTGCTGCTCTATTCGGAGAGCTGCAGCGGTCCGACCGGAGTGTTTCACATGTAAACGATAATGAATCTCCTAGCAGAAAACACTATTATAAGTACATGTGGCTTTTACGCTGGCTCACCTCTCGTGTCAAGCGCTTTGGCGTCCACATATTGGAGACAACACGCACAAAATTTAGAGGAAAAGCTTGCTCTTTCGCCTCTATCCTTTTTATTCCTTCATGGAGATCTAGACATGTACATCAAGAGTCCTCTTCTCGGCTTAACTGCTCTGATGACCATTTCCGTCGGTCGAGCAGCTGGCGCCGAGCGGGAACCGGCCGAGTACATCAAGATCTGCGACGTCCTCGGCTCGGGATATTCCTATATTCCCAACACCGAGACCTGCCTGCGCATCGGCGGCTATGTCCGTTACGATATCGGCCTGGGTGACGTCCGATCGTATGACAGCGCAAGAACCTCGGACGTGAGAACTGGCGAGGACCAAGGCACTTGGCGAAACAGCACACGCTTCACGTTCAAAACTTGGACCGGCCAGCAGACCGAGCTCGGCGCGTTGACGACCTATACCGAAACCCAGGTGAATTTTGGCAACAGCGCTAACTCGCATGACAGTCCTCAGAACTATGATTTCAACAGCGGCCTCGCACTGGCTTCTGCCTGGGTCGAGCTGGGAGGCCTGCGAGTTGGCAAGGAGGGGTCGGCCTTCGATACGTTTGCAAGCTACGCTGGCAACGTTCTCGATAGTATGCTCGTTCCGTCGGCCGGCTTCGACACCAACGTGGCTCAGTACCACTTCGACGCCGGCAACGGCATTTCGACTGTGATTTCGCTCGAACAAGGATCGGGCTCAGCCGGTACTATCGACAGCTATATTCCGCACGTTGTCGCCGGCTTGAAATACACGCAAGGCTGGGGCTCGATCATCGGCGTCGCGGCTTATGACAGCAATTACGAAGCTTTTGCCGGCAAGATCCGCGTCGACGTCGCTGTCACAAACCAGCTGTCGCTGTTTGGACTCTTCGGCTACGGTTCCAATGCCAGTCTCAACGAGGACTCAAACGGCGCAATTGCCAATCATGGGCGCGGCTCGTACAAAATCTGGAACGGCCAGTGGGCTTTCTGGGCGGGCGCCACCTACGAGTTTGACGAGAAAACTTCGTTCAACCTTCAGGTCTCGGGTGATCAGCTCAAGGATGCTGGTGTGGCTGCAAACGTCGCCTACATGGTCGTTCCCGGCTTCACGGTCACAGCCGAGGTCGATTACGACCACTACGGCAACTCTGGCCTCGGCCCTGCCGAGCCTACCGCCGTCAAGGGCACGAGCAAGCCGAACAGCGTCGGCGGCATTCTCCGCTTACAAGGCTCATTTTGAAATCTCTCCAGTCGCGAGCATGGCAAAGGCACTTGCCTCGACAACGCACGCATGGAGAGCTTCGTTCGCCATCTTGAAGTCTGCATCGACCGTCCACGGCCCATCGTACCAACTAGAAACTGAAAGTTATGAGCCCTGTGTACTACACCTAGCCCTTGACCTGCCCGATGAACCGGCCAGGGGCCGTCAGTTCAAATTCGGGGCCGTTTAGAGGGCAGTGTGAGGCCGTGTTAGGTAAGCGCCACTGCAATGTCGAGGCCGCGACACGCCTGTCGCTTTGGACGGCTGGAATTGCCCTTCGCGGCGCCATTCATTCTCTCAACATTTACGTGATAATGCACGCTGAGTCCGAGCCGCGTGGCAGCACCCATCCTAGGTGTGAGCTTTCGAGAGGTTGTCCATTCGGACCGGACCGAGGAGACTGGAGTTACCACGCTTCAGCATCCATC
>NZ_VFTB01000024.1:0-58031 GCF_007003945.1 Mesorhizobium sp. WSM4307
TTGTCGCTCTTGATTGCCCTGCTTCAAATCCGGCCGAAGCCGGTCGCCGCTTAGGGCTCGGATTGTTCACGGTCGACTAGTGAGCACTCTCCAATATGTTAGGCTCTGTCGCAGTAGCGCAACAAGCTCAGTCTTTGGATGGGTGGTATGAGGATGAGACGACTGAATGTGTACAGGCTCAGTCTTTTTATCGAGGCTCTCGTTTTTGTCGTAAGCGCGTTCGGTGCGACGTGGCTTACCAGCTTTGTGAACGCGCCATGGTGGACATATGTGATTATAGCGGCCATCGCTATGGGCATGTTCGTCGCCGTGCGTGGGGTCCTTTCTGAGCCGCAACGTATGGGACTCTTGGCACACAACTCGGCAGCGACCTCTGCGTGAACCCAGACGCCTTGAAAATGTGCCCGATGCGTCCGGATTTTTGGCGGTGATCTTCATCAAATGCGATGAGCTGCAATTTCTGGCGACGGCCACGCTAAGGGCGGGCCTCCAGCACCATGTTGAACGGTGTCTCCGCGGCGCGACGCAATCGCTTGAAGCCGCCGCCGGTCACAACCTTGCGCAGCCTCGCCTCACCGGCCTGGGCTCCAAGCGCGAGCCCGACTTCCTGCGACACGGATGCGGGCGTGCACACGAAAGTGGAAGCGGCATAGTAAACGCGGCCGACGGGATTGAGGTTCGCCGCCAGATGATCATGCGCGAACGGCTCGACGATCATCCACGTGCCGTCCGGCTTGAGCGATCCGTGGACATGGGTGGCGGCGCCCGTCGGGTCGCCCATGTCGTGAAGGCAATCGAAGAATGTGACGAGGTCATAGGTTCCGGGATAGCTCTTGGCGGCCGCCACGTCGAACCGCGTGTTAACGCCGACGCCGGCTACCTCGGCCGCCTTGCGGGCGCGCTCAATCGAAGGGGCATGATAGTCGAAGCCGACGAAGCGCGAATTGGGGAAGGCCTGTGCCATGAGCACGGTCGATGCACCATGACCGCATCCAACATCCGCGACGTCCACGCCGCGTTCGAGCTTCTCGACGACGCCCTCCAAGGCCGGCAGCCAGGAGTCGATCAGATTGGCATTGTAGCCTGGACGGAAGAACCGTTCCGTACCGCGAAACAGACACGCGCTATGATCGTGCCACCCGACGCCCTTGCCGGACTGGAATGCCTGCCTCACCTTTTCTTCATCGAGCCACAGCGCGGACAGGAACTCGAATGCGCCTGCCATGAAGGCCGGGCTGTCTTCATCAGCGAACACCAGCTCTTGCTCGGCGTTGAGATAGAATTTGTCGCTCGCTTCATCGTAGTCGACGTAACCCGCCGCCGCCTGCCCGGAAAGCCATTCCCTTACGAGGCGTTCCTGGGTGCCGGTGCGTGTCGAAAGTTCGGCGGCCGTCATCTTGCCGCCTTCGCGCAATGCCTTGAACAGGCCGAGTCTGTCCCCCAGCAGGACTCCCGCGCCCGTTGCGATCGCACCGAGATCGCCGACCATTTTCCCCAAGAATGCGTCCAACTTTTCCTGATTCGCTTCAGACATCTGAATCTCCCTTTGGGTTCAATCTCTCCAGGCGACGGAGCCGTGCTCGTCATGAGGCGCCTTGAGCATCAGATGCTCGAAGACATGCAGATATCCCCGGCGGCTCATTCCGCGCTGCCGATCCTGCACCAGACCATATGGGTGACGACCGGCGCGGTGGTCGGGAATGACAGCCACCTCCATGCCGTTGAAAAGCAGGAAATCCGTCACTTTGCCCTCGTCGGTAACCGGCGGAGCCGGAGTGGTCGTCACCAGGGCAAGCCCTGTTGCAGCAGGTATCCTTGGGCAGCCTGTCAGAACATCGATGACTCCGGTTGTGGTGCCGGGGTGGGCGATCAGGGGCCAAGTGATTGTTCCGCGGCGGCTGTATGTTGTGGTAAGGTGATCATGCGAACTCTTGTTGGTCGGTCACGTGTTTTGCGGATGACCCGCATGTACTGTGCCAAATGAGAAAACCATTCAAACGCAATCCAGTAGATCTGACTGTATCCGACATTGTCGGAATTTGGACATCGCCGAACGCGAAGCGCTCGGGGCTTGTGACGATACTTGAGCGTGCTGCTTCGGAGGAGGGATGAGCCTCGAACCGGCCGCGAGGCCTTTTTCTGGCAACGGATATTCCGGCCGGGTTAGGCCGCGAGGAAAGCGACGGTGAATAAGAGGTAGAGGACCAACCGTTTTGAGCGGGTAGTTGCCGTGTTGCGCCCCCAGGCAAAGGCCAGCACCACGGAGCAGTATTTCTGGTGGCGATACTACAACGCCTTTTAGTGCCGGTTACCCGTTTTTACCCAGTTGGCCTGGTGCATTCAGAGCGAGCTCGTTGGAAACCGCTTATTGTGGCTATGAGCGAACTCGGGATGGAGGAGTGGACCCAAAAATTGGCAAAATGCCCCAGGGAGGATTACATGGGTCGCTCATTCCCCGTACTCGTTACAGGTGCGCGTCGCTTCGCAAACAGCTTGCTTTTGACTTGGCGTTTTTTGCCGTCTCGGCATCGCTCACTAATTCGGCCGCTGCCGACACCGTGAACTGGCGTCAATTCGAAGGGACCAGCATAACTTGGGCCTACGACATCCACCCCTATGCGGATGCTCTCGCTGCGCAATTTCCGGAGTTCGAGAAGCTGACCCGGCATCAAGGTCACGCCGGAACTCTACCCAGACGATTCTTACTGGAACAAGATGACGATCCAACTGACGACGAAGTCGCCAGCATGGGATGTGTTCGGCACTGGCATTCAGCCCGCGTAGGACCTCGCTCCGAGTGGCGCCCTGGAGCCGCTGGACAAATACCTGAGCGATTGGAAGCTTACCGATGCTGGATACGACTACATTACGTGGACATGATCAAGAAGTGCGCGGCTCCTTCCTTCGCGTCCGGCCGCAGCGCGATGACGATCGACTCAAATATGTTCGGCTTCTGGAACGATGTTGCGGGGAAGCCGGCATCCGGCAAGATCGCCTTCGCTCCGCCGCTGCACGCACCGAGCGCCACGAGCTTGGAGTCTGACATCTGGATCTGGGCTCTCGCCATGAACGCGGCTTCCGAAAAGAAGGGCACGGCCTGGCTGTTCATCCCGTGGGCCACCTCCAAGCAGGTGGCGCTCAAGGGTGCCCTTGCTGGCCAGCTCGTCAATCCGCCGCGCACGTCGACCTGGCAGACGACACCTGGACTAAGTACGCTTCGCAGCCCGAGTTCAACAACTTCGTTGACAGCTTCAAAAAGATACAGGACCAAGCCGCGCTGGCTTTCACACCGCGTGTCGGCTTCGGCGAAGCCATGAACGCATGGGCCGTGGCGATGCAGAAGATGGTAAACGGCGATGACGTCGAGACGACGTTGAGGGCGCTTGCCGAAGAAATCCGCACTGGCCTCTGATCAAAAGGAACAGGGCAGTACTATTGCACTGCCCTGTTCCCGCCAACGGCGGAGATCACGCCGTGTCACCCCAAGCACTTAAACCCAGCGTGCCGATGGCAGCCGAAGGACCTGGCGCGCGCGCCTCGTCCGGTTCGGCTTCGCTGGAGGGGCGTTCCATCGACTGTTTCAGCCTTGCAATCATCCAGGCGCTGGCCAAAAGCCAGATGGAGCGCCGGCTCAGGAACCGGCGCAAAAACTCGAGCCTGCCGGCGCTGATCGAGCTGGTGCTGGCGCGGCCGCTGGTGTCGGCAGGTCTGGTCGCGGCCGAGCTGAAAATTAGCCAGCGCGCTGCGCTCGGGCTGGTGCCGAACTCGGCATCCGTGAGGTGACCGGCAGGGGGCGCTACCGGGCGTGGGACCCCGTTTAGCTGCGGCGGGCTTTGGCGAAAGCGACAGCACTGATGATTTTTGCTGTACGCTCATTCTCCCTCATCTGCGCGTTGACAGAAAACCAGCAGGCGAGGGTCACAGCACGCTGTGCTCCCCGCGATTTCCGGAAAACCAATGAAAAACGACTTTGATCGATCGCGCGGGACGTATCATTCAACCATGTCGAGAACGGGCGTGACGGCACGTACACTATGGACCGAGAGAACTTTGTCTGGCGACTTTGCGCACGCTTGCAAAACTCTTCGGAAAACTTCCTTCTGTTGATCCAATGATCGTAATGAGCTGGAGTGGCATCGCCGCTCTCCTCGGTTCTTGCTCTCTCAGTTGAACTTGATGCTAGCCTGCACGAAAACGCCGTAGCGCTTTGCCTTCCAATCGTCGGCCTGCGGGGAACCACGACCGCCCATTGCCTCTTCGAAATGAGCGGTGCCGTTATTCGCCACGGCCGCAACACCGCCTCGAGCTGGACGCCATGCCCATCGCCGTCTTCGGGAATTAGCTTGATCTTGGGCGCATGTGGTGCTGCTCTTTGCCGTCGAGCCGCGTGAAGAGGAACGCCACGTCACCAGAAAGGCTGAGTCGCTCGGTGAGTTGCGTCTGCCCGGCCAAGCCGAGTCGCAGCGAATGCCAATCGTTGTCCTGGCTGAGAGGTTGACGTAGGTGGGACGGTTGGCACACAGGTTCCCCAGTTGGTCGCCTGCTGCGTGCAACCGAAAGCATCGTAGCTCTCGTGCCAGAAATTGTTGCCAACAAAAGCACCGATGCGGTAGCGCGGTGAGTTCAAGAAATTATATCCAAGATCGGCGGTGAAATAGCTGACGCCGCCCCCGCGCTGATCACTGAATGTGTTTGAGTAGCCCCCCATTTCCGTAAGAAGTCCTCGTCATGAGAAAATCCTCCCTGATGCCGCCCGCACCGAGGAGGCCTTTACGAAAATGCCAGTCGGATTGTGGACTCGAATGCGCGTCTAGATCGTCATAGGTGAGCCGCGAGACCAGTGACGTACCTTTATGATTGTAAAGTTCCTTCGATGCGTTGCCGGTACTGGCCAGTAACGTAGTCCACCCTCGAAGGAAAAGACTGAGGCCGCCGACCCGGCTACCGACGCCGACTCGCAATCACCGGCACTCGACGGCGGTTCGGAACTTCTCGGTGCCGCAGCGCCGGCCAAGCCGGACGGGCCCGGTGAAAAATTCGTCGTCGAGGGCAAGGCGCCCGCTGCTGCGCCCGGCCGCGCCGACGATTTTTCTTGGCCGCCAAGGCGGCAGCCTGCGGCCGGGGCCACAACCGAAACGACCACGGCGATCAGTCCGTAAGCTGCCCGGGGCAGCGGAAGGGCGGAAAGCGCCTTCAGGTGGCCGCACAAGTAGGGTCTCGAGACGGACTCAGCGCGGCAGCACGCTCGATCCCATCAGCGCCTCATCGATGGCGCGCGCCGCCTGGCGGCCCTCGCGGATCGCCCAGACGACCAGCGACTGGCCGCGCCGCACGTCGCCCGCCGCATAGAGCTTTTCGACGCTGGTCCTGTAGTCCCGGTCATTGGCCTCGACATTCTTCGAGCGGCGGCTGTCAATGGCGATCTTCATCTGGCCGGCCAGTTCCGACACCGGCCCGCGAGCGGCTGGCCCGGCAAAGCCGATGGCGATGAACGCGAGATCGGCGCGGATGACGAATTCGGTGCCGGCGATCGGCTTGCGCTTTTCGTCGACTTCGCAGCATTTGACCCCGGTCAGCTGGCCGTTTTCGCCGATGAATTCAAGCGTCGCCACCTGGAATTCGCGCTCGGCGCCTTCGGCCTGCGAGGATGACGTGCGCATCTTGGTCGCCCAGTATGGCCAGACCGACAGCTTGTCTTCCTTTTCCGGCGGCTGCGGCCGGATGTCGAGCTGGGTGACGCGCACCGCGCCCTGGCGGAAGGCGGTGCCGACGCAGTCGGAGGCAGTGTCGCCGCCGCCGACGACGACGACATGCTGGCCGCCGGCGAGGATCGGATGCGACGGCCACGCCACCGACTGGATCGGTTCGCCGCCGACACGCCTGTTCTGCTGCACCAGATAGGGCATCGCGTCATGCACGCCGCCGAGATCGTCGCCGGGAATGCCGGCCGCGCGCGGCGTTTCGGAACCGCCGCAATAAAGCACGGCGTCATGTTCGGCGAGCAGCTCGGCAACCGGCTTGTCGACGCCGACATTGACGCCGCAATGGAAGGTGACGCCCTCGCCCTGCATCTGCTCGATGCGCCGGTCGATATAGTGCTTCTCGATCTTGAAGTCGGGAATGCCGTAACGCATCAACCCGCCGGGCCGGCTCTCGCGCTCATAGACATGGACGTCGTGGCCGGCGCGGCCGAGCTGCTGGGCAGCCGACATGCCGGCCGGGCCGGAGCCGATGACGGCGACGCGCTTGCCGGTCTTCTTCTCCGGCGGATAGGGCCTGATATGGCCGGTCTCGTAAGCCTTGTCGGCGATCGCCTGCTCGACCGTCTTGATGGCGACGGGGATGTCCTCGAGGTTCAGCGTGCAGGCTTCCTCGCAAGGTGCGGGGCAGATGCGGCCGGTGAACTCCGGGAAATTGTTGGTCGAATGCAGGTTGCGGATCGCATTGTCCCAGTCGCCATTGTAGACGAGGTCGTTCCAGTCCGGGATCTGGTTGTGGATCGGGCAGCCCGTCGGCCCATGGCAGAACGGAATGCCGCAATCCATGCAGCGCGCGGCCTGTTTCTCGACCTCTTTGTCGGACATCGGCAGCGTGAATTCGCGGAAATGCCGGATGCGGTCGGAGGCCGGCTGGTACTTGTGCACCTGCCGGTCGATTTCGAGAAAGCCTGTTACCTTGCCCATAGTCCAGTTCCTGCTGTCCAGATGGTGCGCCTGGCGACGCCCTGCAGCTGGATCAGATGGGGCATCCCGTCCACACATGGGCCGCACCAAGTTGCCCAAAATTCGACTATGTACACTTGCCGGGCTCAAAGCTCGTGAGGGGCTCGCCATGCAGCCAGTTCTCGACTCTAATCGAAGGAGCCGGGGACTCCATCTGCAATACCACGTTGCGGTCCAAAGCTATTTCCAAAGGTTTCTGCACGAGCTGGTTTCCTCTCAGAGACGGCACACGGGTTCAGGGAGGAGCGCATCGCTCGTCTTGCCCCATTGAGTGCAGTCACAGTCACTCAGTCTCAAAAGCCATGCCAACGCGCTCAGCGCGCAGTTAGCGCCCATTGCTTCGAAAAACCTCGTCAGTGCCCAGATGTTGGTTGTAATGAACCTGACATTTGTCTGACGCTGTCAGCTTTTGGACACGCGATCACGCGCTTCGTGCCGCCAGATGGCCAGGCCGAGCCCTGTGTTGCCAGCGGTCGCTTCGATGATTGTACCGCCCCGCGCGTGCCACGCTGTTCGGCATTAACGATCATCGACAACGCAATGCGATCCTTGATCGATCCGCCGGGATTCTGGCTTTCGATCTTGACGAAGCGACGACACCTGCCGGTATCGAATCTCTTCAGTTCGACGACCGGCGTCTCCCCAATCAGATCGAGCACTGACAAATGGCGGACGCAGGCGAGAGGACGCCTTTGTCGACGGTCGGCGGAACATCTCGAGGCTCATGCGGCTGCGGTCTCCAGAATGTCGGCATAGTGCCGTTGCGCAATATCGGGATGCGAGCGCAGTCGGCTCTTCAGCAGTTGCGGAACAGGGGATTGTCGGGGTCGCTGGCGGGGCACCCGCTTCGGCAGCCAGTTCAGGCGGCAGGTCAAGAAACCGTATGTCGGCATCAAGCCGCGCGCCGAAGAAGAAGGGAATAGAAACAGTGCCCTTCGAAAGACCCAGGGCGACGGAAATCATTGCATCGGGCGAGTTCATGCGCCTGAAGCAGCGCTGGCTGCAACTGCTTCATAGCGACAGGCGGGCGGAGACTCTAGCGGGGCTTTCGCCGCTTGGTTGATTGAGGCTCTCGACGAAGCCACTAAGATTCGGCGGCCGATAATAGCTTGCTGCTCATTGGGACGCCGACCAACGCCGGGATTGAGAAAGGCAACCCTGCCCCACAAGGCGGGTGTCACACGTGCGGTGCGTCCGCTCGTCGCGCCGGATGGTCTTTGAGACCTGGGTTCACGGCTATTCAGATGCACCCCTGTCGGCTTTTCGGTGCAGGCCGCCAGGCGGCGTGTTGCAGCAGCGGTAATTAGTTTGAGAGCGTGCGAGCACGGGCTGCATAGTGAGATCATTTGCCGGCGTGGGGACCAAGGTGTGGCGCAGCCTTAGAGAACTCAACACCGAGACCGGAGCAACGGAGACGGCTCTTTCGTCGAGACAGTTTAATTGGAAGGCCGAGAAGCACCGGCTGGGTAGCGTCACGCCGCATCATTCTTTGCGGAGCTGGAGCGCGCGGGATCGCTGGAGCGGCTGGTGAAAGCGGTTGCCGGGGCGCACGCCAACAACAACACGTGAGCTGGCGCCTCGTGTGGCAAAAGGAGGGGGCGAGAGCCCATGGCCTGCAATGAAGCGATCAAGCATTGCGATCGTGGAACCAAGCTGCCTAGTCGACCATCCGGACCGCGGCCTTCAAGCCAGCTCGCCTTGGAATCGGCCTTCCAGGAATCACCGTCAAGGCCGACTCACGACCTTTTCGCCATGAGCCGCGAAGAGGGCATTCCGCCGGAAGCCGATGGCTGCCTTCTCTCGTTCATCGACGGCTATGTGGTGAGCGGCCATGTGCCGGTCGGCACGGTCAACAAGCTCTTGACCGAGCGGCCCGACATCAAAGGGCATGACGCTGCCCGGCATGCCGATGGGCTCCCCCGGCATGAGTGGCACGAAGGAAGCGCCCTTCGAGATTCTCGAAATCCGAAAGTCTGACGCGACCGGCGGCATCTACGCCACGGAATAGGAGGCTTCGATGATGGAATGCATGAGCGGCATGATGATGTTCGGCACGGGCCTGGTGTGGCTGCTTGTCGTCGTCGTGCTCGTCCTCGGGACGGCCGCGCTGATCAAATACCTGTTCTCCAGCGGCGGCAAAGGAGAAGGGCGTCGGTCCTCTTATCGATGCGTGGCCGCGGCAGGCCTCGGATTGGTCTGGACATTGCCTTGGCTCGCCAACCGGATGGCCGCGCCCCGGCCGCGGCGATAGCGCTAGGCAAGACGGTTTTAGCCAGGCGAAGGTCAGCGCGATTGGAAAGCCCGCTGCCTTCGGGACGCATGCCGGCGCCGGGACCGGCCGCGGTCGTCGGCGGCGGCTACCAGAGCGACATGCCGGGCTTCGGGAATGTCCTCACCGACGAGGAGATCCGGGCCGTTCTGGCCTTCATCAAAAGCACATGGCCCGAGCGGGAACGCGCCTATCAGGCAGATGAGCCGCCGGGAGCGGGAGCAGACACAGTGAGACCAATCCTAGCCGCGGAGCCCTCGAACGCCCCCAACCGGAATGCATTGTCCATGAAAGCGAAACCGTCGCTTGCGATTCAATTTCTGGCGCTGATCCTCGGGACCTCCGCGCTGGCCCACCATCCGGGCGCCGATCTCGACAAGATGAGGGACAGCGCGGAGAGGTTCTTCCAGGCGATCGACGAGCAGGCCGCGCCGCCTTTCGAACTGGCCGACGCGGACGGAAGGGCCGTCCGCCTTCCGATCTCTCCGACAAGATCGTGGTGCTCTACTTCATGACGAGGTAACCTTGGAAGAAGAAGGCGACGGCCACTGGCGGCAGGATGGCAAGCACGCTGGCCGCAAAAAGCGGCCCATACTCATAGAAGCGGGCCGGTTCTGTCGCAAATCGTGCTTTTGGCCACAACTGGACGCTTTCGCGCGCTTATGGACCAGCTCACATGACAGGGCTCGACGTGCCCCGGGGTGGCGCCCTACTTCCACGCTCGCACTGTCACACTCCCGCCGAAAGGCGGGTTTAGTGAGTTATGGCAGTGACTGTGCCACCAGTCCAAACGTCGAGTTTCGCGGCAACTTCGACGCTTTCCTTAGCTGACTTGCCCAAAACCAGCGCGGCCAAAGCATACTGCTTGCCGCTCCCGATGGCATAATATTCACCTTTCACGGGATCACTTGGCAGCCAATTGCCGTCCAACAATACGGCTTCCCCATTTTTGCGCACTATCAGCGCCTCAAATTCAAAATTGTCGTCGTTGCGCGGCACAGGAATATCAGAAACATCCATGCCCTTCTCAACCCAGTCTCGAACGGCCTTTGGAATACCCAAGGACGAAGAGGAAACGCCGATGAGTGTGCCGTCGCATAAGCGAAACACCTTCGTTTTCTCACCGACGGATACTGAGTCAAAACCCAAGGCTCGGCCGTCGCCAGCCATGGTTCCGTTCCTGTAAGCTATTGTTGTCATTGGCACCCTTCTATCGCTGCATCAAACTTCAGGACCTTGCGCATGTCCCCTGTGTCAAGGTCACTGACCGACGGCCTATTTGCCTGATACACGATACAGGCTGCGCTCCTTGAGTTCGCGCACGGGTGGCCGTCATCTTGCCGCCTTCGCGCAATGCCTTGAACAGGCCGAGTCTGTCCCCCAGCGGGAATGACAACCACCTCCATGTCGTTGAAACGCAGGAAATCCGTCACTTTGCCTCGTCGGTAACGGGCGGAGCCGGAGCGGTCGTCACCGGGCAAGCGCGGTCGCAGTAGGTATCCTGGGCAGCCCGTCAGACATGGATGGCTTCGGTTGTGTCATGCGACTTCTTGTTGGTCGGTCACGTGTTTCCGGATAACCAGCATGCGCTGTGCCAAATGAGAAAACCATTTAAAGTCAATCCAGCAGATCTGACTGTATTCCGACATTGTCGGAAATTGGACATCGCCGAACGCGGGCGCTCGGGGCTTGTGATGATACTTGGGCGTGCTGCTTCGGAGGAGGGATGCGCCTCGTACCGGCCGCGAAGCCTTCCTGCATTTAAGGCGCCAGATCAATTGAACGCGATGCCGGGCAGCGTCGCAGCGGCTAAGCCAGCCACTCGCATTGCTCCCTGACAGGATGGTGCCGATCCTGCTGAGATCGCATGCTGGCGCGACGTTGCTTTGCGGCCACCGTCGCGCCTGCCCGTGAACTGTTCGCGCCTGTGCTCATGCTCGCCTTGACACCCTCGATGGGTCCATCCGGGATGGTCAACCATCCGGAACATAGCGGGCAGGCGGGCATCTTCACCAGCAGTCTCTGTGTCGCTCTCGTGGCGGCAAACAAGATCGAGGCTGGCGGGGTGATGATCAACGGTCCTCGAACCATCGATTTTGATCGCGGTGGCCGTTCAGTGCGTTCAAGCACGAGGCGCCGTTAGACGGCACCGCAGCATCATAGCGAAGTGCCATGCAGGACGACTCCCTGCAGCATCGTCTCGCGCAGCCAAACACTTGCCGGATCACTGTTGTGAACGGCCGGGCGTTTGACGGCCTGTGACGCGAAAAGGCAACGGAAGATCTAGCATTTATGGGGGAAATGTTTTTTCGGAGTGCTTGACCCGCAGGAAGGGCAGGGCATGACTGCCTATCGCCCGACCCGGCAAGGCCGCACTCATGACCGGCTGGGCTCGGTTAATCCTGCATGCCGCGCCCATGAGGTTACTTGTCCGGAGTGCGTCGAGCACAACGAGGAGATGTAGTTCACGATCTTTGAAAAGCGTGGTCAACCATCCAAAGTGTGGATGCCTTTCATCGAAACAAACGATTTCATCAATGTTCTGGAATCCTGCATGGGCAGAAGCACCTGATGGACACCGATGCCCCCACTGCCTCATGGCGTGGCGAGCGTCTTAAGAAACCGCCCGAAAGGAGATTTTTCATGCGCTCTACCGGGCAGTGGAGTGCTGGGAAAGGGAGTTGCAACTGACCGGCCATGTCAAACTGTCCGACTTCTTCCGAGCCTATGGACAGACCGGGAGACGCGCACGTGTAGCGGCTCACATCGTCATACTGCACCTACGCCACACACCGGCCGGACCTGATCCGGCTTTATGAGCATTGGGTTTTGTCAGTTGCCCAAGCGTGATGGCTTTCGCGACGCGGCGCGCCTCAGGAACTGAGCCGCGTCCAGGTCGAAACGCGGGAAAGAAAGACAGGAAACAGAATGGCCGATCAATTCGCAACGGACGTCATTGCCCTGATCAAGAAACGCGCCGAGTCGGAGAGCGGTGAGGGAATGCCTGCGTCATTCGTCGGCGAGATAACAATCGCCACGGAACTGGACGCGCTCGGGTTCGATTCGCTGGGTTTGGCGGACGTCCTCTGGGATGTGGAGCAGGCCTACGGCATCAAGATCGACATGAACACGGCCGATGCCTGGTCCAATCTCAAGAATGTCGGCGACGTCGTGGAAGCCGTCCGCGGCTTGCTTGCGAAGGAGGCTTGAATGGACAGGCGCGTCGTTATCACCGGAGTGGGCGGCCTGTGCGGACTGGGCACCGAGGCCGCCTCTATGTGGAAAGAGATGCGCGAAGGCCGCTCCGCCATCGGCCCGATCGCCAATTCCGAGCTTCATGACCTGGAGGGCATGACCGGCGCTGAGATCAAGGCGCTGCCCCAGCACGACATCAACCGGGGGCATCTCATCTCCATGGACCGCTTCAGCTTGCTCGCCGTGCTTGCAGCGCGCGAAGCCATGCGGCAGGCCGGACTTTCCTGCGACGAGGGGAATGCCCATCGCTTCGGCGCGACAGTGGGCGTCGGATTTACCGGTTCGTACGCAACAGAACAAACTTACCGCTCACTGCTTTTGGGTAGCGCAATCCGTGCTGAACTCTTCACTGGAGTAAAGGTGATGCCCAGCGCCGCTTCCGTCCATCTTAGCTTGAGCCTCGGCTTGCGCGGGCCGGTCTTCGGGGTGACCTCCGCATGTGCCTCGGCCAACCATGCGATCGCCTCGGCGGTGGACCAGATCAAGCTGGGCCGGGCCGACGTAATGGTTTCCGGGGGCAGCGACGCACCCTTCGCATGGGGCGTGCTGAAAGCATGGGAAGCAATGCGCGTGCTTTCACCCGATACCTGCCGGCCCTTCTCCGCCGATAGGAAGGGCCTGGTGCTGGGCGAGGGTGCGGGCATGGCCGTGCTGGAAAGCTACGAGCATGCCACGAGGCGTGGTGCCACAATTCTTGCCGAGATCGCCGGCGTCGGCCTTTCCGCCGATGCCTTCCACATTGCCGCGCCATCTGTCGAGGGGCCAGCGTCGGCGATGCGCGCCTGCCTTGCCGATGCCGGGCTGAATGCCGAGGACGTCGACTACCTCAACGCGCACGGCACCGGTACCAAGAGCAATGATCAGACTGAAACGGCGGCGATCAAGCGTGTGTTTGGAAACCACGCTTATTCGATGTCCATCTCTTCCACCAAGTCCACGCACGCGCATTGCCTCGGCGCAGCGAGCGCGCTTGAAATGATCGCCTGCGTGATGGCAATCCAAGAGGACGTCGTGCCGCCGACCGCCAACTATCGCGAGCCAGATCCCGCTTGCGACCTCGACATCACACCCAATGTGCCGCGGGAGCGCAAGGTGCGCGTCGCCATGAGCAACGCCTTCGCCATGGGCGGTACGAACGCAGTTCTGGCATTCAGGCAGGTGTAGAAGCCATGCAAGACGCCTCATTTGAGGTCACCTGTCGTATCTAGCTGCTTGCCGGACCACTATGTAAAGCGAGCGCTATTGGCTGCCTCTGCGATGCGGGAATTGGCAGCGGACGTCTCTCGATCAAACAGGCATCTTGCTTGTAGAATTCTTTTAATCGTGAAGCGGCGCGAGTGCGCTATCCGTTGAGGTGAGCAAGGCCGGCGCCCTGGGTGAGCGCTGGTGTCGGGTGGTGGAAAGTACAGGGGGAGCTGTGTGGCCCCTCTTTCTCGGCCTCGACGATGTGCGAAGGAGCCTGCGCGGCGAACGGGCCAACGCCCCAGGCTCAGAACCTGGGCGAACCTAACTCCCGCCAAAGGACAGCCCAGAGCTGGATACACGAAAGAGATACTGAACCCGCGAATCAGATTCTGATCAATCGTCGTGTCTGAGCTCCACTCGGCTCTTACGGAGATAATCGCGCGGCCCGGCAACGGCCGCGCGTGCCGCGGGCGTGAGCTTTGCGCTTCGTCAGAAGTGCCTCGAGCGTGACGACGATAATTGACCAGCCATATGGAACGCATTCGCCCAGTTATCCAAAGCGTGGATACCTTTCATCTAAACAAAGGATTTTACCGTTTTTGCTGCAGGTCCCATAGAAGCGCTTCAAGTTGGAAAGATAGGTAGTTCCGATGGTTGCGTTGGATCTGAGGAGCATCATCTGGTGTGCGGGGCGTACAAAGTCAGTCGCATCTGCATTGCGGCTTGGTCTTTCGGCGGTCCCCACAAGTTACGCCCCGTTGGCGCGACGCCAATTATTTAATCAATGCTTGGACATTTATCTCAACCAGACAGCTACAAGGTGAGGTCTTCCATGCGTCCGAATGTCGAGTGGAAGTTGTGCTGGGAAAATGAGCTGCAACTGGCCGACCATGTCGAACTCTCCGACTTTTTTCGAAAGACCTATGGACGGACTGGCGCCTTCAACGCGGAGCCATTCGAAGGCGGCCGCAGTTGGGCCGGCGCGAGGCCGGAATTCCGCGCAATCGGCTACGACGCGCATGGGGTAGCGGCTCACATCGGCATGCTGCGGCGCTTCATCAAAGTTGGCGAGGTCGACTTGATCGTCGCTGAATTGGGCCTGTACGCGGTTCGTCCGGATCTTGAAGGGCTCGGAATCGGTTTTTCGATGCGCGTGGCGTACCCAGTGCTCCATCAGTTGGGTGTTCCATTCGCTTTCGGCACGGTTCGGCACGCGCTGCGAAACCATGTCGAAAGATTCTGCAGAGCCGGCCTCGCGAACATTGTGTCGGGCGTTCGCGTACGGTCGACCCGTCCAGATGTGCATCCCGACCTGCCGCCCACGCGCCTGGAAGACGTACTCGTGTTGGTTTCGCCGATCGGACGCTCGATGGACGAGTGGCCGTCTGGTACCCTGATCGACCGGAACGGTCCGGAACTATGAAGCCTCTGGACTACATATGCGAAGGGCAGAGTGACAATGCCGATCGCATTGCAGAGCGCAGCGTCTATCTGACGTTTGACGACGGTCCCAATTCATTTTTCACACCGCAGATACTCAATGTGCTGGCGCAACATCAGGTGCCGGCGACCTTCTTCGTTGTTGGGGCCTACGCGGCCGACGAGCCGGAACTCGTTCGCCGAATTATTACAGACGGCCACGGTATAGCCAACCACACGATGACTCATCCGGACCTAGCTAAATGCGGGTCCGTCGAAGTCGACTGCCAGATAGTTGAGGCAAACAGAGTCATAGGGATGGCTTGCCCGCAGGCCATGGTTCGGTACTTTCGTGCACCCTATGGCATCTGGACCGAAGAAGTAATCGCTGCATTAGCGGGTGAGGCATTGGCGCCCGTCCATTGGTCCATTGATCCACGCGACTGGTCTCGCCCCGGCGTTGACGCCATCGTCGACAGAGTGCTCGCCGATATCCGGCCGGGCGCAATCGTGCTGTTGCACGACGGGTGCGCTCCCGACGAATTGCAACCAGGCAATCAAGCCAGTCTGCGCGACCAGACGGTGACAGCGTTGTCACGCCTAATTCCAGAATTGCACGGCCGCGGATTTGTAATCCGATCACTTCCTCAACATCCCTGAACAAACAGAGATCCTATGGACCTTCTCACCACAGCCAGTACTGTTGCCGTTTCGTCTTATGCGGTGCTCTCGACTGTTTACAGAGGCATGCAAGCGGTCTACTCCCAACCGGAAAATGTTACGCCGCCGTCGGAAAGCTTGTTCGGATCCGACCGTTGGCCGAGCGTGGATGTCATTATCCCCTGCTACAATGAGGACCCGCGCACACTCGCGGCGTGTTTAGCTTCCATTGCAAATCAAGATTACTCCGGAACATTTCAGGTCTATCTGGTTGACGACGGTTCTGGAAATCGTAATGCCGTCATCCCGGTACATCACGCCTACGAGGGCGACCCGAGATTCAATTTCATTCTGCTCCGCGAAAATGTTGGCAAACGCAAGGCGCAGATCGCCGCCATCCGCCGCTCATCTGGAGATTTCGTGCTCAGCGTCGACTCTGACACGACACTTGCGTCCGACGTCATCACGAAGCTTGCAGTAAAAATGCGGGATTCCATGGTCGGAGCGGCCATGGGCCAGCTGACGGCATACAACCGCAGCGACACTTGGTTGACCCGATTGATCGATATGGAATACTGGCTGGCTTGCAATGAGGAGCGCGCGGCGCAAGGTCGCTTTGGTGCGGTCATGTGCTGCTGCGGCCCATGTGCAATGTACCGCCGGTCTTGTCTCCTTTCTCTGCTGGATCAATACGAGACGCAGCTGTTCAGGGGGAAACCAAGCGACTTCGGTGAAGACCGTCATCTTACGATCCTCATGCTGAAAGCAGGCTTTCGAACCGAGTACGTTCCAGGTGCCGTCGCGGCGACAGTCGTTCCGGACAAGATGGGACCTTATTTGCGCCAACAACTCCGCTGGGCACGAAGCACTTTCCGGGACACGATGCTTGCGCGAGGTCTACTGCGTGGCCTGGATCGCTATCTAACTTTGGATGTGATGGGAGAGAATCTCGGCCCATTGTTGCTCGGCATCGCGGTAGTAACGGCGCTCGGTGAGTTACTATTTTCACATACAGTAAATTGGTGGACGGTGCTGGCTATTGTCACGATGACCATAATCAGATCTACGGTGTTATCTTTCCGCACTCGGCAGCTTCGATTCATCGGCTATTCAATGCACGCGTTAATCAGGATATTCCTGTTGATCCCCTTGAAGGCTTACGCCCTGTGTACATTGAGCAATAGCGATTGGCTGTCGCGTAAAAGTGTTCCCCTGCCCAACAGCAGCACAAAGGAAATCACAAGCGCGATGCCGCTTGGCGGAGCAAATGCTGCGGGCAATTCTGGAATTGCGGAGTCACTTCATACTGCAGATCTTTCGCTCACAGCTAGTGAAGTCTGACGGCCTTGCAGCGCCGAGTGACCGAGTAAGTTGTGTCAGTCGACACGGGGTGAAGCTTGTCGAGTTACCTATGGTCAGAACGGGGACTATGTGGAAGCGACACGTGGCATCTTGACGTTATTCTTTGGCGGAAGCGATACACACGTCGCTCCGGCCGCGACTTTCCAAAGGTGTCATCTCAAGGCGGTGGCCTGCTCTGAACCAGAATTCGCAAGTAAGCTGCCGGTGGCCAATCGGACTCATTCCGCTTGAGATAGACGCATGTCCAATGTAGCAATCGACCTTACCGGCGTAACCAAATTATTCGGAAACAAGCTCGTTGTGGACGGGCTGTCCTTCACCGTTGCATCGGGAGAGTGCTTCGGTCTGCTGGGGCCTAACGGCGCAGGCAAGAGCACGATTGCGCGTATGCTCCTCGGTATGACCCGGCCTGACGCGGGTGATATAACAGTCCTCGGTCTACCAGTGCCGGCACGCAGCCGCTTGGCCCGCAAGGGCATAGGCGTGGTCCCGCAGTTCGACAATCTCGACCTGGAATTTACGGTACGTGAGAACCTGTTGGTGTTCGGGCGCTACTTCGGCATGAGTACAAGAGAGATCAACGCCGTCATCCCACGGCTGCTCGAGTTCGCTCGCCTTGAGAGCAAGGCGGATTCACGTGTCGGCCTGCTATCCGGCGGGATGAAGCGGCGCCTGACGCTGGCACGTGCTCTGATCAACGACCCCCAGTTGCTTGTGATGGATGAGCCCACGACCGGCCTCGACCCGCATGCCCGCCATCTGATCTGGGAGCGACTTCGTTTCCTGCTGGCGAGCGGAAAAACGATCATTTTGACCACCCATTTCATGGAAGAGGCTGAGCGGCTTTGTGATCGGCTGTGTGTTCTCGAGCGGGGACGCAAGATCGCCGAGGGCAGTCCTCATGCGCTGATCGACGAGTACATTGGGTGCAACGTGATCGAGATCTTCGGCGGTAATCCACAGGAGCTGATTTCGCTGATCAGACCGTACGTTCAGCGTGTCGAGGTAAGCGGCGAGACGCTCTTTTGCTATGCGCCTGAGCCGGAGGATGTGCGCATCCAGCTTCGCGGTCGAGCGGGTCTGCGTATTCTAGAGCGTCCACCCAGTCTGGAGGACGTTTTCTTGCGGTTAACCGGACGTGAGATGGAGAAGTGAGCAATGGGTGAACGTTTTGCGGCCGCTCTACCCGCCAACGCCTGGAACTGGATGGCGGTGTGGCGCCGCAATCATCTGGCATGGAAGAAGGTGGCATTTGCTTCAATGCTCGGCACCCTTGCTGATCCGATGATTTACCTTTTCGGGCTCGGCACTGGCCTTGGACTGTTGGTAGGCCGCATCGAAGGTGCATCCTACATCGCCTTTCTGGCAGCCGGCATGGTTGCGACGAGCGCGATGACAGCATCAACCTTCGAAACAATTTACGCGGTTTTCGGTCGAATGCGCGATCAGGGCACTTGGGAAGCAATCCTGCACACACAACTTACCCTCGGCGACATCGTTCTCGGTGAATTGACCTGGGCAGCCACAAAGGCTTTTCTGGCCGGTACGACAATTGCGATTGTTGCGGCCGCGCTAGGTTATGCCGCGTGGACGTCGGTTCTCTACGTGCTACCGGTCGTCGCTCTCACCGGATTCGCCTTTGCGAGCCTGGCCATGCTCGTCATCGCGCTCGCGCCCAGTTATCACTATTTTATTTTCTATCAGACGCTTGTCATCACACCCATGCTGTTCCTTTCGGGCGCGGTTTTTCCAGTCGGCCAATTGCCAGGAGTGTTTCAGCAGATTGCGGCCTTCTCGCCCCTGGCGAATTCTATCGAGCTAATCCGTCCGGTGATGCTCGGCCGCCTGGGCGACAATGTAGGGCTGCATATAGGCGCACTTTGCATGTTCGCTGTATTGCCTTTTTTTCTGTCGGCTGGACTGTTTCATCGACGACTAATGCGTTGACGCTTGCTTACACCCATTAACCAGAAGGAGGTCCGCAATGCCGGATGCAAACTGCCCACAGCGGCCCGGAGGCATGCGTATGCTAGGAATCGCGAGTGGTACAACGCCGAAGCCGGGCGCCACCCAGCCGCTGCAGGCACCCGCCCAGCTTCGCGACCACACCTCGAAGAACAGGCTGGATGGTGAGGCGCGGACCCACCCGGAGCGTTCAATCGATAGCAGCCAAGCTTCTTGTGCGCGTCCACAGACCGTCGCGGCCATTATTTAGTTGGATACACATGCAATGACCCACAACGAAGCAACTCTTGAGCCTTTTGTGATCCTTGCTATGCCAAGGACCGGAACACACTATTTAGAAGAATTGCTAAACGAGCATCCGACCGTTTTGAGTAACGGTGAGTTGCTAAACGAATATGATCCCAATTGGCCCAGCACTGATCGCCTGCTAGGCACGGATCGCGAGCTTCTTGAGCTTGCCTATGTGCGCTGCCCTATGCGCGACTACAAGAATGTGACGCATCTTGGATGCAAGATCAATGAACCTCAGTTTCGCGAGCGTCCCGCATTCTTTGCGGAACTGGCTCGTTGGCCAGCACTCAAGGTCATCCTTGTTGTTCGCCGAAACGTATTGGAATCGCTCCGATCCTTTGTGCAGGCCAGGGAAAGCGGTCACTGGCTGAAGTTCAGCTGGGACAACGATACCGCTCGGCCACCGAGCGTCAGGTTGTCAATCGCCGACTGTGAGGCTTATTTCAAAGCCGCCGACGATTTTCACGCTCGCGTTATGGACTCCTTCACGTCGACCAACCTGCTTGTAATGGAATACGAGAGCCTACTTCACGAACCTGCCCAATGCCTGGGAGCGGTTTGGGATTTCCTGGGCGTTCCAGCGCTTGAGCCATCAGATAACGCCATCCTGCAGCGCCAGGAAACGCGACCGCTGGATCAAACGGTGGAGAACTTTGACGAGTTGCGGATTCACTTCGCACGGGGACCTTATTCAAGATTTTTTGACCTCGGAGATTCAATGCGCTCCTACGCTTAATCGCTTGTACCGCGTGCTCTGATGGGCGTGTAGGATATCCTGCAGTTTGCGCGCATTCCGTCGCAAAACTGACAAACCAAAGTCACCAAGACGACAGAGATATCGGCCGGCAGTCGATCTGCGGCAGACATCAAAGACACGGCCGCAAGGCGACCTGGTCAATTCCCTCTCTGGCGAAGCACTTCTTCAGACGCGATCTTTGGCGAGCCTTGAGTGCAAATTCCGGCAAAGGTGGAGGGTTCCAGTGCGCAACCCGCACCAATCTCGCTGGACGGGACAGGCCTCCAGTTGGCACGGCGCTTGCTCCGAGATGACAGCAGCGCTCGACCGGAGCGCAGCATGGGAGAAGGAGGAGCCCCCACCCCGATCCGGTCAGGGAGAGAGAAACGGTGTTGGTTCCAAGAGTCCCCCGCGCGATCGCAGCGCCCCGCAAGCCCCATTTTGCCCGGACCTACGTGCAGGTGCTTGCCGCCATAGTCCTGGGAGCCGCAATTGGCTACCTCTATCCGGAAACCGGCCAGAGCCTGAAGCCGCTCGGCGATGCCTTCATCAAAGTCGTCAAGATGATTATCGCACCTGTCATCTTCCTGACAATTGCGACCGGCATTGCCGGCATGAGCGATCTGCAGAAGGTCGGCCGAGTTGCCGCCAAGGCGATGGTTTATTTCCTCACCTTCTCGACACTTGCACTCGTTGTCGGACTGATTGTCGCGAATATCGTTCAACCTGGCGCCGGCCTCAACATCGATCCGGCCTCGCTCGATGTCCAAGCCGTTAAGGGCTATGTGGCCACGGCTCACGAGCAGTCCGTGACCAGCTTCCTGATGAACATCATCCCGTCAACGATTGCCAGTGCCTTCGCGGAAGGCGACATCCTGCAAGTCCTGTTCTTCTCGGTCCTGTTCGGCATTGCTTTGGCGATGACCGGAGAGACGAGCAGGCCGGTCGTTACCTTTCTCCAGGCGCTTACCGCCCCCATTTTTAAGCTCGTCGGCATTCTGATGAAGGCTGCACCCATCGGCGCCTTCGGCGCAATGGCCTTTACGATCGGCAAATACGGAATCGGTTCGGTGGCCAACCTCGCGATACTGGTCGCGACGTTCTATCTTACCGCCTTCCTCTTCGTGTTCGGGGTTCTCGGCGCGGTCTGCCGCTACAACGGCTTCTCGATCTTTTCTCTCGTCCGCTACATCAAGGACGAGCTGCTGCTTGTCCTGGCAACGTCCTCCTCGGAGGCCGCGCTGCCCTCGCTAATGGAGAAGATGGAGAAGGCCGGCGCCGCCCGTTCGGTCGTAAGTCTCGTCATCCCTACTGGATACTCATTCAATCTGGACGGTACCAATATCTACATGACGATCGCCGCCCTCTTCATCGCCCAGGCGACGAACACAGATTTGTCAATTGCCGATCAGATCCTCCTGCTGCTAATTGCGATGCTTTCCTCGAAGGGTGCGGCAGGCGTCACCGGCGCCGGCTTCATCACATTGGCCGCTACTCTCTCTGTCGTGCCGAGTGTTCCCGTTGCCGGAATGGCTCTAATTCTTGGCGTGGACCGCTTCATGTCGGAATGCCGCGCGCTGACGAATTTAGTCGGTAATGCGGTGGCATCGCTCGTTGTCGCTCGCTGGGAAGGCGAATTGGACCAGTCACGGATGGAAACCGCTTTCCGCGGTTAGGGTTACATCAAACTGGCTCCCCGCAAGCAAGATCGCAACAGCGCGACGTGTAAGTAGCGGCCTTGACACAACAGTCGAATTGCCAGCCTCCAAAGAGCGCTGGAAATAGAGTACTAACGCAGTGAGTAATACAACACCATGAAGCCCCTAAGCAAACGAACGGTTCACGGAGACTCATCTGGGTGCGCATGGAGCGCTGTTCGTCGAATGCGCTATCCGCGGGGTGGGGGAACTATTTCAGCTTGCCGCCCCAAGCCGTCGCGGGAGCGCACCGGATGATGGAGGACCGGCCGATCAGAATCGCTAGGGGAAAGCGCGTCACAATAGCCGATCTCGCCCGCGAAGCCGGAGTCAGCGTAGCAACAGTCGATCGGGTTCTGAACGTCCGCCTTCCGGTGCGAGAGGAGACCGCCCAGCGGGTCCATGCGGCCGCGCACGCGATCGGCTATCATGCTGCCGGTCTCATCAAACAGCGCTTGCAGCAGCACCTGCCGCACTACAAGCTGGGCTTCATCTTGAGAAAACCTACCCACGATTTCTACCAAGATTTCGCTCGCAAGATCGAAGAGTCGGTCAGTATGGCTAAATCCTTCCACGGCCTTCCGATCATCGAGTTCGCGCAGTCACATTTGCCGCGTGACCTGCTCCCGCTTCTTAAGGACCTTGGGAGCCGCTGCCAGGCGATCGCCATGGTGGCGGCCGATCACCCGAAAATCACAGCATCAGTCGAGGAGCTCAAGGCGAAAGGTATCCCGGTATTTTCGCTGCTATCCGACTTCGCCGATGGCGTGCGCGAGGGCTACATCGGCCTCAACAACAGCAAGGTCGGACGGACTGCCGCTTGGGTGTTTTCCAAGGCCGCAAAACGGCCCGGCAAGGTGGCGGTGTTTGTCGGAAGCCATCGCTTCCAGGCGCATGCGACGCGGGAAACGGCCTTTCGTGCGTATTTTCGTGAGAACGCGCCAAAATTCGAGGTGCTTGATGCGCTCGTGAACCTTGATGAACGGCAGCTCACTTACGAAAAATTGCTGGATCTTATGCAGCGGGAACCAGAGCTCGTCGGCTTCTATATGGCCGGCGGGGGGATAGAGGGGGCAATTTCCGCGCTCCGAGAAGAGGGGAGCGGTCAGGATCTCGTCGCGATCGTGAGTGAAATGACGCCGCAGTCACGTGGGGCGCTTGCGGATGACATCTTGACGATGGCGGTCGGCACGCCAATGCGCCGACTTTGCCAGGAGCTGATAATGGCAATGGAGCGGGCCATCAAAGCCGGCGTCGCGGAGAGCCCGGGGCAGACATTTCTGCCGTTCGACATTTATCTTCCGGAAAATATTTGACCTTGATGGATTTCTATCATGAGCGCCCATTTTCCTTTCACCGATGAAAGGAAAGCTCGATTGACTCGGCCGTCTCTGTCCGATCTGTGAACCGGCGTGGTTCCGTCTTGAAAGAAGCCGGATGCCGAAATGGCAGCCGCGCTTCATGGAAGGAAAGTCAAGCAATGCGCCAGGTATCGCCCCGCTTTGCACTCGATCACATGGCGGCGCCCCGCCTTGACGTCAGTGCGCTTTTCGCGCTTGCCCGTGACCAAGGCCTGACCGACGTCCAAATCCGTTACCCTCATTTCAGCAATCCTGTCGCACGCGGCATTCCGGCTGCGGACGTTCGGTTGGCCGCTACCGAAGCGGGCGTCACGATCATCTCTGTCAACGCCTTGCAGCGGTTCAACGACTGGACTCCAACGCGTCAGGCCGAGGCAAGCAACCTCGCCGATTATGCGACGGCGTGCGGGGCGGAGACGCTCGTGTTGGTGCCGGCCAACCGCAGCTCGTGGCCCACCAATAGCGAGCGCCAGGACAATCTTCGTTTCGCTCTAAACGAGATCAAGCCAATCCTCCAGTCGCGGGGTCTGATCGGTCTCATCGAGCCGCTGGGTTTCCGAACCTGCTCGCTTCGATCAAAGAAGGAAGCGGCCGAGGCCGTTGCCGCGGTTGATGGCCAGTCCGTCTTTCGCCTCGTGCACGACACGTTCCACCACACCCTGGCCGGGGAGACATGCCTGTTCTGCGAGCTTACCGGCCTGGTGCACATTTCAAGCGTAAACGACCCGACCTTCTGGATTTACCCCGATCGCTTTCTTGCAGGTTCCGACAATGGCAGCCAGATTCAGGCGCTGCTGGATGGCGGCTACGCGGGACCTTTCTCATTCGAGCTGGTCGAGGAAGTCCATTCTCTGGACGATCTCGCAGGCGCACTTGCCGCCAGCATCGACTTTATCCGGCGAGGGCTATTGTCGTCAAAGTAGATGGTGACAGGAGTAGTGACTATAGGTGCGCCTGAATTTTCCGTGGGTTCACAGCGGGGCAGCCATCCGAGATGCCTCCTGTATCATTATCTCCCGCATCCAGATGCTTGCCGGATCGCTATTGTGGAGGGCCGGCCATTGGAGGGTCTCGGTGAATGTGGGAAATGGCAGCGGAAGTTCGATAACCCGCAGGGGGAACGTTTTTTCGAAATGCCTGACCAGCCGTAAGGGCATGGTCGCTATACGAGCTGTGCCGGACACCATAGGTGGAATCATGCTGAAGCCCTGCACGGCGACCTCGACACGTCTCTTAAGGCCATGCTCAAGCAAAAACCATTCCTCGATAGACGGCTTCATCGTACGCCCGAACCTGACCGCGACGTGCCTCATCGACATGTATCTCTCGAATGTAAGCTGCTGTGGCAGCTGCTTGTTTGTGGGACAGCCTACGCACACGAGCTTCTCGTCAAACAGCGCAACGCTTGAATGCACACTCGACGTGAACATATCCGGTAGAATTAGAAAATCGACGTCACCGCGCCGGAGAAGCTCATCGGGGCTATCGTCGACAGGCAGCAGTTCGAAGCTGACGGCGGGGGCTTCCCGTGAAATACGCTCCACAAGCTTTTCGAAAAACACGAGCGTGACGAAATCGGAAAGAATGATCCTGAAGAGGCGATCGGCTCGAGCTGGGTCAAACGGATCCGAAGAAATAATCGAGCACTGGATGTGCTGGAGAGCGTCGCGAACTGCGGGGGCAAATGCTGCCGCACGCGGGGTTAGAAATCTTTCGCGACCTCTTATCGTAAACAGTTCATCGCGGAAATAATCGCGCAGTCGGGCGACGGCCGCACTCATGGCGGGCTGACTCAGGTTAATCCTGCGTGCCGCCGCCGAGAGATTACGCTCCGTCAGGAGTGCGTCGAGCACAACGAGGAGATTTAGATCAAGTCCTTTGAAACGCATGTCATCAGCCATCCATGGGATGGATGCCTTTAACCGAAACAAACGACTTTAACAATTTAGCATTCTTGCAATCTTTTGTCGCAAAAAGTTTATGATGGATGACGTTAAGGTCCGACATATGAGCCGCGTGATCTGCCGAAGCGAGCAATCGTTCGTACTGTGCAGGTCAGAGATTGGCAGTTTGAAACGCCGGGCCGATGGCGCCGGTCTATCAACCAGCGTCTTCGGCGGCCCCGACCTAGCTAGGCGTGGAACCTAATAGGGTGCACCTTTCCAGTCCGAGGCGACTGATGGGCGGTTTGATCCTAAGCTGCCGTGAGGCCTGTGCCAATTGTATCGGCGAGCCAATGCAGCAGTCCGGCAGCGTTTTTGAGAGCTGTTGTAGGCTCGGCCTAAGCCCATTGGCGCAAGCCTATCTGAACGAAGCGCTTGGCCTTGCCGCTATCCGGTATGTGATCTGTGGTGCCTTCTCGTCCTGCTGTTCTTGTTTTGGAACGCCCTTATGGTGAGCCCATCCGGGACGTGGGGCACCGGGAGCACAAAGGTGCAGGCAGGCCGTCAATAGACCGTGGGCTGAGAGCCCGAGCTCGTTACATGGCCGCCCCTCGCGACTTTCCCGGATGCGCTGCGAGCGCGGATCAGTAGATGTCGTGTTGCCCGCCAGCTCCCGTCTTTGACCGAGCCAAGAAGGAGGAACGGGCATGCTTATCATCGGACTGGATATTCACCGCGCCTTCGCCGAAGCAGTGGCATGGGAGGAGGGCAGGCTCAGGCGACTCGGCCGCGTCGACATGCGGCGCGATCTGCTGGCGGCGTTCGCCGCGAAGCTGTCGCCGAACGATGTCGGGGTGATCGAGGCCACCGGCAACGCGACGTCCGCTGCAGCTGTGGTTGCGCCGCATGTGAAGAAGGTGGGGATCGCCAAGCCGAAACAGGTGTTTATCGTTGCCTATGCCAAGATCAAAACGACGATCGACGCCGACGTTCTTGCGCAGCTCTATGCCAGCGGCTTCTTGCCAGAAGTCTGGATTGCGGACGAGCCGACGCAGGCTCTGCGTCGACAGGTGACACGGCGCAATCAGATTGTCCGACAGAGATCTCGATTGAAGAGCGTCATCCAGTCGATCCTTCATAGCCACCTGATCCGTCCTGCCCGCATGCTGACCTGTGCGGCGCCAAGGGTCGGACCTGGTTAATCGAGCAGGTCGTACCGCAGGACGAGCGCCTCGCGATCGATGGGCATCTGCGCGAGTTCGACCGATTGGGCGAAGACCTCCAGGTCATCGAACGCGATCTTGTCCGCTCGGCTCTCGAGGATGAAGGCGTGAAGCGGCTGATGACCATTCCCGGCGTCGACATCACCGTCGCGCTGGCGATGAAGGGCGGCGATCGGCGACGTGTCGCGCTTCGACGATCCGCAGAAGCTCGTGACCTATCTCGGGTTGAACCCAAGCGTCCAGCAGTCCGGCCAGGTCCGGCCTACCATGGGCGGATCACCAAGCAGGGCCGTGGTCATGCGCGCGGCATGCTCGTCGAGGCGGCCTGGGCGGCCGCTCGTGCTCCCGGACCGTTGCGAGCCTTCTCCCTGCGGCGTGCGAGCCCGGCGCGGACAGCATGTCGCGGCCGTGGCAACCGCACGCAAACTCTCTGTCGTGATCTGTCATCTGTTGAGAAGGGCGAGAGTTACGCGTGGGCTCGACCCTCCCTGCATGCCAAGAAGCTTGCGCGATGTGGAACTCAAGGCCGGGAGCAAGGCTGTGCGCGGCCAAAAGGGAGCGCACGCCTACAACATAAAGAGCCACCGGGAAGAAGAGCGCCGCTGGGTGGAGCAGGCCGAGGGCGCCTATGCACGCCTCGTCGCCGGTTGGAACCCACGAGGTCCGAAGAGGGTAGGCACGGATGCCGCAAACGAGGCGCGACGATAGAAGCTGCGCGGCAGGGCTCTCATCTCGGACCCTGCTCTTCGCCACGCGGTCGTCCGTGCGCGACAGGAGAATAGCGCAGATTTATCAAAAAGGCTCTTGTCGATCACATCAGTGGTCTTGGGCGCTGTACGGCCGGGTGAAGACTTTGCAGGTGGCCCGGAAAGCGTTTGACCTGCAGCGAAGCAATTGTCGTCATTACGCGCTCGACCCGGGCGCCCAGCTTGGCATAAGGGCTACGTGGCCTCAGGAAGCGTCGTCGCCAATGCAGACCATGGACGAATTCCCAGCCGATGCCGAGATGCCGGTCGACCGTGCCTGTCGCCGTCCGGTGATGCGATGCCCCCGAGCGGATGAGTTCGCCCCGGATGCTCCCGGTCACGACGCACGGGTTCGGGTTCCAAGGCGCTCAGTTTTGTTCGCGCCCAATCGGTGTAGGACGCGGCAGAAATACGAGCGTGACGAAATCGGAAAGAATGATCCTGAAGCGGCGATTCGGTAGAGCCGGGTCAAACTATCCGACGAAATAAACGATCACTGGATGGGCGGGGGAGCGTCGCAAACTGGAGGGCAAGAGCTCCCGGACGCAGCGTTAAGTTTGAATACCTCCGCGGACATGGTCGCGAGCTTATCGCGCAAATAAATCGAGCAGCCGAGCGCCGGCCGCACTCATGACCGGCTGGGCTCGGTTAATCCTGCATGCCGCGCCCATGAGGTTACTTGTCCGGAGTGCGTCGAGCACAACGAGGAGATGTAGTTCACGATCTTTGAAAAGCGTGGTCAACCATCCAAAGTGTGGATGCCTTTCATCGAAACAAACGATTTCATCAATGTTCTGGAATCCTGCATGGGCAGAAGCACCTGATGGACACCGATGCCCCCACTGCCTCATGGCGTGGCGAGCGTCTTAAGAAACCGCCCGAAAGGAGATTTTTCATGCGCTCTACCGGGCAGTGGAGTGCTGGGAAAGGGAGTTGCAACTGACCGGCCATGTCAAACTGTCCGACTTCTTCCGAGCCTATGGACAGACCGGGAGACGCGCACGTGTAGCGGCTCACATCGTCATACTGCACCTACGCCACACACCGGCCGGACCTGATCCGGCTTTATGAGCATTGGGCTTTGTCAGTTGCCCAAGCGTGATGGCTTTCGCGACGCGGCGCGCCTCAGGAACTGAGCCGCGTCCAGGTCGAAACGCGGGAAAGAAAGACAGGAAACAGAATGGCCGATCAATTCGCAACGGACGTCATTGCCCTGATCAAGAAACGCGCCGAGTCGGAGAGCGGTGAGGGAATGCCTGCGTCATTCGTCGGCGAGATAACAATCGCCACGGAACTGGACGCGCTCGGGTTCGATTCGCTGGGTTTGGCGGACGTCCTCTGGGATGTGGAGCAGGCCTACGGCATCAAGATCGACATGAACACGGCCGATGCCTGGTCCAATCTCAAGAATGTCGGCGACGTCGTGGAAGCCGTCCGCGGCTTGCTTGCGAAGGAGGCTTGAATGGACAGGCGCGTCGTTATCACCGGAGTGGGCGGCCTGTGCGGACTGGGCACCGACGCCGCCTCTATGTGGAAAGAGATGCGCGAAGGCCGCTCCGCCATCGGCCCGATCGCCAATTCCGAGCTTCATGACCTGGAGGGCATGACCGGCGCTGAGATCAAGGCGCTGCCCCAGCACGACATCGATCGCAAGCAGCTCGTCTCCATGGCCCGCTTCAGCTTGCTCGCCGTGCTTGCAGCGCGCGAAGCCATGCGGCAGGCCGGACTTTCCTGCGACGAGGGGAATGCCCATCGCTTCGGCGCGACAGTGGGCGTCGGCGGCTTGGGCTGGGATGTGATGGAGGAAACTTACCGGGCCCTCCTTTTGGACGGCGCGAGGCGAGTTGGCATCCTCGCTGTACCCAAAACGATGCCAAGCGCCGCCGCCGGCCAGGTGAGCTTGAGCCTCGGCTTGCGCGGGCCGGTCTTCGGGGTGACCTCCGCATGTGCCTCGGCCAACCATGCGATCGCCTCGGCGGTGGACCAGATCAAGCTGGGCCGGGCCGACGTAATGGTTTCCGGAGGCAGCGACGCACCCTTCGCATGGGGCGTGCTGAAAGCATGGGAAGCAATGCGCGTGCTTTCACCCGATACCTGCCGGCCCTTCTCCGCCGATAGGAAGGGCCTGGTGCTGGGCGAGGGTGCGGGCATGGCCGTGCTGGAAAGCTACGAGCATGCCACGAGGCGTGGTGCCACAATTCTTGCCGAGATCGCCGGCGTCGGCCTTTCCGCCGATGCCTTCCACATTGCCGCGCCATCTGTCGAGGGGCCAGCGTCGGCGATGCGCGCCTGCCTTGCCGATGCCGGGCTGAATGCCGAGGACGTCGACTATCTCAACGCGCACGGCACCGGTACCAAGAGCAATGATCAGACTGAAACGGCGGCGATCAAGCGTGTGTTTGGAAACCACGCTTATTCGATGTCCATCTCTTCCACCAAGTCCACGCACGCGCATTGCCTCGGCGCAGCGAGCGCGCTTGAAATGATCGCCTGCGTGATGGCAATCCAAGAGGACGTCGTGCCGCCGACCGCCAACTATCGCGAGCCAGATCCCGCTTGCGACCTCGACATCACACCCAATGTGCCGCGCGAGCGCAAGGTGCGCGTCGCCATGAGCAACGCCTTCGCCATGGGCGGTACGAACGCAGTTCTGGCATTCAGGCAGGTGTAGAAGCCATGCAAGACGCCTCATTCGAGGTCACCTGTCGTATCTAGCTGCTTGAGGGGCGGGGCATTGTGATACAGGGAGGGCTGTGGGGTCCCTCCTTCTCGGCCTCGACGATGTGGGAGGAGCCTGTGCGGCGAAACGGGCTAGACGCCCCCAGGCCCAGAACTTGGGCGAAACCAACTCCCACCAAAGCACAGCCGCTTTAGTAGCCGAACAATGAAGCCTCGCTCGACGAGCCGCCGCCTCTACTGTCAGCGGCATCACGCGGTTGAAGCGAACAGCGCAGCGGCTACTGTTTCCCGCACAACTCGGACGGCAATTGGGACAAGTCCGCACATGTCGTCACGTAAGCTGAACGCCGCAGGTACAGCCAAATTGGGGGCGGGGCGTTTCTGCCGTTTTGATAGAATTCTATCAAACTGACAATTTTCCTTGCACGAATGCAAGGAGAGCTCGATTGACTCCCCTCCTTTCTTGTCAAGGATGGGTTTGCAGGCTGCGGTGCGGCAGAAGCCGGACAGAACGGCGACCGGTCGAGTAAAGGCCTGCGCAAACAAGCGCGCATATTGCGGGCGCCCGCACGGAGGAGAAGACGCTCGTCCTGGTGAAAGACAACGATGCTCAGGCGCCATTGCCATTTGCCGAGGGGGTCCGCGCGCCGGAAATTTCGAAGCAACAAAGGTGAGATCGAGAATGATGATGGCGAAATACAACACAGCTCACCGTCCAGTGCAGTTCTACCGGCGGGTGGCGGAGTGGGATGGGCTGCCAAATGGAACGTAAAAAGATCAGCAAGGAGATGCTTGGCGATAGTCAGGCGCTGCGCAAGCTGCGTGAGCACCTTGTCAAGGTGGCCAAGGCGAAGACTACGGTCCTGTTGCGAGGTGAATCCGGAACCGGCAAGGAGCTGGTTGCCAAAGCCATTCACGAGCTCTCGCCTCGCGCCAAGCAGCCCTTCATCAAGGTCAATTGCGCGGCGCTCACCGAGACGCTTCTGGAATCTGACTTGTTCGGTCATGAGAAGGGTGCCTTCACCGACGCGAGCAGTTTGCGCAAGGGGCGCTTTGAGGCTGCCGACAAAGGCACATTGTTTCTGGACGAGATTGGCGAAATATCAGGTTCGTTCCAGGCTAAGCTGCTGCGTGTCCTGCAGGAGCAGGAGTTTGAGCGCGTCGGCAGCAACCACACCATTAAAGTTGATGTTCGCGTGATTGCCGCAACGAACAGGGACTTGGAAACGGCAGTTCAACGCAAGGAGTTCCGGCAAGACCTCTATTATCGCATCAACGTCGTCACTTTACGCGTGCCGGCATTGCGCGAAAGGCGAGGTGATATTCCGCTCTTGGCCGCTCAGTTTCTCAAGAATTTCAATACTGAGAATGATCACACGCTGACCTTCGCTCCCGAAGCGATTGAGGTGCTAATGAACTGCGAATTTCCAGGTAACATCCGAGAGCTCGAAAACTGCGTTCAACGGACGGCAGTTCTGGCGACGGGTCCATCAATCCTCAGAACTGACTTTGCCTGTTACGCGGATCAGTGCTTGGCCGCGGCGCTGTGGAAGAACGGACAGCCGACGTCAGAGAAGTCGACTACGATCGAGCCTTCCGCCGCCTGTGCCGCCCCGCCCGTCGGCGACGGGCAAGCGCCGATAGGCCCTGCCACGACTCGTGGTAGGGTGCCCGATGCCGATACGGTCATTGCTGCCATGGAAAAGTGTGGCTGGGTGCAGGCAAAGGCGGCGCGCCTGCTCGGTTTGACCCCGCGCCAGATCGGCTACGTGCTGAGAAAACGCGGTATCGAGATCAAGCGTCTCTGAAACAACCCGCCGAGCAAGAGCTGGAGCAGGTCAAGCATTGGTGCTCTGGCGCCGAGCCCATCGGCCAGGCTTACGAAGTGGGTGTGAACAGCGCTGCCAAGATTCCGGCCGTGTGCTTTCTACCACCAGTCGTACTGGGGCTCTGCGACTGACAAACTAAAAAGGAGTAATCCTCTGGCGGGACCTGGTCGATACATTAGCTGATGGCTTACCGCTCGATATCACGCAATCTGAGATGGGCATGAAAGTGAGTTCGACCGCTGGACAGTTGCCGACTTCGTCAGGTATTGGCCCCTGCGACCGGTTGATCTCCGATATCCAAATTCTTGGAAGTTGGTCGAGACGAAACTGTCGCCCCGGCTCGTGACCGACCGCGCGCCCGGCAAGATCGAGTTACAAAGTTGCCGAGGCAGTTTGATGTGCGTTCCTGCATCACTGTACGGGACACGACCTGACGGGAGACTATGATGCGTAGCCAAAAAGAAAAGATGCTCGCAGGCGAGTTTTACAATGCGGCGGATCCGGAGATCCAAGCTGACCTGTTGGCAACCGGGGCTTGGCTCAAGCGGTACAATGATACGCTGGGGCAGACCACGGGGCATTGGCATGAGCTTTTGTCCGAGCGGCTGGGAGAGGTTGGGCGCGGAACGGTCATCCGTCCGCCCTTTTTTTGCGACTACGGATTCAATATCCGCATTGGAGCCAATGCCTACATCAACTTCAACTGCGTTATTCTTGACGTGGTAGAGGTCAAAATCGGGCAAGGAACGGCAATTGGGCCTGCTGTGCAGATTTATACCGCCGATCATCCACATGATGCCGAGCAGCGGCAGGCCGGCCTGCAGGTCGGGCGTCCTGTTCACATTGGCAGCCGTGTCTGGATCGGCGGTGGAGCAATCATTCTGCCTGGCGTCACGATTGGTGATAATGCAGTGGTAGGCGCTGGCTGCGTGGTCACACGAGATGTTCCCGCCGGGGCAAAGGTAGTGGGAATTCCTGCTCGCGTGGCCGACCCACATAAACAGGCATAATCAACCTCGTTGACCCTGGAGGTGCATGCGAACTGTCGAAACTGTGCCGAATTTTTGTCGAAGCCATTGAGCGCTGCATATGTTGTCGCGACTCGGGCGCTTCAGTTCTTTTGCCACGGGGGTCACAAGATCATGTGCGTAATGCCGCCGCAACGTGCTCACGTCCCGCAGCAGCGGACCCTTTCACATGGCCCAACGAATTCAGAGCCTACGTTGTGCTGCCACTAGCATTACTGCTCACGAATGTATTCCCAACTGAGTTTTCGCCCTTGGAGGCAAGCAGCGACTCACCAGCAATCGCCGGCCATTAATCCTGGCTAGCATCGACCCCGACGAGGCGAGCCGCGGCGTTGCGGATCGGCATGTCGATGACCGTGATTGCGCCTTCGGCAAGGAAACGACGTTCGTTTCTGGTCAGCGTAGCCGAATCGATCACCGCAAAATGTGGGCCAGTGGAGCGCTTCATCAGCTGTCTGGCATATGTGCGCAGCATCTGATCGTTGAAGCGGCAGCCCACGAAGAAAAAACCCCGGTTGACGCGCCGTTGCTTCACCGCGTCCGGGATCGGCGTCTGGATATCAATTTCGGTTAGGACTTCGACGTAATCGGAATCAGCCACGAGGAAGTTTGCCGCCGGCCTGACGCTGCCGTGCGGCGCATAGAGCACCGTCCTAGCCACTTGTTCGGCCTCGAGTTCTGTTCCTGACAAATCGTAAGTTCTCGTCCAGATGTTACCGATTCCGGTCGCGCGCGTCGTTCCTTGTATCTCGACAACGTCTGTTTGGCCGGCCTCTGCAAGGGCTGCTCGCATGGCGCCATCGTACCAGCTGTCGATGATGACAGACAGTTGAAGGGTTGCGAGCCAGGCGTGAAGAACGGTCGGCTCGGCGGGGGCTGCGAATATCTCCGCCATCCACGCTTGGAGAGTCCGACGATGTCGGCGCTGCTCGATAAACTGCGCGACCGACCACATATTGGTGCGAATCCTGGAAGGGGCAGGCGCCCGCTTGTTGAGGGCCGCGGCGACATCTTCAGGGGTGCAAGGTACAGGGGATTCCGGTGGGTTAAGCTGCAGAAGACCAGGACCGAGATAGGGGATCACTCGATCGGCCTTGAGAGCGCCGTTCAGCAGGTCAATCAGTTTTTTGGCAAAACTGCCCCGGACGACGACGAGATGGTCCCAGCTCAGCATCGTGTTCATACGCGTTTCCTCTCCGCCACTGAACCCACCGGCATCAGGCCCCGTCGGAAATCTTCATCGCCTCGACGGTGATCGGCAAACGCGTGTCGCGCGGAAGGTCGGGCAGCATGAGCCGCCAACCGTTCCTGAGCGTCACGGTCCCGCCCCATAAGTCAGCGTTCTCAATCTCGGTGATCGGCTCTTCGAGATCCTTCTTGGGGACATAAGCCGACAAGCCAGTAGCGGTCCTGCGAATCATTACTTTCATCCGGCTGTTCCCCCGTTGGAAATGCCTTCAGCTCCGCAGGGAACCTCGACTTTGTCGAGGCTAATGAGTTCGCGCGCTCGCATGCCGACGACCGTGCCACGATCGATCCATTCGACCGCATAGATGAAGAATTGCTGGAGAAAGGTTCCAATGTCGCGCACGTAGCCTTCGTCGCCCTTCCGCACGAGGTTTTCGCCGATCTCCTTGCCGGGATAGGTGCCGTCGTTTTTTATGTGGCGTATCGCACGGACCCGCTCACCCTGCATGAACCGTGGCGGTCTGCCGATTTCGACCTCCTGTTCGCGTCTGGACCACATGCTGTCCATTCCTTTCTCGAGGCTTTTGTTGTGGTCGCGGGTTGCAGGCGTCGTCGTGCGGCGAACCCGACCGTTTCGGTAGGAATCAAGCGGGAACGCAGGTTTTCGGTACCGGACAGACCGACACGCATTGCTGCGTATCGAAGGCCTCCTTGCATTCGGTGCACTTGTTTGGATCGATCACATAGGCGTCGCCCTTGAACTTGATCGCTTCCGAAGGACATTCGAACTCGCAGGCCCCGCATTGGGTACATTGGGATGCGATGATCTTTAAAGCCATTCTAACTCCTGGTTATCGGACGAGACGGCTCAGGCCGTCGCCGCTAGTGGTCTGATCCCAAACTCTGCCGCGTAAAGTGCGCTGACTGCGGTCTCGATGTAGTCATGGCCATAGGCGTCGGTTACGCGCAGTCCAACTCGCGAGAGTTGTTCCTTCGGGCGATTTCCGATCTTGGCGCATAGCACTATGTGTATGCCTTCGAGCGCTGCGATGACGCCCTCGAGGATGGCGTCTTCGCCCCCGCCTCCGAGGCAATACCGCTCGACCTTCCGATGCCCGACCAAGCTGATCCCTCTAGGCGAGACTTCATAAACCTGGAATTCCTTCGCGTGGCCGAAGTGTTCGTTGACCCGTCCACCTCCCTTAGTGGCCACCGCAACCAGAAGCGACTTTTCGGAGTCTGTTGCCTTGACCATACCGATGGCCTCGCTCCTCGCCGCCTCATGATCACGGCGCTCGTGTGCGACCACCTGCCGATAGGCCTGACGCTTGCCAGCATCGTAGGCGACATCGTCGGGAATACCGTCCAGCGTGAATTCCTGGCCACGATCTTCACCGAGCAGGCCGACAGCATCTGCCCGGCACTGCCGGCAGTGGCGCATCAACTTGGCGCCACCTTCAAGTCGATCCTGAAGAGCCATCATCTCCGTTGCCGTTGGGCCGCGCTGCCCGATGAGTCCGTAGTGGGTACCGTGCGCCGGGTCCGAAATCAGAGGCATCACGTTGTGCAGAAACGCGCCCCGCTCCCTGACCATTTTGTTCACCTCAAACAGGTGCTGGTCGTTCACTCCAGGAATCATCACCGAGTTGATTTTGGTGAGGATGCCGCGCGCGCTCAGCATCTCCAGGCCCAGCATCTGCCGCGCGTGCAAGATTCGAGCGGCTTCGATGCCGAAGTAGCGGCGATTTTCATAAAAGATCCATGGATAGATCTTCGCGCCGACTTCCGGGTCGACCATGTTGATGGTGATCGTCACGTGATCAACATTCATTTCGGCAAGCTCGGCGACATGGTCCGGCAGCACGAGCCCATTAGTGGAGACGCACAGCTTTATGTCGGGGATTTCCCTGATGACGCGGTCGAACGTTGCCTTCGTTTTCTCCCAATCGTAACAGGCATCCCCCGGCCCAGCGATGCCAAGAACCGAAAGCTGCGGAACTTTGTTGGCAACGGCGATGACCTTGCGTAGCGCTTGGTCGGGCGTCAACTTCTCAGACACAACACCAGGCCGGCTCTCGTTGGCGCAATCGTATTTGCGATTGCAATAGTTGCACTGGACATTGCAAGCCGGCGCGACCGCCACATGCATACGCGCGAAATAATGATGCGCTTCCTCCGAAAAGCAGGGGTGATCCTTGATCCTTTCCCAAATAGCCGGATCCTCTTCGCCCGGGCTGGTCGGCGACGAGCCGTAGGAAGACGATGCGCAGCCACCGGATTTCGCGGCTGCCAGAAGACCCTCGGATGTCGTGCTAGTCGGCCCCTCAATCGAAACTGTCGGTGAGGACATCAAACGGCTCCGTTGCTGGTAACGTCGCGGTTCAAGGTGCAAGAGCCATACCAACTGAAAAAAGCGGCTTCAGTTCACTATTCGGGTCGATATCGCATTGTGTCAGGCCGGCGCGACACAATTTTGTCCTGCTTGCGACAGTGCAAGTCCAAATCCGTTCAGAAGCACGAAGCACTCCTTGTCGCGCACAGGGCGCGCAAGACCACTGGCCTGACGATTGGCTCATCAGGCTCTTAGAAGTTCCTTCACCTCGATACTATGCCGGCGTATCGCCTAGCCGACTTGTCGCAGCTTGAGGCCGAGAATTCGAGCCGCATTAGCCTGAACCCAGCCGGCCTTCTCCATTGTGTCGATCAGCCGTCACGCTTCGTCCGCCGCGGTCCCAGCCCCCGTCCGGCCGTATCGTTAGAATCGCAAGTGGCCATCTCGTGTTCAGGCGGGCGCCGATGCGCCGAACCGGCATCGTGCTGGCCCGTGAGAGCTCGTCGATGACATTGCCACGTTCCGAAAGATTGGTTCCTTCCAGAGGAGAACGCCAAGCACGCAGTTCTCCGGCTCGCGGACGTTGCCGGGGAAATAGCATTGCGAGATCAGCTCAACTGCCGACGGCGCAAAGCCATGGTTCTCCATATTTCAAGGGTAAGCGCTGTGTCCTTCCAGGAGGACCCGCGATCTGTGGGCCTGCCGATTCTGAGGTGGATCGGAGATCGGCTTGTGTCTGAACTTGAACTTACGATTGACCCTGAGCGGCAGCCTCGGCGTTTTCGAGGGTGATCAACGGCGCTGTTGGTCGGCGGCATTGGTCGATGGACGACAAGGCACGGAGTCATCTCCGAGACCCTGGAGCCGACGCGGTGATCTCGGAGGTTGCCCGGCGCTACGGGCTGCGGCCGCGGCGGAACGCTCGCAAGCTTGCGACGTCGGCAGGACAGGCCACTCCCGCCTAGTGGTTTCGGTGGCGCCACCGGAACGACCCGTTGGGCCTACATCCTTGCACCAGAGCTCAAGGCCACGGCCTGAGAATCGGCCGCCGCTCCCCCTACTTGGTTCCTCAGCCGACAGCGCTAAGAAGGAGAGCAACTTCCGTCGGCGCGAGGATCATTGCGTCGTGGCCAGTGGCGAGTTCCTGCCACGCCCAGCCATCCTGCTTCGCGACCCATTCTCGCGCTCCCGCCATCGGCGGGTGGAGTGGATTAGTGCAGACGACATAGGTTCGGGGTCTGCCGTTGCCGAGCGGGTGCTCGAGCTTAAGTCCGCTTTCGTAGGTGCCTGCCGGATGCGGTGTTATCCGGCGCCGCACCCAGTCCGTGAGCGAGTGTCCCTCGGGAGTGCCGAATGCTGTTGGCGGCGGAGTCGGCATGAAGATACCCCGTCCTTCCTCCGCAACCAATTTTCGACGGGCGGCGACGATGTCGGGGGGCATGGTGCTGAATACACTTTGACCGCTCTCGACGATGGCGCCGTCGAGATAAACGAGATGGCTGATATGGTCGGGTATCCGGTCGGCGGCGCCGGTGATGCTGATGCCGCCTAGACTGTGACCGACAAGGATCACATCGCTCAGCTCTTCCGTTACAATGTGGTTGACGATGTCGGTCACGAATGTGTCGGGCGTGATGTCCTTGCACAGCAAACGTGCGCGTTCGCCGACACCTGTCTGGGTAGGCGTGGTCACGTGGCATCCCATCTTGCGAAGATTGGCGGCGACGTCCCGCCAACACCATCCGCCATGCCAGGCACCATGCACTAGCACATACGTCTTTATCATGGATTGTGCCGTTCCATTTGCTCACCGGCCGTTGTGGCTGCCATCCGGCACGATGGCCGGACATTGTCCAAAGGGGCTCGACCACGTTACCGGTGGTAAGTCCGGCACAGGCGCCCCGTGGCCTGAGGATACCCCTACCAAGTCGAGGAAACTTGAATTGCGAAACCCAATATTCACTAGCTCTTTGCAAGTGGATGGAGAGGCTCATGGTGTGCCGCAGTTGCTCGCTGCCGGCATGCTCTTGGCACCGGCTGATCATCCGAACTTGAACAGGACACCAAAGCCGCCGCGCGGATAGTTCCACTCGATGTCGCCGCCTTTCTCGCACAATATCCGGCAGGTGCCGCATTCCATGCAGCCGTCGGCGGTGATCTCGACTTGACCCTTGTCATTCAACTCATAGCATTTCGCCGGACAGACGTAGGTCAACGCAAGCAAGTTCGCGCTTGGCTTGTCGTGCGGTCGCACTATGATATGGGGGCGGCCGGAATCGACCAGATAGCGGTTCTGGTAAAGTTTGTCCTCGACACGAACCTTCGTCACTGCGATCGTCATCTTGTACCCTCTTCAGCGCCATGCCAATGCCAGGCGGACCGCGTCGCTGACCAACCCCCAGCGCGAGCGCGCGTTGATGAAGGCGGCCGTGGTGTTCTTTTCCTTCTCGATCTTCGGCGTGCCGTCGACACGCATGAAGGTCTGAGCGGCATGCGACATCAACCGCGGATAGCTGTCAAAAAAGTTGCTGGAATTGGTGTGGAGTAAGGCTGGCATGTCCTTGTATTTCTTAAGATCCTTGATCACAAAGGAGTCATCCAGCATCGTCTTGTAGAGCGCAAGGTTCGCTTTGGTCATAGGACCGTTGCGGCTTTTGACTTTGATGATCGCCTCAGCCGCGACACGACCCGAGGTCATGGCAAGGTTCGAACCCTCACGGTGAATGGCATTGTTCAGTTGCGCTGCGTCGCCGACGATGACCCAACCGTCGCCGAATAGCTGCGGAATGGCCCTGTAACCACCTTCGGGGATAAGATGGGCGGCATATTCTTTCACCTCCGAGCCAGCGATCAGCGGCCGGATCGAAGGATGGTTTTTCATCGCATCCAGGAGGGCGGACGGGCTCTCCATCGTCGCGGCGAAATCCGAGACCAGGCAGCCGATGCCGAGTGAAATCGACTCCTTATTGGTGTAAAGGAAGCCGAGCCCGGCCATGCTGCGAGAGATCGTGCCCACGGCCTCGATTACGCAGCCTTCATCGCCCTTCACCCCGAACCGCTGGCCAATGACCTCTTCGGGCAAGAAATGCATTTCCTTGACGGCAATCGCCACGGTCTCCGGCTTCGGCATCTCGCGCAGGCCTGCGCGAGTGCCAAGCAATCCCGACACCCCTTCTGCGAGAACGACCACATTCGCGAAGACCACTCCGCCAGCCCGGTCTGTGCGGACGCCGATCACCTTGCCATTGCCATCACGGACGAGTTCCGTCGCGGTCGTCTCACACAGGACCGTCGCGCCAGCCTCGCGCACCTTGCGGGAAAACCATTTGTCGAACTGGGCGCGGATGATCGTGTAGCGGTTGGGTTTCGCCTCATTGAAGTCGTCCGACCGGTAATGAATTCCGGTGTGAGACGTGTCGTCCATCACCCAAAGTCGCTGTTCGACCAGGTGCCGCTCGAGGGGCGCATCATCCCGGAAGTCCGGGATGATCTTCTCCAGCATGTTCGCGTACATTATGGCACCCTGGACGTTCTTAGAGCCCGGATATTCCCCGCGCTCCAACTGCAGGACCTTCAGCCCCTGGCTTGCCAAAGTGTAAGCAGCTGCGTTTCCAGACATGCCGGCTCCGACCACAATGGCATCGAATTGTTCAATCATGTCCTCTCCCTCAACTCGCAAGCTTGTCTCGACTGTGCGGCGACAGCCGCCGGGTGAAGGCTTCCGTCAGTGCGGGCAGGAAGCGGATTGCATCCGTGACGATCCCGAGGTGGGCGAACTCGAAAATCGGCGCGTTCGGATCGGTGTTGATCGCGACGATGAGATCGGCCCCCTCGACCCCAACTCGGTGCTGGATGGCGCCGGAAATTCCGGCCGCGATGTAAAGCTTCGGTCGAATGGTCTTGCCAGTTTGTCCAATCTGTCGATCAGCCGGCATCCAGCCCTTCTGGACCAAGGGGCGCGAACAGCCATGCTCGGCGCCGATCGCTCGGGCAAGATTCTTCACAAGCTGAAGGTTCTCCGCCGCTCCGAGACCGAGGCCTCCCGCAACCACGACATCCGCATAGGCAAGATTTGCCATTGCCGACTGGTTATCCGGTAGGAAGCCGAGGACTTTGGTGACGATATCGTCCTCAACGAGCGACAGCTTGTGCCGCATGACACGCCCGACCGGCTTATCCACCCGTTGCGGCATAGGCATGACCCTTGGTCGCACCGTCGCCATTTGCGGCCGGTAATTTAGTGTATAGATCGTACACAACAATGAGCCACCAAAAGTCGGACGGGTCGCGGCGAGTGAACCGTCGGAATCTACATCAAGTTCGGTGCAGTCGGCCGTGAGCCCCGTCTGCAGGGTCGTCGCTACCGAGCCTGCAAGATCCCTGCCCAGTGTGGTCGCGCCGAGAAGGAGGATTTCGGGTTTATGGGTATTGACCAGATCCGTGAGCGCCTTGGCGAACGGCTCGTTCCGGTAGTCGGCGAGCGGCGGCGCATCGACGATGTAGACAAGATCCGCCCCGTAAGCGAAGGCCTCGGCAACAGCGTCCTCGACCATCTCGCCCGGCGGTCCCAGCACGACGCCCGCGAGCTGGACTTCAAGCTTGTCGGCTAATTTGCGGCCTTCGCCCAGCAGTTCGAATGATACAGGATGCACATTGCCGCGTTCGAGCTCGAGGAAGACCCACACGTGCCGGTAGTCTTTGAAACGGTCGGGAAGTTCTTTCTTTACACCGGCACGGCCGGGGGCAATGCGAGGGGTAGTTTGGCTTGCGGTCGACATTTTCTGCTCCTGGCCGTCACGTGCCGCTGTTGAAGGCCAGCTCATGTTCCAGCGCCGGCCGGCGGGTTAAGATATCGGCGATGAGTTCATCGGCTATGTCCTGCAAGCCCCTTTCCGCGGTGTCGATCTGCGCCGCCCTTTCTGCCCGTGCGGTGGGGGCGAAAACACGCTTGACGACTGTAGGCGAGCCACGCAGACCGCACCGGGTGAGATCGTCAATGCCGGCGTCGGCTGCAGTCCACTTCACGACTTGGCTGCGCGCCGCGCACAGAGCCTGCTGGAGCGAGCCCCGGCGGATTTCGTTGGTGTCTTCCAGCATGGTAATGAGGCAAGGGAGTCTGCTCTTCAGCAACTGGGTGCCGCCTTCGGCGCGACGAGCGACTTCGATCTCTCGCGTATCGAGATCGATGGAGGCAATCTTCGCGACATAGGTAAGTTGCGATAAATCTAGGCGCTTGGCTATGCCCGGTCCGACCTGGGCGGTATCGCCGTCAATCGTCTGCTTGCCGGTGAAGACGATGTCCGGCCTGCCGAAAGTCTCCCCAATTTTTGCGATTGCTTGCGAAAGAGCAAAGGAAGTCGCCAGCGTATCGGATCCGGCAAAATAGCGGTCCGTCAAGAGAACTGCTCGGTCAGCACCGTAACCGAGCGCCTTTCGCAGCGAGTCCTCCGCCATGGGCGGACCCATTGTGAGCACAGTAACCTCGCCACCATGAACGTCGCGCAGTTTGAGCGCTTCTTCGAGGGCGAACAGGTCGTAAGGATTGATGATGGTCGGAACACCCTGACGCATGATCGTGTTCGTCACCGGGTGCACGCGGATCTGTGCCGAATCCGGCACCTGCTTGATGCAGACTACGATATGCATTGGCGGTTTCTCTAAGCTCCCAGTCCGGATTCGTGCTTGGCGGTTCACCTCATTGCCTGCATCGTTCATGCCAAGTCGTCTTCCTGCCTCTATTCCAGAAGGTGGCTTCGTTTGCTTCCGAGGAGGCGTCATGAGGACTGGATTTGTCGACTTCTCGACATTGTCGCGTCGCAGCCGTGTCGGGCTCATTACTTTCCGAACCGCTTCAGTGCAGAGTCGAGCGGGACGAAGGCGCGGCCAGGTGCGGGACATATGTTTGGATCGTGGTCCCTTAGCACCTTGAACACACGTTGCGTGAGCGGCGAGGAAGTCGCGAAATCTTCGTAGGCGCGTTCCAGCTTGGCGCGCACCCGCGCGGCGATTACCTGGTTAGGCAGACCGGAGAAATCTTCTTCGGCAAGGTATTGGCCCACGCGCTTCATGATATGGAGCCGCGAGACATTCATCACTTTCGGGTCGTAGGAGACGTCAAGGCAGGCGAAGAAGTCCTCCGCGGCCGACAGGCCCTTCAGTCGCGCTAGGATATCGGTGCGATCGATCGGGCGGCTATCAGCGGAGCAGTTCATTGTATTCTCCCGGCGCGAAATTGTGGTGTCGATGCATTGGTGACATTGCTGACGGCGTGCCGACCTCTGGCACGGCGGCTGGGCAAGAGACTTGGCGATCTCAAGCTTTTCTGAAGTGGTGAAGGCGACCCCGAGTTTAACTGCTCTCCTTGCGCAGGGTCGTCACGTTGAGGAAGACCTCACGGCTCGTCGGCTATTGTGCCGCTCGGACCCGGGCCGGAATGAAGCTGTTCTGCACCTCGCCCGCACAGTCCAGCACTGGGAACGGCCCGTAGCTTCTCGGTGATCGCAGGCAGGACCTCAAGCACGCGGTCTACGTCATCTTCGCCGTTGTCACGCGACAAGGAGAAGCGGACTGCCCCACATGCCGCGTTCATAGCGATCAGAACATGGCTCGGTTCCAGTGAGCCAGAGGCACAGGCGGACCCGGCGGAACAGGCGATTCCCAGCCGGCTCAGGACAATTGGAATTGCATCGCCTTCGATACCTTCGAATCCAATGTTTGCAGTGTTTGGCAATCGCTCTTGCGGATCGCCGTTGATGGATGTGTTTGGGATGCGCTGGATGATCCCGTTCTCAAGGCGGTCGCGCAACCATTTTATTCGTTTTGTCTCGTCCATGAATTTCAAGGCGAGTTCGGCCGCCATGCCCAGTCCGACTATGCCGGGTGTGTTTTCAGTGCCTGCACGCCGGTCGCGCTCTTGGTGCCCACCCTTGATCATGGAGGAGAAGCGCACGCCACGTCTTACATAAAGCGCGCCTATCCCCTTTGGACCATGCAGCTTGTGGGCGGAGAGCGACAGCATGTCGATCGCGGTCGATTTCAGCTCAATCGGAAGCCTTCCGACCGCCTGCACTGCATCAGTGTGGAAAAGCGCGCCGACTTCCCTGGCTAGATCGGCAAGCTTAACCACGGGAAAGATCGTACCGGTCTCATTGTTCGCCCACATTATCGAGACGATTGCCACTTGTGGGGTGAGGGCGGTTCTGTAGGCGTCCAGGTCGAGCCGGCCGTAGTGATCGACTGGGATAATGTGCACCTTGACGCCGCGCGTCTTCTCAAGGTGCGCGCACAACTTCAGAACGGCCGGATGTTCAACCGCGGAAGTCACTATTTCCGTTCGGTCGGGCATCACCTCCAGCGCCGAAAGGATGGCTGTACTGTCGCTTTCAGTCCCGCCCGAGGTGAAGATGATCTCGTCCTCGAATCCCGCGCCGATGAGGGCTTGCAACTGTTGCCTCGCCTTTCTCACGGCTTCAGCAACCGATGCGCCATAGGCGTGCATGGACGAATGATTGCCAAATTGCTCCGTAAAGAAAGGCAACATCGCTCCAACGACTGCAGGATCAACCCGCGTCGTTGCGTTGTTGTCGAGATAGACAGGGTTCATGGGAGTGATCCTTCAACTGCTGAAATGATTCAAGGGTAGTCGGGCCATTGAACCTCTGGCGCATATCGTATCTGGTAAGGTGGGCGGCCGGGGGAGCGATGGCTTGGCTGACCGGTCGCTGTCGACATTGCCCTTTGGTGGCGGCATCCGCCGGGAATTCAGCTGTTTCGGGCAATTTTGTTTGCTTGCCCACGGCAACGATCGATGATCGCGATTTGGTGCATCACCGAACGCAATTGTTCCGGGCCGACAGTGCGTGTCGGCCGGTTCCAGAGCGCCGGCGGTTACCGGTTCGACGCAGTATTCCTTGGCGTCGCTATAGTCGAACATAGCCTGTTCCCTCGCAATCATTTGCAGGACTTGCCGCAGCCGCACGTCTCACGCGCATTGGGGTTATCGAAAACAAAGCCGGATGTTTCGAGCCCAGTGACGAAGTCCACGGTCATGCCGGCGGCATGGGGTTGGGAGCCTCTATCCATGAACACCTTGAGCCCATCTCGCTCGATGATCGCATCGCCCTCACGTGAGACGCTCTCCAGGCCCATTGAGTATTGGAAGCCGGCGCAGCCGCCGGCATGGACCATGATGCGAAATCCTTCCGCCGGCTCGCTGGCGCGGTAAAGAGCGGCCTTGATGGCGGCAACAGCGTTGTCGGTGAGCGTAATCATGGCTCGATTTCTCCTCGGTCCGGCGTTTTCGTGGATCATCTCGCATGGACCGTGCCAAAGGGAAGACGTGTCAAAAACCGTAGGACATCCCGACGTCTCTTATGCTCGATTGCTGGGGAGACGTCCGACAACCGACACTTACTGTCGGGTTTGTCGCGTCCGCGTCACAGGAAGGGCGCCTGAGTTCGCGATGCACTCACGCGTAAAGCAATGAACAGAGCCAAAGATGTTCAGAGCTTGCCGCGGAGCAACTGGCACGATTTTTGTGAAGCCTTCGTTGCGGCGGCAAAATTGCCGGCCGATTCACCTTTGGGTTGCCCTCGCAATCGAAGAACGAAGGAAAGCAATATGATCCATCAGACCCGCCTTGGTGGGAAAGCAGCACCGCCGGTGGTACCCGAATGCTCGATCGGCCGATTGGCGCCGACCACCCAACAATCGCTCGCTACCGGCGATTGGCCGCTGACCGCCCGGAGACAGGATTCGACTGGCATGTGCCTGACGATCGATCGCGTCCGCCGTGCACATCCCTGAGGCCCGTTTTTCGATCGATCGTCAAAAGAAGAACGGGGCAGGGGTAAAAACATGGATCAGCGCAAGAAGCGGTCGCCCAACGAAATCCGGCGTGCGTGGGAAGTCTGTCCGAACATTCCCGCGCGTGATTTCGCCGCCCAATTGGCCATTTCGGAAGCGGAACTGGTCGCGGCCCATTGCGGTTTCGGCGCGGCACGCATCGACCCGCGCGTCAATCACCTTCTGACGGGCCTCGAATTCGTGGGCGAAGTGACGGCGCTGACCCGCAATCAAGGTGCCGTGCACGAAAAGATTGGCGTCTTCAACAGAGTGATAACCGGCAACAATCACGCCATGGTCCTTGGTGACGAATTCGACCTTCGCGTCTTCCCGCAGGCTTGGAGGTATGGTTTCGCTGTTGAAAGGCGCCATCGCGGCGGAATCCAGCGCAGTTTGCAATTCTTCGACGCCGCCGGCGCAGCAGTGCATAAGGTGCATCTCAGGCCGGTCTCCAACCTTCATGCCTATCGAAAGCTGGTGGCCGAGCTCGTATCCGCCAACCAGGAGCCGACCATGTCGCTTAAGGCGAGAGTAGCCGACCTGGGCGCGAGGACTGCGGACTGGGCCGGCACGGTGGACGACCTACGCGAGTACTGGAGCCGGCTGACTGACGTCAACCTTCTAAAGACGCTCAAGCTCAGCCGCTGCCAGGCTTTGCGCATGGTCGGCCAGGATTACGCTTGGCTGCTCGACAATGCCGCAGTTGGCGCCGTGCTCCAGCGTGCGGCCGAAGACGAATTGCCGATCATGTGCTTCGTCGGCAACCGAGGTTCTATCCAGACCCATTCCGGCTTAATCAAGTCGGTCAAGCAGATCGGGCCGTGCATCCATGTGCTGGACGAAACGTTCCGGCTGCATCTCAGGACCCACCAAATCCGTGAGGTTTGGGCCGTGCGCAAGCCGACCAATGACAGTCACGTCACCTCGCTCGAAGCATATGGGTCCGACGGCAAGATCATCATCCAGTTGTTCGGTGCGCGCAAGGAAGGCGAACGCGAGCGCGACGACTGGCGGGTTCTGGCGGAAAACCTGCCTCGTTTCCCCGACAGCTACATGAGAAAAGACCGATCGTCGTCGGTGGGACGCCGGCGCCCATCTGCCTCCGCAGCCAGTAGCCGGGCATTGAAGCCGAGACCGGGGACACGATGACGCAATAAGCGCGCTGTATTATCGCAACGCGATGAGCAGGAAGCAATTTGGCGCTGCCCCATCGACCGCATGGTTACGACGAAGCCGCGGCCTTTGGGCCGAGCTCAGAGGTGACAATAGCGTGAACGCCGCCGACCGTCACTCCCCACCAGGCGGTCAGGTTTTGCGGTTCGGGCCGAGCAAAAATACTGTCAAGACAGCGAGGAACGTGGCAACCGCGCTGTAGACAAAGACACTGGCAATACCCGTGTGATCCACCAATAGGCCACCGCAAGTTGTGCCGGCTGCGATGGCCACTTGGAAGGTTATGACCATCAGTACACCAGCGCTCTCGGCCTGTTTCGGAGCGGCGCGTAGCACCATCCATGTCTGCAATCCGACCGGGACCGCGCCAAAAGCAAAGCCCCATACGGCAACTGCAATTGCCGAGGTCAAGGCCGATGCTCTCATGGTCAGGAGCGAGACAGCGGCTACGGCAATGAGCAGGGGCGGCAGGGCCGCGACCGCCTTGAGACTGTGTTTGGTGAGGAATGCGCCGGCTAAATTGCCGAAGACGCCGGCCGTGCCAAAAGCAAGGAACACGAGCGGGATTGACTTCTTGTCGAGCGCAGGAACGCTCTCGAGAAAGGCGCGGATGTAGGCGAAGCTGGCAAAATGGCCGGAAGCGACCAATAGCACGACTAGCACCGCAACCTTCATCGCCGGATTCTTCGCGACATCCAGCGGACTGCGGAATCTGCGCACTTCGATCGGAGGCAGTGGCGGAATGGTTACGAGTTGCACGAGCAGCGCAACGGCACTCACGATTGCGGCGACCTTGAACGAGGCTCGCCATCCCCAAATGTCACCGACATAAGCGCCGATTGGAGCCGCGCAGACGGAGGCGACAGAAACGCCGGTGAGGATGACCGACATGGCGCGCGGCATGAGGTGACTTGGAACCAGCCGCATCGCCAACGCTGCCGAAATTGACCAAAAACCACCAAGCGATATGCCAAGGACGACGCGTGCCGCCAGCAAAACCGGCAGCGACCCCGCAACCTCCGCCAGAACGTTCGACAGGATCAGCAGGAGCGTCATCGCCCAGATGACGACCCTGCGGTCCAGACGCTTTGTCACGATGGCGATTATCGGTGCCGAGATCGCCGCGACGATTGCGGCCGCTGTTAGCGCCTGTCCAGCCGTGCCCGTGGTGATACGGAGATCATGCGCGAGCGGTGTCAGAACGCTGGCGGGCAGAAACTCTGCCGTCACAAGCCCGAAGGTGCCGAAGGAAAGCGAAATGATGGCACCCCATGCAGGGCCAGAACGTTGATAGGGACTTTCTGGGTCAAGCCGATCTCGGTCGAACAAAGCCGCGTCCACTAAATCTGTCGCCGATTCGGTCATGAATGAGTTCTCCGGCTAGGAGCTGTTGCAGCAGGGGTGGCTACATCGCCGGGGATCAAAGCCGCGAGACCTTCCGGCGGCGGCCAGTCGGCATCAGTCGAGGCCTCGGAGCCCGACGCATCCGAGGCCTCATCGGAGGGCCGACGGACCCAACCGTCGACAATGCGGGAGAGTTCTCGGCGCGGTCGCATCGATCGCATTCGTCGAAGTGCGGTCTGTTCACTGCGAACCAAGCAAGCCGAACGCGGTGTCCTCGATCGAGGCCTTGATGGGGGGATGATCGACGATCTCTATATTGCTTTGAAGCAGGAAGTTCCGTCGCCATATGTGGTTATCCTGGCAGCCAGAATTGAGCGGTTGTCGCAAGCACCAAGGCGGTCGCAATGAGTGCAACGAGGCGGAAGTCTGATCGATGGCTGCGGTTCGATGGCCGCGCGATCGACAAAATTGAGGTGATGAGTTATCCCTTTTGAAGCCGTTGCTCCCAATTCTGGGATAAGGTAATTGCAGGCGGTCCCAGCAACGTCGGGCGGCCTTTTTGGTGATCGAATTCATGGGACGACACTCTCGGTCCGTGACGCATCTGCGAATGACTCCGCAAGTTCCGTGCCATCAACGACAAATCTGGCTCTGCTGAGCGGGTGGTGGAGGCACGAGCGTGGGCTATCCCAAGAGCTTGCCGCAAGGTTGTTCGAAGTTGAGGTGCCGGATAGACCGCAAATATGTCGGGCGGCCTGGGGTTGGCCAACACGAAGATGCGCAAGTTCAAAAGGACGAGCTGAACCCTTGCCGATATCCATCCGAGGCTGATCTGGAGAAGGTCAAGAACTGCGTCTTGAAGGCTTCCGCCGCACCGGCAAATGCTAAGCCAAGGTGCTGGGCAAGATGGACAGGGCCATCCAACCCGTCGACTGGACGCTCATTAATGGCGTCGGTGTGGCTCTGTAGCTGGCGAGAAAAACGCCCTGCTGAAAGACAAAAGCTCGTGTGGCCGGCTCTGAAGGACGGCCAATGAGGCATGCGAGGAGAGGCTATAGTCCATTCGTGTAGACTGATCTTGTCCTACGGAGGCGGCTAACCACCCCGCCAGACATCATCGAGGGGAGCGCCACTAGGCTCACCCCAAGTGTTGGTCGTTTCCACCTGGTGACCTCGGCCAAGTCACCAAGCCGCTTAGCGCAAGCTTTCGAACTGGATGCTCCCCGGGCACATGATCGGCTAGCGATCCCACCAGTTGAGTTGCTCCAAGTCGCTGTCTAGCATTCTACATTCTGTGTCCGACGCTGGACAAGAATGTTGCAATCCCGACCAGCAAGTCAGCGCAGGCGCCACCTGTTGCCCAGCAAACGGCAAGGATTATCGAAAGACGAATTCGGCACGGAGCTTGCACCGACGATTGCATGCAAATGCCGACAGCATCTCATGAACGGTCTCTCGATTCTGGCGCGGTTAAATCGCGGCCGGTTCCAGATCATGTCCCGCCCGAAATGGTGAGGGACTTCAACCTGTTTACGTCGCCCGGCATGTTGCCGACGGCTAACGGGGATCCGCATGCAGCGGTTGCTTGCGTTCATGCCGGGCCTCCGATCTTTTATTCAACCAGCAACACGCGCGACGGTCGGGGTACCTGGGTCATCACTCGCGCGAGCGACCAGCGCCGGGTGCTGCAGGACACCGAAACGTTTTCCAGCCATCGCAGCATCTTCGCCTCTGTGCTCGGCGAGAGCTGGCCGATGATCCCGCTTGAGCTCGATCCGCCATTCCACGGTGTTTTTCGCTCACTGCTCAATCCGCTGCTTTCGCCAAAGCGGGTAATGGCATTGGAGCCGGCTGTCCGGGAACGAGCGATCAAGCTGATCGACAGGATCGCCGCATCAGGCACGAGCTGCGACATCATGAAGGATTTTGCAGTTCCGTTCGCGGTCAATATCTTCCTTCGCTTTATTGGGCTTTCGGACAACGGACTAGAAACATTTGTCGGCTGGGCTAGAGATCTGCTCCACGGCGATAAGGAGCAACGACCACCCGCAGCCCGGACGATCGTGGCCTTCATCGACGAACTTGCCACCGAGCGCCGCAAGGAGCCGGTCGATGATTTCATGACCTTCATCGTGAAGGCAAAGGTCGAGGGTCGTCTGCTCAGTGACGAAGAAGTCCGTGGCATCGGCGTGCTTGTGTTCGTCGCGGGACTCGACACGGTCTCAGCAGCCATATGCTTCGACTTGGCCCATCTCGCGCGCAACCCCAAAGATCAGGAATTGCTACGAAGCGAACCTGACCGGATTGCCGTCGCTGCGGAAGAATTGCTGCGCGCCTATTCGACCATTCAGATGATCCGAGTGGCAACGAAGGATGTCGACTTCAAAGGCGCGCCGATCCGCAAGGGAGATTATGTTTCCTGTGCCACGATGATTGCCAATCGTGACCCGGCGGAATTCGAATGCCCGAATGAGATCGATCTGGCGCGCGAGGACAACCGGCACGCTGCCTTTGGCTATGGTCCCCATCGTTGTCTTGGCTCACACCTTGCCCGGCGGGAGATTGTCATTGGCCTGGAGGAGTGGCTGGCGCGCATCCCAGCCTTTCGGATCAAGACAGGGACTGAACCTATCACCTTCGGCGGCCATGTGTTCGGGATCGAGAATCTGATCCTGGAATGGTCCTGAAGTTTCAGCCAACGACATTGGAGTTCGCTATGCGTGTCGTCGTACATAAAGCCAGATGCCAGGGTCATGCGCGCTGCTGGGCGCGGGCGCCGAGAGTCTTCAAGCTTGATGACGCCGGCTACATCTTGCCCGGTGATATTGATGTTGCCGATGGGGAGCAACTGCTTGCCTCAAAAGGGGTACGAGCCTGCCCCGAACAAGCTCTGGAAGTTGACGAGCCCCCCGCTAACTCAGTTGTAGAGAGAGACACACGCAAAGTGCAGACTGGCATCGGGAAGGACAAAACAATCATACAATTCGCGACAGACCCTGTCGACCACGCGAAAATTACCGAACTGCGTGACCGAGAGGCGATCCGCAACTGCCTGTATCGGTACTGCCGCGGGATAGACCGCGCCGATGAGGCGGCGCTGCGTAGCGCATACTGGCCCGAAGCGTATGACAGGCACGGTCCCTATTGCGGACCGGCAGAGGACTTCATCCAATTTGCTCTCGGTCTGCCGGGGCACCGTAACATCCATCAAATCACGAACAGCCTGATCGACTTCATCAGTTCAGCAGAGGCCGCGGTCGAGAGCTATTTCACCGCGCTGCAACGCGGACCGGATACAGACCAAGAAATACGTCAGACGCTGCTTTGCGGCCGTTACTGCGATCTGTTTCAGAAGAGGCAGGACGAGTGGCGAATTGCGGAACGGACAGTCGTCTACGATTGGGTTGAGGAGCAAATCCCGCCAGCGATTCTTGAGGCAGATAGGTTCGGCCGGCGACAGCCGATTGGAGCACCACATCCAGACGATCCCATCTACCAGTTGCTCAAGGGTCACATCCCCACCGACCAAGATGGCGTCGAGGGTCCCCAACTGGGAGCTGCATAAGTGGGTAGGAATGGAGGATGAGCGCCCTACGGGAACGACATCTGTGTGGGGCCGCGACTGGCGGTCACTGCAACGATTTGGCTCGGCCCTTCATTCCGCCCAAGGTTGATGGGCTGAGATCACAAGCGGTCATCGTGGAGAAGCTCTCGTGAAACTGGCAGCACGCACCGTAATCATCACAGGCGCTGCGGGCGGGATCGGCCGTGCCCTGGTCGATATCCTTGCCGCGGACGGAGACACTGTAGTTGCGGTGGACCTTCCGGGCAGTGGTGTGGTTGAACTGGCTCGGGATCTCGGGTCGCCGCACGTCGGTCTGGAGTGCGATGTGTCGCGAGAGAAGGACATGCTCTCACTTTTCGGCCAGGTCGAAGCACGGTTCGCGCAAATCGATGTCCTCATCAACAATGCGGCGGTTGGACCCACGATGGATAGGATCATCGACACCGCTGTCGATACCTTCCGACGCGGCGTGACAGTGAACCTTATTGGGCCATTCGTTATGGCCCGGGAAGCGGCGCGGCGCATGAAGCCGGGCGGTGCGATCGTCAATGTGGCTTCGATGGCGGGCGTGGTCGGCAATCCCAGGCGCAACGCCTACGCAGCCTCGAAAGCTGGCGTGATCTCGTTGACAAAGTCCCTTGCATGCGAGTGGGCTATGCGAGGAATCCGCGTCACGGCGGTGGCGCCGGGCTCCGTCCGCACCCCAATGGTCACAGAACTGGCACGCGCTGGCAAAATGGACCTCGCGGCGATACGCCGCCGCGTGCCGATGGGGCGCTTGGCTCGCCCCGACGAGATCGCCAGGGTCGTGCGTTTTCTGAGCAGCACGCAGGCGCGCTACATCACCGGCTCGGTGCTGGCAGTCGACGGAGGCTGGATGTCATTCAACCAGCCGGGGGATGCTCACCCGCCGGTGGATGGTGCGCTCCAAGCCGAGCTCTCCTGTCCGGCCGAATGCACAGATGCGCGAATCGTGCTCGTCACCGGTGGCGCAAAAAGCATTGGCGCGGCCGTCGCTCGCCGCTTTGCCGCGAACGGCGACACCGTCGTGATTGCTGATAAAGATGGCACTGCAGCGGCAGAGCTGGCTACATCGCTCCCCGGCAAGCATCTGGCGAAATCGCTGGACGTGGCCGTCGAGAGCGATGTGGTGTCGATGTTCGAAGAACTGAGGGGACGCTTCGGGTATATCGATGTTCTGGTCAATAGTGCTGATACCGCCGACAGGATTGTGCCTGCGATCGAGCAACTGTCGAAACAGCTCGAACACGTCCTGGATGTCAACCTTACCGGCGCCTTCACCTGCGCGCGCGAAGCGATCAAGGCTATGCGCCCGGGCGGCGTGATCCTCAATCTCGGGTCGATCGACAGCTTTCTGCCGTTCGCGCCGCGCCATGCCTACGGCGCCTCCAAGGCGGGGATGGATATGCTGACCCGTTGCATGGCGGCCGAACTCGGGCCGGTCGGAATTCGGACAGCCACCGTCGCTCCTGGCCACATCCGCACGCCCGCACTTGCTCAGTTGGCCAAAGCCGGCCGCATCGACCTGACAGCAATCGGACGACGCATCCCCATGGGCAGGATGGGACGGCCAGAAGACGTCGCAGATGCATCGTTCTTCCTTGCTTCGTCTGACGCCTCATACATCAACGGCTCGATCCTCTACGTGGACGGCGGCTGGACCTCGTTCGGTGATGCGGGAAACGCCAGCGAGCTCTATGACGAATGTTTTGCGGAGGCCGCAGGTTAATTGCCAGGCCTTCGCAGGGCGACCGGCCGAGCATTATGAAGCCTCGGCTCCACGACGCACCTGAGGTGCTTGAGATCCAAGCATGCGCATGCCGAGCACATTCCCGGTCGGCTGACGTGTCTATAACGAGGAGAAATCATGGAATTTGCCACTTTCATTCTGGCCGCCCAGCGTGGCTATCACCAATCCTCAGAAAGCGTCATCCGCAACTCCATCGAACAGGCCGTCGCTTCGGAGCAGGCTGGGTTCAACACCGCGTGGTTTGCTGAGCACCACTTCAACAATTACAGCCTCATACCATCCCCGCTGATGATGGTGGCGCACTGCGGCGGCTTGACAAGCACGATTCGCCTGGGCACTGCCGTCTGCGTGCTGCCGCTTTACCAACCGCAGCGCCTGCTGTCCGAGATCGGCTTCGCCGACATCGTTGCGAACGGCCGTCTCGAGCTCGGCGTAGGCTTGGGATACCAGCAGTTCGAGTTCGAACGGTTCGGCGTGGACATCGATGAGGCGCCGGCCGTCTTTTCGGAATACCTGGACATCATTCTCAAGGGCCTCAACCAAAACGTCTTCGAACACGACGGCCAGTATGAGAAGATCCCCCCAACAGCGATTTCGGTCCGCACAGTCCAGCAGCCGACGCCGCCTATCTGGATCGCTGGCGGAGCCGCACGGATGGCTCGGGCCTACCGCGAGGGGCACAATTTTTTTGTCACAGCCTTCCACGACGGCTTAGAGACTTTGACCACACTGCGTGAATCAGTCGAGAGGGCGGCGGCATCCGAGGAAAAGAACGTCACCGACGTCAAGATATCGCTGCTGCGCTGCTGCTATGCCAGCCACGACGAGTTGGAGATCAACAGCTATCTCGACAATGCCCGCTTCCAGCGCCGGCTTTCTGAAGCCCTGCATCAGCGTCGCCAACAGAGCCACGATGGCTACCTGCTGCAGGAGACACCGACCCAGCAGGATCTGTCCTTCGAGACCATGCGCAAAAATTTGCCGATTGGCAGCGTAAATCGCGTGATTGATCGCCTGCTGGAAGAGATCGATATCTTGAAACCGGACCAGATCGCAGTTCAGACTCAATTGGGCGACTTCGACCAAAAGACGATGCTGCGCCAGATCGAGCTCTGGGGCGACAAGATCATCCCTGCGGTCAACAAGGCGCTTTGTCATGCCGGAAGCTGAAGCCGGCCGTTACGATGATGGCTGCCTATCCAGCGCGCAATGGCGTGGGTCCGAGCTAGGGAGGAGCTTCGATCAGCATGTGCTGCCCTGCGTACATTCACGTTCGCTTGAGGAGGTCCAGGCGGGCGAGGTGTTGGCGACGGAGGGGACAGGCCTTTCGTCTGTCGAATTGCGTGATGTCTTGGCCGCAACTTTCCCGTCTACCTCCAGCAGCGTATTCGCTTTGGAGGAGTTGAGCGAGCCCGAGCCGGAACTGGAAGAGGAACTGCTACGCCGGCTGCTGCTAGCGCATGCTGCGCCGGCCGACCCGGCGAGCGCCCGCTTGGCCAAGATCATCGCCCGGCGTGCGATGCGCATGGACCATCTTTGGCGGGATCTTGGCCTCTCAAATCGCGCTGAGCTCAGCCGCCTGCTTGCCAGACATTTTCCCGCGCTGGCGGCAGGCAACACAGAAAACATGAAATGGAAAAAGTACTTTTACCGCAAGCTGTGTGAGGCCGAAGGCTTTTCGTCATGCACAGCACCCAGTTGCGGGGAATGCCATGACTTCGAAAGCTGCTTCGGCCCGGAGGAAGTTGAGAGTCGCCTCTCGCCGACCACGAATGTCGGTTAGTCACTTCGCTTGATCGCAGCTGCGGACAAACGCTTATCGCGGCGCCGTCGTATGGAGGAAGGGATGTTCATCGCCTCGCGATATTTGGTGACGGTACGGCGAGCGACATCGATGCCGGTCTCCTTGAGTTGAGCAACGATGTCTTCGTCGGAATGTACCTTGTCGAGCGATTCTTCGGCTATGATTGCCTTGATCCGATGGCAGACAGCTTTGGCGGAGTGCGCATCGCCGCCCTCGCAGGATGCGATTGGCGCAGCGAAAAAATACTTCAGCTCGAACACCCCGCGCGGAGTCAACATGTACCTGTTCGAAGTCACCCGGCTTACCGTCGACTCGTGCATGCCGATCTCGTCAGCGACATTTTTGAGACAGAGAGGCCGCAGATGGGCGGCGCCGTGTGTAAAAAAGGCATCCTGCTGGCGCACGATTTCGGTCGCAACCTTAAGGATCGTCTTAGCGCGCTGCTTGAGACTGCTGATCAGCCAGTTCCCTTTTTCCTGGCAATTGTCGAGAAACGCTTTGCCTTCCGGATTTTGCTTGGTCAGCTGCGAGATTTCGGCGACATAGGTGTGGTTGATCAACACTTTGGGCAGCGTGGCCGGATCAAGCTCCACCCGCCATCCACCTTCGGACTTGGGCATTACCCAGACGTCCGGTACGATGGTTTCCGGCGTCCCGGACTGGAACCGGTCTCCAGGCTTGGGATCGAGCGCGCGGATTTCGTTCCTCATGTCGAGGAGATCCTCCTCGTCGACTCCGCAACGCTGCTTCAATCCCTGAAAATCCCCCCGTGCAAGCATCTCGAGATTGGCGACCAAAGCTGCCATAGCCGGGTCGAACCGGTCTTGCTGGCGCAGCTGAATCTCCAGGCATTCGCTGAGAGTTCGCGCAAAAATGCCCGGCGGATCAAATTGCTGCAAGATTCCGATGACCCGTTCCACATCAGCTTGCCGAACGTTTAACGTCCTGGCCAGATCGAAAAGGTTTACCTGAAGATAGCCAGTGTCCTCCAGATGAGCGGCGAGCTGTCCGGCAATCAGCCGCTCCTGGGGGGTGAACGGGTTGAGGGCGACCTGGCGGGCGACATGGTCGTGCAATGTTTCGGTGTGGGCGGTAAACTCCTCGACGGCAGGTCGATCGTTGCCGCTACTGCGTTGCGACTTCCATTGCCCGCGCCCGCCAGACGGCCCGCCAATGGGCGATTCGCCGATTTCGCTTCTGCTTTGACTGCTCCGCTGATCCACCCCTGGCAGCGGCGAATCGTCGTCAAACGGGTCAGGCTTCAAAACGGGGTTCTTCTCGAGTGCCTGCTGCACGAGCTGATGGAGTTCAGTATGCGTCAATCGCAGCAAGCGAATAGCTTCAATGGCTTGAGGCGATAAGACCATACGTTGCTTCTGGCGTTGAAGCAGGCTTGCTGAGAGATGCATGTTGAACCGTGATCTGCCGAGGAGGCTCTAGTGTGTGCTTGGGTTGTGTGAGACTTTCCACTTCTGGGTCATGCCGCCGCCTTCAATTTGTCGAGAACGTTTTGCGGGGATGAAACGCCATAGGGGTCCGTCTCGCAGTTGTCACAGAAGCCTTCCTCCTCGAACCACTGCTCCACCACGCCATCGTCGATCAGAGCGGCGTATCGCCAGGAGCGCATGCCAAAGCCCAGATTGTCCTTCGCGACCAGCATGCCCATTTTGCGCGTGAACTCGCCCGACCCGTCTGGGATCAGCTCGATCTTCTGCAGCCCCAAGGACTTTCCCCACGCATTCATGACGAAAGCATCGTTGACCGAGACGCAGTAGATCGCGTCAATTCGCAGTTCCAGAAATTGATCATAGAGTTTTTCGAAATCGGGCAGTTGGAAGGTCGAGCAGGTCGGGGTGAAGGCGCCAGGCAGCGAGAACAGGATGATGCGCTTGCCCCCGAAATAATCGTCGGAGGTCTTGTTCTCCCACTGATAAGGATTTGGCCCCCCGATCGACTCATCGCGAACACGCGTGCGAAAGGTCACGAGAGGAACGTTCTTTCTATAGGTCATTGATTTGCTTCCAGGCCAAAGTGGTACGGTGCATTTTTCGGTTAAACTGAAGCGGCATCGACTTCGGTCGACAGTTCCGGCAGCCTCGCGCCTTGGCGTGGTTGCCTCGGACCGGTCTTGTGCAAGACCGCCCCCGAGCAGGCACGTTTAACGGCGACGAGCTTCCGCGGAGACGGGGAATTTTGCTCGCGTGCTTTATCGAGCTTTGAGAGGTAGGCATGGTCTGCAACCGTGATTTTGACTGCGTTCTATCGACCGAGTCGCAAGCGCCATGCCAATTGACCCGATGCCTTGGGTTCACTTCGGTTTTTGCAGCAACTTTCGTGTTGTGCAGTAATGCCGGTCGATATTATTGCTCAAGCAGCACTGGAAATTGGGTGCGACTCCGTTCGGCAAACCCGGCCTTTGTCCGAAGCCGGACACGAATGTCGGAAATAGCCAAACGCCAGGATCTGGGGCGGGTTAAGAAACGTTGCCGTGGGCACCGGCTTCAGCACAATTGCGCCACGCGAGCATGGCTCCCAGCGTCAATGCCGTGCAGCAGCGAGACGAAGTCACTGCAGAATATCAACCTCTGCGAAGTCGTTGAAACCCAGCATGTGCGAGCCGTTCGAGGCGCAGATCAAGGCATGCTCGAGGAAGAGCTCGTGCTCTCGGCAGCAAGTGTTGCGACGTCTGACAAGGATCGTCGCGCTTCAAGGAAAAGAACCTGAATGGTGCACGGCTTGTGAAGGCCGGCGCATGGAAATGGCTGGGCTGATCATCCTCCATGAGGGTTGAATGAAGAGCTGGCCCCTATCTCCCTCAGCTGCAACGGGGGGAGATAGGGCATGTCCGTCTATCGCGCTGGGTAACATTCCTCGGTGATGCAATAAGGGGGAGCAATTTCTCATTTCGGCAGACACGACCCAGCTCTCCTTTCATGCGCTGATTCCCCCAGGGGAAATCGCGACTCCAGGCTTCCTATGCAGCGAATCGCGGTGCTGTCCGATGTCCGACAATGTCGGATGCGGATCGTAGCTGGGCTAGATCCGTCACTTTGCCTCGATGGTTTCCCACTGGCCTTATATCTGCTTCGCCCAAATGCGGCGACATAACCTGTGCGGCATCTGTGAATGGATCGACTTCAATCGAGACCTCGGAGGTCCCGATGCGCGAAGGGAGCTTGCCGATATGACGGCCACCATAGCGAACCACGGTCCGGACGACGAGGGGACTTGGATCGGCGGGCCTGCGGCGCTGGGACACCACCGCCTGGCAATCATCGATATCCAGGGCGGCCGCCAGCCGAGGATGCTCCAGGGGGATGGCCGACCTGACTTGGTGCTCGTCTACACGGGTGAGACTTACAACTACCGCGAGCTGCGTCAACAGCTGGCCGGCCTAGTCCATCGCATGAACACGAGCAGTGACACCGAGGTGGTGCTGCACCGCCCCCGCGAGTAGGGCTCTTCGGCGGGTACACTTTTTTCACGAAATCCGTGAATGTTTCTCGCGACATCATCCCGCAATCGGTGGTGCAGCGGGTGAAGAGCCCGTATCCGGCTATCCAGAATGCCGCCTACGACAAAATACTACGTACGCGGTTCACTGTGATGCTGGACGACCTAGTTGTGGAGCTTCAACAGGTTGTCCTCGATCAGGGCGAGGCGACTGATAGGCGTTTTTGACTTTAGGCTGCCATGTGGA